>JAHCMM010000261.1 GCA_019192515.1 Cyclobacteriaceae bacterium SS2
CTTTTCCCAGTTGAGGCTCACAAAAGAGCGATTGTTGAGCAAGATCATTTCACCTGATTCAGAGGGCACGACCGACCCCAGAAAGCCCCCCACTTTAATGGAGTCATGTTTGCCAATTTTTGGGTCCAGCCTGTGTAATATGCCCTGGTAGATGTCTACCCAATAAAGGCATTGTTTTTTATCATCCCAAATCGAACCTTCACCCAGCGTAGACTGGATCTCAACTGCAATACTTAAGTTTTCTGTTAGCATTTTTTATTCTCTGTCAGCCAGCATGTCTGCACCGGGAACCAGGTCCTGACGGTGCTCTTCAATCAAAGCGTCAATTTTAGCAACCATTTCAGTATTATCCTCATAAATGTTCCATTCTTCTGAAGGATCAACTGAAAGATTGAATAGGAGGGGGGTCTCCAGTTTTTCTTTTTCTTCCCACATGCCATAGGAACCCTGAATGGTATAATGTGCTTTGTAATCTCCCAGTCTGGCAGCAAATATTTCTGTGCCCCGGTAGTAGAGCATATTGTCTCTTGGGCTTTCCTTTCCCTGCAAGAGTGTTTCGGTCAGGTCCAGACCATCAATGATACGGTCTTTGGGGATTTCACCACCAGCCATGCTTACCAGTGTAGTGAAAATATCCAGGGTGGAGCCGAGATCTGTCTGTATGCCTGGCTTTATTTTTCCGGGCCACCAGAATATGCCAGGTACACGCATACCAGCTTCCCAGGTATTCCCTTTGCCACCCCTCAGCAATCCTGCCGAACCTCCATGGCTTCTGAAAACTCTCCAGGGTCCATTATCCGAGGTGAATATCACCATGGTGTTTTCAGCAAGCCCTTCCTCTTTAAGGGTTTGCAGGATCTTGCCAACCCCATTGTCAATTTCCTGGATCACATCTCCATATAAACCTCTCAGGCTGGATCCTGCAAAATCATCTGAAGTAAAAAGTGGAATGTGTGGTAGGTTGTGAGCCAGGTAAATGAAAAACGGCTCTTCTTTATGCGATTTGATGTAGTCCACCGCTGCCTGGCTATATCTTTTGGTGATGGTATGCTGCTCCGCAGGTCTTTCCACAATCTCAGTGTCCTTCATCAAAGGCACATTATAATATCTGACAGGTATGCTATCAGCAAAATCCCAGTAGCGATGACCTTCCGTCTGGGCATCCATGTCGTTGCTGTATGGGATGCCAAAGTAGGAATCAAAGCCATTGTTAGTGGGGAGATATTGCTCTTTATGACCAAGATGCCACTTGCCGATGGCAGTAGTCTGGTACCCGAGGTCTCTCAATGCCTCTGCCACCGTGATTTCGCTCTGTGGAAGCCCATTCACGGAGTTAGGAAACAATACCCTGGATTTGTCGCTACACATGCCACTCCTGATTGGGTATCTACCGGTCATTAATGCAGCTCGTGAGGGTGTGCATACGGAAGCAGCCACATAGAAATTCGTCCACTTTTGTCCTTCAGCAGCCATCTGGTCCAGGTTGGGAGTAAGGATTGTTGGATGGCCATAGGTGCCCAGGTCCCCATAGCCCAGGTCATCACAGAAAATAACCACGAAGTTAGGTTTGTCAGAAGTTTTTGCTGTCTCCGGTTGCTGACATCCAAAAAGCATGGCGAGCAGGAATAATGGGATTAGGTTGAGGTTTTTCATCATCGGTTTAATTTGGGAAACGCTAATTTAACCGGAGTTTACTTTAATTTCAGGTATCGGCAAATTCATTTCAGGTGAAGAGGCACTCAAGACAGTTCAGGATTGTACTGCCCGGTTGTATTTTTAGTTTAAATTTTCAAACTTGAATTATCAAATGATCAGCCCATTCAGACTTTCAATCCTATTCCTGGGAATTGCATGTTTTTCCTGTGGCGCGGATATCAAACGGGAGACCTTTTATGTAGAGGGAGCGAAGATCTTTGCCCCAAATGGAGAAGAATTCATTGCCAGGGGTGTAAATAAAATGATCTTTTACCAGGATCGGTCCGGAGAGGAATCTTACCGTGAAATTGCGAAGACAGGTGCCAATATTATCCGGATTTTCTGGTTCACCAAGGGGACACCAGAGGAGCTGGATGCTACACTGACCAATTGCATAGCCAACAACATGATACCGATGCCTAGTGTATGGGAAGCGACTGGGAAATGGGAAAATCTTCAGCAGTGTGTGGACTATTGGAGCAGGGAGGACATTGTTGCCGTCATCGAGAAACATAAAAAATATGTTTTGTTAAACATAGCCAACGAAGCTGGAAATCATGATGTATCACCCAGTGAATATCGGTTGACATACCAGAATGCAGTCTTGCAATTAAGAAATGCCGGGATCACTGTACCCCTGGTAATTGACGCAGCCGGATGGGGTAGAAGAGAGAGTGATATCCTGAATCAGGGGCCCGAAATACTCAGGGCAGATCCGCAGAATAACCTGATTTTTTCCTGGCATCAATGGGACTCCAATATTCCTCAAAGCAGGATCAAAGATGCCATAGATGGTGCAAGAGCTAAAAATCTTGCTTTCATGATCGGGGAGTTTGCCCATAAGGAGGTAGGCTGTAAGTGCTGTATTGATTATAAATATATCCTGGACTATTGCCAGGAGACCGGTACAGGTTGGATGGCCTGGTCGTGGGGGCCGGGCAACGGAGATTGTGCTGAGATGGATATGACCGAAAACAATCAACTGGAGACACTTCATGGCTGGGGCTTTGAAGTGGCATTATCTCTAAAAAACAGTATTCAAAACACTTCAAAAAGACCATGTATATTCCCCAATATGGGCTGTGACTAAATTTTCAATAAATGACTATTAAAAAACTGATTGGGCAGGTCCATTTGTGGGTTGGACTTGTTGTAGGGATCTTATTTTTTATCATAGCCTTATCCGGAGCTATACTGGTTTGGCAACCAGAGTTTCGCTATCTGCTTTTCTACCAGGGGGTAACACCACAGGATACAAATTTTGTGCTCCCATCTGATCTCAAAAAGACCATAGACCGTGAATTTCCGCAGGGTGATTACCGAACCGCATTTTTCAGGGAACGCGATAAAACATGCGAGGTGTTGTTGTACGGCCAGGGCACATACTACATTGCCCAGCTCAATCCTTACACGGCAGAGCTGATCCATCTACAGGATATGAATACAGGTTTTATCAGTTTCATGGTAGGATTACACAGAAACCTGTTGCTGAAAGACTTTGGCAGGCAGGTGGTTCACTGGTCTACACTCTTATTTCTGGTCATGCTTATTACAGGCCTAGTCATCTGGTGGCCATCCAGTAAAAAGGAGCGGAAAGGTCGGTTTTCCATTAAGTGGGGTGCATCACCCAAAAAGTTGAACTATGACTTTCATAATGTCTTTGGATTTTATGCTACCTGGATTGCCATTTTCGCGGTTGTCACCGGGCTGTTTTGGGGGTTTGACGTGGTGAAAAACAGTTTAAAGGCTGTGACTGGAGAATTGGGGGTCTCCTATGAGCAGCCAAAATCAGATACTTTGGCAATACCCGCTTATGAAAATCCATTTGATATTATGGATAGCATCACGCTGGTTTTTCGTGAAAAGTATCCCGAAAAAGCTTTTAGGGTCAGCAACCCACATGGAAAACAGGACATTATCAGGGTAACACTCAACGACCCTGAAATGCTCAATTATAAATCTTCTCACTATTATTTTGATCGGTATAGCGGAAAGGAAATCATTGGAAATTTTATGCATGGGCCCGGTGATGAAATTTCGGCTTATGAAAAACTTCACGGGATGGTTTATGATATTCATTTTGGCTCGATTGCCGGACTGCCAGGCAGATTGCTGGTTTTTTTCTCATCCCTTATAGCTGCTTCACTACCTATCACCGGCTTTATCTACTGGTTAGGCAGAAAGAAAAAATGATTTAGATTTATAACCTCTATGGACCTAAACCCTGACCCAAACGCCCAGAAGCGACTTCTCTCTCTCGACTTCATGCGCGGCTTTATTATGGTACTGCTGGCTATCGAAGCGGCGGGACTTTACGATTTGTATGACCACACCGATGGCATTCTTCATGGCTTCTTTATGCAGTTTCATCATCATCCGTGGAATGGTCTGAGGTTCTGGGATTTGATCCAGCCAGGATTCATGTTTATAGCAGGCACGGCAATGGCTTTTTCCTTACATAAGCAATATTCCATGGGAAGATCCTGGAATCAATCATTAAAGAAGGCCCTGACCCGATCCGGTTGGCTATTTTTCTGGGGTGTGCTGGACTATGCCGTGAGACCAAACGGCCTGTCTTTTGAGCTTTGGAATGTGCTCACCCAGCTTTCTTTTACCATGCTGGTGGCTTTCCTGATTTTCAGGTGGACGTATATGCAACAGATCCTGGTTTGCGTGGGATTGCTTTTGCTCACAGAGGGACTTTATCGGTTTACCAATATTCCCGGATTCGATCAACCCTTCACGGATCAGCATAATTTCGGTAACTGGATGGACCTGGTTTTGATGAACAAGATCAATAGGGGTGGCTGGGTAGCGATCAATTGCCTTCCGACGGCAGTTCACACCATTGGTGGTGCTTTGGTCGGGAAATGGATTTTGAATAACAGAGGGGCTATAAAACCATTGATAATATGGGGTGTGATCTGTCTGGTTGTCGGCTATGTCCAGGATTGGACATCCCTGACTCCCATTATCAAAAGAATAGCTACCACATCATTTACACTGGCCTCACTAGGTTGGTGTATTCTGGGTTTAGTGTTTTGCTACTGGTGGATAGACATGAAGGATCACAGAAAGTATCTCAAATTCTTCACCATAGTAGGGATGAACTCTATTTTCATCTATGTCACATTTGAAATAGTGGGCAGCAGATGGCTGAATGGATATGTGAGAGCAATCACTGATGATATTACCAGCTGGTTTGGAGCTCCTGAGGTACTTCAGCTCATTCTTGGTTCATTGTGCATATTTGGGATTTACTGGTACCTCTGCTATTGGTTGTATCAGAAAAAGATCTTTTTTAAGCTATAGGTTGCTTAAGAATTTACGGAACTTCTTCGTGTCGTATTTTGCCATACCATGCCGGGTGACCACGATTTCGCCATCGGGAGAAATCACATAAGTAGTGGGAATTGCATGTGGGTCATATACGGACGGAAGAGGGGACGCCAGGAAATAAACAGGGAAAGTGAATTCCTTATTTTCAATGAACGTTCTGGCTTTTTCTTTTTCCTTATCCATCGAGATCATCACAAATAAGGTGCTATAACCTACTTTTTTGTACAGATCATGGATGTCTGGCATTTCAGCTATGCAGGGAGGGCACCATGTAGCCCAAAAGTTAAGAAATACTTTTTTGCCCCGAAATTGCTCAAATGGAACCTTATTTCCATCGAGATCTTCCAGGGTTAGCTGGTATGAAGCGGGAGTTTGAGGTTCATCCAGGCTGGGAGTGATGATACCAGTCGACAACATGACACGCTGCATCTGTCCTAATACCTGAGTGTGCAGCCCTGTGAAGTAAAGCGTAGCTGCCACAACAATCAAAATGCTCCATTCGATAACTTCCCTTCTCTTGATTTTCATCGCTGGTTTTTTAATAAGTCAACGTAATCTCAGCAAAATAGATAAAAGGAACACCTATTTTTGAGCGCAAATGATGGATTCGAGACAAAATACCGGAAATATTTTAACTGTCCTTTCGTTTCTTCGGCGAATGAAGTATTTAGTAATATTAGCTTTTTTGCCTTTCCTGTTCAGTTGCCAGGAACAGGATATTCCTTTGGGATTGTATGATTATCAGGTCGTCAGGCTATTGGCCAGTGATAGCGCTAAAACATGGTTCAGAACCCAGTATATTGAAAATGGAGAAGAAAGGCCTATCAATACCTGTGCCGATAGTGTTTATACTTCTTTTGTTTTGCACGAAATACATGATGAGGATTCTGTGTATCTCTATGAGATCGTTCCGAAAACCGACTGCTCTGCTTCCGATACGCTTTTGCTTGGGTTGTTTGCAGCATCTTCTACAGACAATGTCTTCACAGATTCTCTCAACTTTAAAGATGGTCCTGTGGATTTCATGCTACTTGAGAGTATTACATCACGATTTTTGAAGCTCAATTATCAACGAGCAGGGGCCAACATCAGTGCGTCCTACGAAGCAGTTCAATAATTATTCACAACATTTAGAATGTGGCAGGCTATCAATCCTGCCGTTTCTGTCCTTAGGGTATTTTTTCCCAGGGATACTGGCTTAAAGCCATGCTGAGAAGCAACGTCGATCTCATTTTTTGAAAAATCCCCTTCTGGTCCTATTAAGATAGTTGAAGACTTACCCGGAGTAGCAAGCTGCTGAAGCAATGGAAGATCATCCTGGACGGTAGCGAGATATCGATCACTTTCCTGTTTATTGGATTTGATGAAGTCGCTAAATCGAATAAGCGGACTTACTTTCAGTAAATATCCGCTTTTGGATTGCTTCATCGCACTGACGGCCTTCTTTTCAAGCCGGTCTGTCTTGATTTTTGGCCTTTCAGCATGCTGAGTGTGAATAAATGTGACCTCATCTATACCCAGCTCTGCCAGTTTTTCGATCATCCATTCCATCCTGTCTGTGCTCTTGGTGGGAGCGATGACCAGATGCGTATAAAATGGTTTTTGAGGCAGTACTTTTTTGTCCAGGATCTCCAGGTCACAATAATCCTTGCCAATTGATCCGATTCGTGTCAGGAAATACTGGCCCTGTCCATCAAAGACTCCAATCTGGTCGCCCGGATTTTTTCTAAGTACCCGGATGGCATGTTTGAATTCATCACCTGCTAACCTGGGTGATGTGAGGATCTCCGGTAAATAAAAATCATCCATTAGTTTACCAGCTCACGGAACAACTTCCGATAGATCTTTTTGATCATCTTACCATTCTTCCGATCATCTACGAGCAAACCGTATATATTTGAAGTAAACAACCGTTCATTGTATTCGGCATCAAAAATATCAATGGTGATCTCTGCCACTACATCCTGGGGTAGTGGTCCTTCGGGTCTCTGAAACGCAATGGGTAGCGTGTCGACCTGTAAGTGATAGTTGAAATAGATATCTCCCTCTTTATCTTTTCTGACGAGGTCCACCTTCTGCATCTTTTCATGTAGCTTTTCTACCAGGAGTTTTGTTCTAATGTTATATTCATGCCCCACTTCTTTTCCATTCAACTTGAAAAAATTGATATTGTACGTTTTAAAGGGGCTAAAATCGTCTTCAAAGTAATTATACCGGATGAGGGGCTCCTGGGCGTAGCTTAGGGATGCTGTGATGATAAACAGTGTGGAAACAAGAAATTTCATAAAAACAGATTTGAGTCTAATTTAATAAAGAGTGGCTATATTCCTGCGAAATTAAAACGATGAGGTGGTTGACATACATCTTTCTGGCAATGTTTCTCAATTCTTGCATGGAATTTAGGTACAGCGCACAAGAGATGAATGAATTTCTCACATTCAACCAGGATAAGCTAACTTCCGATACTTTGCTGGTAGACGGGCAGAGCATTCACTTTGTTTACTCTGATAACGAACATAACGTCCTTGTGGTATTTATTCATGGTTCGCCTGGTTCATGGGACGACTTTTCCAGGTACCTTTCTACGGATAGTTTGCTAAGTAACTACGATATGGTATCTATAGATCGTCCGGGATTTGGGTATTCGGATTATGGTCTGGCCGAACCATCACTAAAGAATCAGGCAAGACTTATGTGTGAGGTGTTAAAGAAGTTTGATCATGAGAGGAAGATCCTGGTTGGACATTCACTAGGCGGGCCTGTGATCGCCAGAATGGCTATGGACTTTCCTGAGATGGCTCAAGGGTTGCTTTTTCTGGCTCCCTCTATCGATCCGGAGATGGAAAAGTTTGAGTGGTTCAGGCCATTGATCAAGACCTGGCTGGGCGATCTGGTCACCCCTACAGATTTTTGGGTGAGTAATGAAGAGATTGTACCACTGAAGGCAGAATTAACAAAAATGCTTCCACTGTGGAGCGGGATTAGCATTCCCTGCATAGTGATCCATGGTACAAAGGATACATTCGTGCCTGTCCAGAATGCAGATTTTGCGAAGAAGATGATTGCTGATTCACTGATCAGAGTGAAATACCTGGAAGGTGTTCACCATTTCATACCATGGACTCATGCACCGGTTATCGTGGAGGCTATTGATGAGCTGGTATCAGGTCCCGATTAATCCTGTGAGTCATGGTTGATCACTTTTATCAATCTTCCCCTGGGATTGTAATAATTCCATTTGCCTGTGATCTCCCCATTGACGTATTTTCCTTCTGATGCCAGAGTGCCATTATCATGAAATTGCTTCCAGGTGCCATCCCGCTGCCCATTTACATAGCGACCCGCTTCTTTTGTTCCACCATTTGGAAAGAACGCGGTGTATTCATCTTGTAGCAACCCACTCACATAGTTGTAAACCGCCTCAGTTCTGGCTTCCGGAGTATAGGTGATCAGGGTCCCGTTCCCATCTTTTAGAGTGCCCGGATTGAGCTTATCCCCACGAATACTGTAGAAGGGTGAAACATTCATCAATTTTCCATCCACCCATTGTTGCTCCTGCTTTAGCTGCTCGTTTTCATAAAAAAGGCCCCATAGGCCGTTTTTCTCATCATTTTCGAAAGAACCTATCATAGATGGCTTACCTGAATCGTAATAATAGATCCATTGCCCATTGCGCTGATCGTTTACAAAAGGGCCTTCNTCTTCCAGGGCACCGTACTCTTTGAAATATTTCCAGATTCCCGTCTTTTGATCGTTTTCATAGTCTCCTATAGCAAAGAGATTACCGCTGGGATAAAAGCTCACCCAGGTATCGGTCTTCAATCCAATGGAATATTTCCCTTCTACACTCCTTTTGCCATCTTCAAAATACTCAAAATAGGGACCTTCCAGTAAACCGTTTTTATACTCAAACTCCTTCTCTTTCTGCCTGTTGGGGTAATAAGTCAGCCATTTGCCGGTTTCTACGCCATAAGTGTATTGTTCCTCTGACTTTATCCTGTTGTAGCCATAGTAATAAGTCCAACGACCATGTGCCATTCCATCTAGATAGTTTTTGATGTATTTCACTGCTCCATCTGCAAAATGCTCTATCCAAACGCTGTCTTTCTTTCCGTTTTTGTAGGTGCCCTCTAAAGCCAGGACGCTATTGTCATAATACTCCTCGTAAAGTCCATGTAGGATACCGTCTTTGTAGGTGGTGGTACTGATCAGAAGCCCGGTATTGTCATACCGTTGTTGAATGCCGTTTTTCTCTCCTCCGGTATAATTGATGATTTCCTTTATTTCTCCATTGGAGTAGTAGTAGACCCAGGTGCCTTCCTTTTTACCATCTTTAATTTCGCCGCGCATGGCTCTTCGTCCATTGTCATAGACCGCCTGGTAGATCCCATCTTTTAGGGAATCCTGGGCAAAAACATAGTCTTCGGTGTCGGTGTATTGTGCAAGTGTGGTGTAGGAAGCAAACAGCCAAAGCAGTGACAAAAAATAAACTCTGATCATAATCAACGAAGCAACTTAAGAAATTGTCTCAAAGTAGTTAACGAAAAATCACCAAATTCATCCCAATTATCCAAAGGAATTTTACGACTAACCTTTATAAAGTCATGGTCTTTTATGTGATTTTCTATCTCTTTAGTGGTCAAATTTTCGATGGGAACATAGTTGGGGTCTTCAAAATGATACTCCCACGGATTGTCATGAATACAAAAGAATAGTTTTTTTTCTTTGCTTAGTCGGTTCACCAGGCCATTACTTAAGTCGTGAAGAGGTCTGCCGGCAAGATGCAGGGTGCAGCTAAATTCATTGCCCCACCAAAGCATGGTTCTATAGGCAAAGGCATCTTCCTTCGTAAACAGCCTGGGGTAATCCAGGATGAAGAAGGGAAGTGACCGATAGTTTTCACCTTTTGAGATTTTACCGGCTCTCAGGAAGGTGCCATCAGGAAATGGAAATGTTGACGAACTGAGTTCCTGGTGTAAAGTCCTTTCGATTTCAGCCAGCTCCGTGATGATCTTCTCCGAAAGCTGCTGTTTGACAATCAGAAAACGCTGATCATTAAGTATCTGTAACTCTTCCTGGGTAGGTTGATCCATATTACCATCTGATCAGTGCTGATGCCCAGGTAAAGCCACTCCCAAAAGCTGCCAGGCATACCAGGTCTCCCGGTTTGATCTTTCCTTCCATGTGCGCTTCACTCATGGCAATAGGGATGGAGGCTGCAGTGGTGTTTCCGTATCTCATGATGTTGTTGTAGACCTGATCATCACTGAGTTCAAGTTTCTTTTGTACAAACTGGCTGATACGCAGGTTAGCCTGGTGCGGGATGAGCATATCAATTTGCTCTTTCCCCACATTATTTTTCTCGAGTGCCTCAAAAATGACTTCCTGGAAACGGGTAACTGCATGTTTGAAAACGAAGTTTCCATTCATATATGGGTAATAGCTCGTGTCTTCCGGGTCTGATTCTTTCATGATAGTGTCTACCCATCGATTGGTTGCAGGCCCTATCAGCGCCAGCTCTTTGGCATGCTTCCCTTCCGAGTGTAGATGAGTGCTCAGGATACCTTTTCCTTTTTCTTCGGATCGACTTAAAACAACTGCACCGGCTCCATCACCAAATATTACCGTTACACCACGTCCGCGGGTTGTTTTTTCCAGTCCCCCGGAATGGTACTCAGATCCGATAAGCAGGATGTTTTTATACATTCCCGTTTTGATAAACTGGTCGGCGACTGAGAGACCGTAGACAAAGCCGGAACACTGGTTTCGCACATCCAGGGCACCGATCTCTCCGATGCCTAACTGATCCTGTACCTGAACACCCGGTCCCGGGAAGTAAAAGTCCGGGCTTAGCGTAGCAAAAATGATAAAGTCGATATCCTCAGGTTGAAGTCCTGCATTCTTAATCGCTATTCTGGCAGCCTTGGTGCCCATAGTAGAGGGCATATCGTCGGTGGAGGGATCGATCCATCGGCGTTCTTTGATGCCGGTTCTCTCCTGGATCCACTCATCTGAGGTTTCCATCAACTTCTCCAGGTCCTTGTTCGAGACCACACGTTCGGGCACGTAGTGCCCTATTCCTGCTATTCGGGTGCTGTACATAGTTGCTTATTTTGATTAAAGATAATAAAGCGGGCAATTACCGCAATTTATCTGTGTGAATTGTAAAGCTAAACCAGGTTGAGTCGAATATGTTAGTTACGATCAATTAAACAAGGTGTAATTTCCGTGCTGATCGGAGGGCAAAGTAGCTTTGATCAGACCCTCATGATTGTTGTCAAGATTAGAAATAAGGGGTGAGACAGGATGGAATTTAAATTTATCTGCAATTGATTTGGTAAACAAGCCTGAATGCTCAGAAGCATCAGTTTCATGATCCAGCCATTGCTTGAGCGCGTCCCCAGAAAGCAATAGCGGCATGTCCTCCTGGTAGGCTGCTACCTGAGCCGTGGCAGGAGTGGTAAGCATAATGAAAGTATTGGTTGGATTGCCATCCATATCCTCATAGGATTCCCACAAAGCCGCAATGCCAAATGGTTTTTGATCACTTAGAAAGAAGAAATAAGGCACCCGTTTGGCCTTTCCTATCTGTTTCCATAAATAAAACCCGTCAGCTAGTATAACACATCGGTTTTCTTTCAATCCCCGCTGATACATCTTCTTTTCGAACGCCTGCTGCACAGGAAGGTTAAAAAGCTTTGGACTGATGCTTTTGTTGTTGGACCATTTGGAGATCAGTCCCCACGTCATATACTGGATAGCATCCGGTTGGGAGCTGAGCAAAACAGGCAATTCCTGTGTTGGTCCTGCATTAAAGCTGGGCTCAAAATCTCCTGTCTCTTTCAGACCAAAGGATTTGATGAGCTTGTCAGCACTGACGGTGATAGAATAACGGTCACACATGAGGGCTGAAAGTTAAGCAGGCTTTGAAAAAAATCAGTATTCCAGGCTAAAATTCAGGGCTCTTTCCTCAGACCAATACAATCCCATCCTGTTGAAAGCAGAAAAACCCACATGACCACCAACTGCGGGTGTTTCGAAAAACACCATTTTTAGATCCGATGCTAACCCATGATCCAGGGATTTCCCCGGAAGGAACGGATCATTCAATGCATTGACAATGAGTGTAGGTATCCTGATACCTGACAGGAAGTGTTTAGACGAATTTTTGGTGTAGTAATCTTCTGCCCCTTCAAAACCGTGGAGCGGTCCCGTATAGTATTCATCAAAATCACGGACAGTTTTTACTTTTTCAAGTAAGGAAGCATCGATCTTATCGGGCATTATTTCGGCTTTTCTTAGGATCTTCTCCCTAAGGAGTCGTAAAAACCGCCTTTCGTAGATATAACAATTGGGTGTAGAAAGGTTATCCGATCCGGAGGAAAGGTCTAATGGCGTAGAAAATACGATGGCTCTTTTTACCTGACCAGGTCGCGCTTTTTCACCCAGGTATTTCAGGGTAAGATTTCCTCCCAGGCTAAAGCCAACCAGTGTGATGTCATCGTACTCATCTTTGAACCGGTCCACTACTACTTCCAGGTCAAGGGTCGCTCCACTGTGATAAAACTGTGGCTGTAGGTTCATTTCTTCACCGCATCCCCGGTAGTTCCATGCGCAGACGTCATAGTCGTTGTCATAAAATGCTCTTACCATTCCCAATACATAGGGTCGTGTACTGTCCCCTTCGAGTCCATGCTGGACAATAAGCAAACGACGGGCATTTTGTCTGTAAATGTCACAGGCGATGAAATCATTATCCGGTGTTTTTAGTTTTTCTTTAGCAGGAGTTGGAAGCCCTTTTATCTTTCTAAAGAGAGCCGGATAGATGGTTTCAAGATGCTGATTGAATAAAAAAAGTGGACGTCGGTAGTCGTTGATGTGTTTTGCTGGCATCTGTTTTAAGTCCTTAATAGGGAATTTTCCAGGGATTTAAACATTCTGTCAAATTAATAGAATCAAAGATGTTACCAAAAAAGGTGCTTATGTTTAACTTTGAAAAATATTCTTAACTGTAAAACTATTCCCCGGAAATGGCTGAAGTAATAAAAATGCCCAAGATGAGTGATACCATGGAAGAAGGTGTGATTGCATCCTGGTTGAAAAAAGAAGGTGATGAAATAAGTTCAGGTGACATACTGGCAGAAGTAGAGACAGATAAAGCAACCATGGAGTTGGAGTCCTATCAGGATGGTGTTTTACTTCATATCGGTGTGAAAGAAAAAGAGACTGTGCCTGTAGACGGAGTGATTGCTATCATTGGGGAAAAAGGTGAAGATGTTAGCGCACTGATTAAAGAAATTGAAAGCGGAGGAGGTAGCAATGGAGAGTCCAAAGCGGCTGAATCTGCTCCTGCAGCAGAAAGTGCAGCTCCTGCAGCGGATATCGATACATCTGGCATCAATGCCACAGTAGTGAAGATGCCCAAGATGAGTGACACTATGGAGGAGGGTGTGATTGCCCAGTGGATCAAGAAAGTGGGTGATAAAGTAGAAAGTGGTGATATCCTGGCGGAAGTAGAGACCGACAAAGCGACTATGGAGCTTGAGGCATACGATGAGGGCGTCCTCTTATATACAGCAGTACCTGATGGTGGATCAGTACCGGTAGATGGTGTGATCGCCGTGATTGGTGAAAAAGGAGCTGATTATGAGACCCTGATCAAAGCTGAGGCTGCCGGGTCGAAGCCCGAGAAAAAAGAAGAACCAAAATCTTCTGCACCGGCTGCATCCAGTGCTCCACAGGCTACTGCACAGCCAGCAGCTCCCGCTGCCAGCTCAGCCTCAAGTAATGGAAGAGTTAAAGCTTCTCCACTAGCTAAAAAACTGGCTGAAGAAAAAGGTATTGACATCACTCAGGTACCTGGTTCCGGTGATGGAGGCAGGATTGTGAAAAGAGATGTGGAAGACTTCAAGCCTTCGGCAGCTCCAGCACCTGCTAAAGCAGAGAAGTCAGGAGGAACAGCGATCAGCCTGCCACAGGTGGTTGGCGAGGAGCGATCAGAAGATATTCCAGTTACGCAAATGCGTAAAACAATCGCAAGACGATTGGGAGAGAGCAAGTTCTCAGCACCGCATTTCTACCTTACCATGGAGATCAACATGGATAAGGCCATGGAAGCACGTAAGAGCATGAATGAAATTGCTCCTGTGAAGATCTCTTTCAATGACATTGTACTGAAAGCCTGTGCAGCTGCTTTGAAACAGCATCCGGATATCAACGTATCCTGGATGGGTGACAAAATGGTGAAGCATCACCACATCCATATCGGTGTGGCCATGGCATTGCCTGAAGGGCTGATTGTTCCGGTAGTGAGATTCGCTGATAACAAGACGCTTTCTCATATATCTGCTGAAGTAAAAGACCTTGCTGACAGGGCTAAGAATAAGAAATTAAGTCCTGATGACTATTCTGGTAATACTTTCAGTGTTTCTAACCTGGGCATGTTTGGTATCGACGAGTTTACGGCCATCATCAATCCGCCGGATGCTTGTATCCTGGCTGTAGGAGGCATCAAGGAAACTGTCGTAGTGAAAAATGGCGAGATGAAGCCGGGCAATGTGATGAAAGTAACGCTTTCATGCGATCACAGAGCCGTAGACGGTGCCGTTGGAGCAGCATTCCTGCAGACTTTGAAAGGCTTCCTTGAAGATCCTGTCAGAATTCTGATTTAAACAGATTTTCATCAATATTTCTGGTAAATGGGAAAGGAAAAAATCCGTTCTACGACCGTATTGGCCATCAAACACAATGGAAAAGTAGCCATTGGAGCAGATGGCCAGGCTACCTTTGGCAATACCGTAGCCAAGAGCAATGTAAAGAAGATCCGAAAGCTTCAGGATGGCAAAATCGTTACAGGTTTTGCCGGCTCAACAGCAGATGCCTTCACACTGTTGGAACGTTTTGATGAAAAGCTTGGGGCTTACTCAGGAAATCTAAAGAGAGCTGCAGTAGAGCTGGCTAAAGACTGGCGTACGGACAGGTATCTGAGAAGACTCGAAGCCATGATGATCGTGGCAGATAAGGAAGAAGTACTCATTATATCTGGTACGGGTGATGTACTTGAGCCAGACAATGAGATTGCCGCGATTGGCTCCGGAAGTATGTATGCACAAGCTGCTGCTACGGCCTTGAAAAAACATGCTCCGAATCTAAGCGCAAAGGAAATGGTGACGGAAGGTTTAAATATTGCAGCAGATATCTGCATCTATACCAATCATAACCTGGTGGTTGAGACGATTGATTAATCAGAATCATAATTATAGAAATAAAAAAAAACGCCCCGTGAGGGCGTTTTTTCGTTTTATGACTCTTTAAAT
Source organism: Cyclobacteriaceae bacterium SS2 (assembly GCA_019192515.1). GTDB lineage: Bacteria > Bacteroidota > Bacteroidia > Cytophagales > Cyclobacteriaceae > UBA7330. Next base: position 15,351 of record JAHCMM010000261.1, read on the forward strand.
ACGGTTAGTTTACCTGTCAGTTTGAAGGACTGTCTCTTCCACTACTTCTCCTTTAGGATCAAGCTCTACGAGTTCATAACCCAGCTTCTCCAGTTTTGATCGGTTAGAAGCACCATCTCCCACTACCAGGATGTACATGTTGTCGTTATCCAGGTATTTTTTGGCCAGGGCGTTGATCTCTTTTTTGGAAATACTCTTGATGATCTTGGTTTGCTCATCCACAAAGCTCTTATCCAGGTTGTAATGAACGATCTGTCGGAGGAAACCGGCTTTTTGTCCTGGTGTCTCGTAGCTACGGGCATCTCGCTGACCTATTGAACGTCGCATAAATTCCAATTCCGCATCTGTAATTCCTTTGGCTTTATAATCTGTGATCTCTTTCACAAATTCTACTACTGAGCTATCGGTAGCAGATGCCAATACCCCCGCATAGGCCAGATATGGTCCGGGATCTTCGGTAGAGCTGAAATAGCTTCTGGCACCATATGTCCATCCCTTATCTTCACGGAGATTGATGTTGATTCGGCTATTGAATGCGCCCCCCAGTGGGTAGTTCATGAGATAAGATTTGAAATAATCGCCAGTGGCATCGTATTTCAGATCTGTCATATAGCCGATTCGGATTTGTGATTGAGGTGCATCAGGCTTGTCTACCAGGTATATTTTGGTTGGATCGCCTGCTTTAGGTTTCGGCAATTCCGGAACTTTCACATTTTTATTTTTCCAGGATTTGAGGAATTCAAGCTTTGGAAGAATGTCGTTCTTTTCGATATCCCCAACAACGACCAACTCGCCCAGGTTTGGTGAATAGTACTTGTTATAAAATTCCTTTACATCATCAAGGGTAATTTTACCTACAGTTTCTTCAATACCTTCAGTAGGAACGGAGTAAATATGCTCATCTCCATACAGGAGCCTGTTGAATACCTGTGAAGCGATGGCAGACGGATCTTTCTGATTGGCAATGATCCCTTCCATTTGCTGCTTGATCACCCGATCGAAGTCTACCTGCTGGAATCCAGGACGAAGTAAGATTTCCTCAGCCAGCTCCAGCGTTCGGCTCAGGTTTTTCTTCAGGGTATTGATACTCACAGTCGTACCATCCCTGTCTGCAGAGATACTGATACTACTACCGATCTTTCTGAGCTCCTCCTGGATGGCTTCTGCTGAATAATTCTCTGTAGATTCATTCATCATGGAAGCAGTGATCTGCGCTAAACCACTTTTCGTGGGCTCATAAGCATCAAATTTATGGCCACCAACCAATGTCAGCTGAATAGCAACAGTGGGGATTTCGTCACTTTTAGTGCCAATTACTTTTACGCCATTCTCAAATTTTGCTTCCCAGAAATCCGGAACTTTTACCAATGGACTTGGTCCTGGCTTTGGTTTTTTACTTCTGTCAAAAGGCTCATTGGTCGGTTTTTTATAAGTGAGCCCACTGTAATCAGTTGTTGGGAACGGGTTTTCACCGCTCGTTTGTCTTTCGAAATTGTCTGGTTTGGCAGGGGCCGTTGCTTCATCGNGCAGGTAGCTAAGGATCACGCCTGGTTGCTTATAGATGTACTTGTTAAATGCTTTCATCACATCTTCTGCAGTCAGGTCAAGATATCTTTGCAGGTCCTTATTAACCAGGTTTGGATTACCAAAAGCGTACTGATAACGAGCCAACTGCGATACTTTACCGCTTACGCTGGCAAGACCATTGATGAAATTGGCTTCCATGTTGGCTTTGAACTTGGTGAGGTCGTCCTCACTCACTCCATTTTGAGCAAATTCATCCAAAATTTGTCTCACTTCTGTTTCAAATCCTGACAATGTCTGTCCAGGGTAGGGGAGTACAAACATGGTAAACTCACCGGAATGCTCTGCTGCAGGGTGAAATACCGAAGCCTGAATGGCTTTTTGCGTGAGCACAAACTTCTTGAAGAAATAAGAGCTTTGTCCCGTACCAAGGATTTCGGAGAGACAGTCCAAAGGAGCCTCATCTTCGTGCATATTGGGGATAGTAGGATAGGTAAACATGAGGGCCGGGAACCGAATATTGTTGTCAATGTGAGAAATATAGCGATCCGACTCAATGACAGGAGGATCCAGATCAAGCTTTTCTACTTCAGGACCCCTTGGGATACTTCCAAAATATTTTTCTACCAGGGGCACAACTTTTTTTGGATCCACATCTCCACCAATAGTAAGTGCGGCATTGTTGGGTCCGTACCAGCGCAAAAAGAAATTCTTCAGATCATTCAGGTCTGCACGGTCGAGATCTTCCAGGTAACCAATGGTAGACCAGGAATATGGATGGCCATAGGGGTAAACCGCCGCATTCGTTTTTTCATTCCACATCCCATAAGGACGGTTTAAGTAGTTCTGCCCTTTCTCATTTTTTACCGTCGCCCGTTGAATTTCAAACTTCTTCTGTGTGACTGCATCCAGAAAGAACCCCATTCTGTCAGCTTCAAGCCAAAGCATAGTTTCCAGCTGGTTGCTGGGCACGGTTTCATAGTAGTTGGTTCTGTCACGGTTGGTAGAACCATTTAATGTTCCTCCCGATTCGGTTACAATCTTAAAATGCTCTTCATCGGCCACATTGTCTGAACCCTGAAACATCATGTGCTCAAAAAAGTGAGCGAAACCGGATTTGTTAAGTTCCTCCCTGGCTGACCCAACATGGTAAGTGACATCGACATGTACCAAAGGGTCGGAATGGTCTTCGTGGATGATCAGCGTCAAACCATTTTGCAATTCGTACTTTTCATAAGGGATCACCAGACCATTGTCAGATTTGGTCACTTTTTCAATTAGCCTGGTTTGCGATTGAGCTGCCATAGACAAGGTGATGGCAAGGCATATAAGGAGTAACTTTTTCATGAAGCTTGAATTTATATTAAGATGAGATAATTCAAATATATTGATTTCCGTGGATGGATGTTAACGGAAGAAAATGTATTACAGTTGTGGTAAGAAATTACCATAAGTGGTGCCCATTCCCGATAAAAGGGGACCATAACACTTACCCTATTTTGACAGATGTCATAGAGAGTGACCCGGCAATCGGCTGATCATTAAACAACTGGATATCATCCTGCTTGTCCTGTAGCGCCAATGAATATAATAGCGGCAGATAATGTTCAGGAGTGGGTATTGAAAGCTCGAATGCCCTACCTTGTCTTTGATAGTTGATCAGGGCTTCATGATTACCGTCCAGGATGAAGTTGTTCATTTTCTGGCTGGCTTCCTGTGCCCAGTCGAAGGCATAAGCTTCATTAAGCTTGTTCCAGGCAACCATACGAAGGTTATGGACCATATTTCCGCTGCCAACAATCAGTACACCCTTTTCACGAAGTTTAGAAAGCTCTTGCGCCAGCTCATAATGGAATTTTGGTCCTTTGGTATAATCCAGACTTAGCTGGATCACAGGTACGTTGGCATTTGGATACATGTGCCTGATCACGGACCAGGCTCCATGATCCAGCCCCCATTTATCATCCAGGTGTACATCCGTGGACTGAATGAGGGTCTGGGTTTCTTTTGCCAGTTGTGGACTTCCGGGAGCAGGGTATTGTACCTCGAACAGTTCCCTGGGGAAACCACCAAAATCGTGGATGGTAGGTGGATTTTCCATAGCGGTCACCATCGTTCCCCAGGTTTCCCAGTGAGCACTGATACAAAGTACTGCATTTGGTTTTTCAATCTCAGAGGAAACTTTTCTAAAACCCTGAACAAATTCATTTTCTTCAATGGCGTTCATCGGGCTTCCATGTCCCAGGAAAAGAACGGGCATTTTAGGTGTTTTGTCCAGGGAAGAGGTGATTTTATTCAATGCATTTAGTTTCATCGTAGCAAGTGTTGCAGGAGCGGCTGCAGCTATAGTTTTCAAAAATGTTTTTCTCTTCATCTTATAAGAAAGGAGATCACAATGATAAATATTAAAATTCGGTACTCGAACCTGAAATATCAGGTGTGAATTTCATCTCATAACACATAATTTTTATTAATCGTTTAATGTATAAAGTAGCAAATAGCTCATTACTATTTAAATAGAAAACAACGTTATCATATTGTATAAGAAAACCCTAATTGACTTCTTTTTTGTCATTTCTTTTTGACAGGATTTTTCTTCAGATATTGAAAATATGTAGCTACACAGGGTGCTGATGCCCCGACTTCTTCAAACTTTTGATATAAAACGTTTCAAACTGCCTGTTTAAGAGGACATAAAACAGTTAATGTTGAATATTATTAATTCAATAATTATATAACTCAAGATTATCAAATTGATAATAATTTTAATATAAACTAAATAAAATGATAATATTATATATTTTTTATTGACATTTTAAATATCCTAAAATCGACTTGCGAATGGCATTTTTACGCTTTTAACTTTGAATAATCCCACCCCACAGTACTTTAAATCTTCAAAGCGTAAAACTGTTTTACTATGAAAAAAATCTACAAGATTTGCCTGTTCGTGGTGCTTTTTTTAGCCTGTTCTGTAACCTTAATACAGGCTCAGGGTATCAAAGTTTCAGGAATGATTTCCTCGGTCGAGGAGCCCAGTGGTTTACCAGGTGTCAATATTATGATCAAAGGGACCACACAGGGAACTACCACAGACTTTGATGGAAACTTCACATTAGAGGTTCCATCCAGCAGTTCCGTCCTGGTTTTTTCATCAACTGGTTTGAAAAGTCAGGAAATCACAGTCGGTGACAGGACTGTATTCGATATTAAATTAGAAACTGATACCAAAACCTTAGCGGAGATTGTGGTCACTGCATTGGGATATGAAGAGGATCCTGATGTTTTAGGTTCCACAAGTTCCAAGGTAGAAGGTGTTTCGATTGCACGTTCCGGTGAAGCCCAGTTGGTGAATGGTATTTCAGGAAGAGCTGCCGGGGTACTTGTCAATCGTTCGGCTGGTGATCCGGGTGCTGGCTCTTATATCCAAATCCGGGGCCAGAGTACCATTACAGGAAATTCTCAGCCTCTTATCGTGGTCGATGGTATTCCTATCAGTAACTCTTCTCAGGATGACTCGCCAAACGTTTCAGGAAACACGTCAGGTGGTGTGGTGCAGCAGTCCAGGATGAATGACATCAATCCTAATGATGTGGAAAGCATGCAGATCCTAAAGGGTGCTTCAGCTGCAGCTCTATGGGGTTCCAGGGCAGCAAATGGCGTCATCATCATCACGACCAAGAAAGGTCGCAAGAAAAGCGGGATCAATGTTTCGTATAAATCTTCTTATTCTATCGATCAAATCAACGTATTTCATGAAAAGCAAACGAAATACGGACAGGGATTCAATGGAGTCTACAATCCAAACGGTTCACAGGCATGGGGAGATAAGATTTCAGACCGTTCCGGGGCTCCAGACCTTGTAGATGAATCCGGTGAATTTTTCGAAGGTGGTATTACCGGAAAACGATACTACCCGATCCTCACCAAAAATGAGACTACTGTTTATGATCCATCGAACTATGATCAGCTGTTTCAGGATGGTCAAACATTTGATAACAACATCAGCATCAGTGGAGCGGATGATAAAGGCTCAAGCTTTTTCTTCAGCCTTGGTCACCTGGATCAGGAAGGAATCTATACCTCAAACAGTGACTATAAGCGAACTTCCATTCGATTTAATACCGTCAAAGAATTCAATAAGGTGGTGAAAATGTCCACCAATGCGATGTATACAGCAAGCTCTTCCAACAGGGTGCAGCGAGGTAACAATACAGCGGGAGCGATTGTAGCCTACCTGCGTACACCTCCGGATTTTGATGTGACAGATTACATTGGAAACTATTACTCATCTGCTACGGCAGCGCCGATCGAAGGTCGGCAGCGATCATACAGGAGATATTTAGCCAATACGGCTCATCCGGTATACAACAATCCGCTTTGGACACTATACCAGCAGCAGAACCTTTCGGATGTGGATCGCTTTATCGTGAGCAGTGAGATCAAGCTTAAGCCTGTACAGTGGTTTGAACTAACCACTCGTGGAGGAGTAGATAGCTATACTGATGAGCGGATCGGGTTTTTCCCTATCAATGAGGTGATTGGTGGAGCAAACGGATCTTTCTCCCAACAGCTGACCAAAGAAACTCAGCTCAACCTTGATGTGATAGGAAGAGCAAATGCTCAGCTAGCTCCTGATATCCATGGTAGCCTGGTACTTGGTTTCAATATCAACAACAGGAAGTATCTGAACCTGATGAGCTCTTTGTCGAACTTCCTGATTGCCAACAATCCACCTTTGAGTGTTGACAATGCGGAACCAACAAACAGAACGCCATTTAACTTTATCAGTGAGATCAGAACAGCCAGGGCATATACCACGGCAAACATTTCGGCCTATGATATGGCATTCCTGAATCTATCTCTGGCAGCCGAGTCTACCTCCACTTTTGGAGATCTGACAGACAATACATTCTACTATCCGGCAGCGGACCTGGCGGTGATATTCACACAGATAGACGCGTTATCCGGATTGTCAGCACTTTCTTTTGGAAAACTCAGAGCGTCTTATGGTGTGGTGGGGGTTCAGCCTGAGCCTTACCGAACAGCCACTGACTACGTGACGACTTCATTTTCCAACACGCCATGGGGTGATGTGCTCACGGGTGCAGGTTATGGCGGTGCTTACATTCAGGGCAGTGAAAAGGGAGATCCGTATCTAAAACCTGAGCAAAAAACTGAATTTGAATTGGGAACTGACATGCGATTTATCAACAACAAGCTGTCCATGTCATTTACGTATTATCAAAACAAGACCGAAGACCTGCTACTACCAATTCCGGTAGCTTCATCATCCGGATTTTTGTCTAAGTATACCAATGCCGGAACACTTGAAAACAAAGGAATTGAGCTGGATATGGGATATGACATCGTGTCCTCCAGGGATCTGTTGATCAACGTTTACGGTAACTTCAACAGAAACAGGAATTTAGTTACTGACCTTGCGGGAACCGAATTTGTGTCTTTGGCTGGTATTGACGGTTTCATCGAATCAGGAGCTGCTGAAGGATACCCTGTTGGGGTGCTCTGGAACGGACGATATGCCAGGACAGAGGGCGGAGACATTATCCTGGATGCCAATGGTTTTCCTACGATTGACGAAAGTAGCGGGGTAATAGGTGACCCGAATCCGGACTGGAGAGGAGGAGCTGGTATCAATGCTTCTTATAAAGGCTTTGGTCTGAACGTCCTGTTTGAAACTTCACAAGGAAATGATCTCTACAGTGGTACTGCAGGGGTAATGTACAGTTTTGGTACACATGCTGATAATGGAAATGAAGTGACACTCACCGAGGACCTGGTAAACTATGCCGGAGCAACAATTCCTGCTGGTAGCACCGTAAGAGGTAACATTGTAGATTTCGGAGCTGGACCAGTTTTGCTGGATCAATCCTACTACACCACCCTGGGTAGTGGTTTTGGTGCTTTGAAAGAGCAGTTTATCTATGATGCCAGCTGGACAAGGTTGCGTGAACTCACGCTTAGCTACAACCTGAGCACCGAAGGATTCAGAGAAAAAACAAAGTTGGAGTCTGTTACCTTTTCTGTCACTGGTAGAAACCTTTGGCTGATGACTGATATGATAGGTGTTGATCCTGAGACCAACCTTACCGGAACGTCTACCGGTAGGGGTATGGACTACTTCAACAGCCCGGGAACACGGTCATTTATTTTCACACTAACTGTCAATTACTAAAAAGACTTAACCATGAAAAGAGTAATTCAATATTTCTTCTTATCCCTGTTGATTGTAGGAATTCAATCATGCAGTTCTCTGGTTGACGATCTGAATGATGATCCGAATAACCCGACAGACGCAAATGTCAATTTGATTCTGGTTAGTGCGCAATTAGCGGATATCACCATCCATGAGGCACATGTGGCCCGGGTAGCTGGTCTGTGGTCCGGGTACTTCACTGGTGTGGGTAGGCAGTACGCTGATATTTATGTCTACAACATTGGGGCAAGTAGCTTTAGCCAGATATGGTCAAACATTTACTACGGTGTAGTACAGCAATCCAACGTGATACTTGAAAAATCCGAAGGAGTCAATAACCAGATCATGATAGGTATTGTGAAAGTACTGAAAGCTCATGCTTTGGGTGCCGGTGCTACTGGCTGGGGAGATATCCCATTTACTGAAGCTGGTCAGGTGGAGTTTGAAAATCCACAGTTTGACGAGCAGGAAGATGTATTTGCTGGTCTTCAGGGTTTACTTGATGAAGCCATTACCAGTTTGGAAACCGGGATTGGTTCGGCTCCCACTGATATATTTTTTGGTGGGAATGCTGCAGCGTGGATAGAGGTAGCCTATACGCTGAAAGCCCGATTCTACCTGCAAACCAGACAATATGCGTTAGCTTATGCAGCTGCTGGAAACGGAATCAGCAGCCAGGCAAATTCCATGATGGCGCCTCATGGCAATACGAACAGTGCAAATGAAAACACACTTTATACGTTCGTAGCCAGGTCCCGTGCTGGTGATATGAACTCAGAAGATGCCTATTTAGTAAAGTTGCTTGATCCGTCCAGCCCTGACTATCGAGGCGATGCTAAAACCAACGAGGAGGCCCGGTATAATTTCAACTTCACTGCTCCATTGTTTACTGCAGGGACTGAACCTAACACACAACCAGGTGGGTTTGCTGCACAGACGGCGAGTTTTCCACTGGTTACCTATTCGGAAAACCTGCTGATCCTGGCCGAAGCCGGTGCAAGGACAGATTTTGATACAGGTCTTGGACATCTGAATGATTACAGAGCATTCCTGAATAGTGGTGGATACCTCACCACTGTGACCGGAGCTCTGGATTATCAGCCTTACGTCACCACGGATTTTCAGGCCGGAGGGATGGCAAGTGTTGCCGGGTTTACCCAGGACGAGTCTCTACTTCAGGAGATCCTGGAAGAAAGGTATGTTACCTTTTTCGGACAAATTCTTGGGTTTAATGATATGAACAGGACCCGCAAGGAGACTGTTGGAATAAAATTGACACCAAATTCAGGCACGGAGATCCCTCATCGGTTCATCTATGGCCAGGAGGAGATCAACTCCAATGTCAACATTCCAAGTCCTGTGCCCGGAATCTTCACGCCAACACCAATCAATGAATAACCGATAATTGCTTTAAGGTCAATCCCATAAGGGGTTGACCTTCTTTTTTATCTCCCAAATTTTAAACTGTAATTGAGTTGAAGCACATAATTTACCAAATCCAGAAGATCTCCCTCATCTTATTATTAGCATTTGTCTTTGCATGCAGCCCTTCGAAAGATCCGGAAGGGGAGGTAGTGCAGGTCACACTCACAGAAGGTACCAATATGGCTGCAGCCTTATCCCCGGATCAGGAGTGGTTGGCACTCGATCTGCAGGGTACTATTTGGGTGATGCCAGCTGCTGGCGGGGAAGCTACACCCATCACAGACGAATTTGGGGATTGTCACGAACCATCGTGGTCGCCAGATGGAGAAAAAATCGCCTACCATTCCTACAAAAGTGGAAACTATCAGATCTGGACCATTGGCAAAGACGGGTCGGACCTTACGCAGGTGACAAGTGGCCCGTATGATGCGCGGGAACCGGTCTGGTCAGCAGACGGCACAAAAATTATCTTTTCCTCTGACCGAAATGGTAATTACGACATTTTTGAAGTGCTGCTATCCGACCTGTCGGTCACGCAACTGACACAGGATGAGGCCAACGAATATCACCCGGCCATAGGTCCGGACGAAAAAATTGTCTTTGTTTCCGAAAAGCCTGATGCACCAGGCATCTATTCCATATCACAGGGTGAAGTAACCTTGCTCAGCCAAAGCAAGCAGGAGCTTGCATCTCCCACCTGGAGCCCCGATGGGGGATCAGTCCTGTTTGTGTCATATTCAGGAACGGAAAGCTTCCTGAGCTATTTGGACCTTGCTGCGGGTGAAGTGATCACAGTGAGTGACACGGGGGAGGATATCTTTCCTTTCAAGGCCAGCTGGGTAAACGATACCAGTTTTGTCTATACAGCAGACGGTAAGATTAAGAAACGGTCTGTAGGATCAGATACTTTTGATGCCATTGCTTTCTCAGGTACAGTCACACTCAATAAGACCAGCTATCAGCCTAAAGTACGGGATTTTGATACCGATGCATCATTTACACCAATGGGGATCATGGGACCAGTCGTCTCACCGGATGGATCCCAGGTAGCCTTCACTGCGCTCAGTGATATCTACATTCAATCTACTATCGATACAACAATGGTAAGTCTTACGGATGATGAATTTATCGACATCGATCCTGAGTGGTCACCCGACGGAAAAAAGATCATTTTTTCATCCGACAGGGGAGGCAATATGGATCTCTGGATCAAAGACCTGAGTACTGGTGAAATGGAGCAGGTCACCAGCATCGAAGAAAGTGCCGGCTTTCCCTCCTGGTCGCCTGATGGTGAAACGATTGCTTTTTATGCAGTCGATCCCCGAAACGTATGGGGCAGGGGCACGCTGAGTTTGCTCGACCTGTCCTCCGGAAAAATAGAGAAGATCTATGATCCTTTATTTGTGCCCAGCAAGGTGAGCTGGCATCCTGATGGAAAGAGCCTCGCACTGATGGCCCTGGACCCGTATTCGTCGAGATATCGGGAGGGAATCAGTAAAATGATCTTCCTTTCCCTCGAGACAAAAGAAAGTAAGTTTTTCACACCTACTCCTCATGAAACCACGGCCACCAGGGGTCAGAACGGACCTATCTGGTCACCCGACGGAAAATGGATCACCTATATTCAGGAAGGGGTGATCAAGCTTGTTTCGGTAGAAAATGGTGAGCCATCTTCTGACCCAGTTGAGATCACGGATAAGCTTTCGGAGAAGCCCAGCTGGACTGCAGACTCTAAAAAATTGGTTTACCTGGCTACCGATCATTTGGAAATGATCAGCCTGGAAGATAAAGCTGTCAGCACGATTGATATCAACCTGGAATGGTCCAATGAAAAGCCTGAGGGCAGTTACGTCGTATATGTGGGTAAGTTGTTCGATGGGGTGTCTGAGCAATACCTGGAAAACATGGATATTGTAGTTGAAGGGAATCGAATCAAGGAGATAGTGCCTCATGTGGAGGGTCGTGACGGATTGGTGATCGACGCTTCCGATAAAGTGATCATTCCCGGCCTATTCGAGATGCATTCCCATCAGCATGCCAGTGTTGGCGAGAAGCTGGGCAGGACCTGGTTGTCGTACGGCATTACTTCTGTTCGCGAGCCCGGGGCGGATCCTTACGACGCCCTGGAGCGTAAAGAATCCTGGGCATCCGGGACTCGTAAAGGACCGAGGGAGTTTTTTACAGGTGGTCTCACAGACGGAAGCCGGATCTACTATGGGTTGGCCAACAGTGTAATTCACTCGGCGCATCTGGATATGGAGTTGAACAGGGCCAAAGTACTGGGGTATGATTTGATCAAGACGTATGTACGGATGCCGGATTCTATTCAAAATATCATCACCAATGCGGCACACGAAATGGGTATTCCTGTTTCCTCTCATGAGATTTACCCGGCCATGAAATACAATGTGGATGCTGTAGAGCATATCAGGGGTACAAGCCGAAGAGGTTATTCCATGAAGCAGACTGCATTGAACAGGACCTATAGCGATGTGATCAGCCTTCTGGCTACCTCAGGGATGAACATCACCCCAACGATTGGCTTGCAGGGTGGGTTTATTAACCTGGCTGATGTAGATCCCGAGATCCTGAGCAATCCTCAGTTTGTCAATTTCTATTCTGATAGCTACAGGGCAAGCCTGGATGGCATGATGAAGATCATCAAAAAGCTAAGACCGGGCTATGGAGAAAATTTTGATGCGATCTATAAGACCATTGTAGATCTCTCGGAGGCCGGAGGAAGTATCACAGCGGGGACTGATTCTCCCTTTATCCCCTATGGCACCAGTCTGCATGTAGAGATGCAATTGTTTGTGGAGGCAGGGCTGACGCCCTATCAGGCATTGCGAACTGCCACTTACAATTCTGCACGTACTATTGGGGTGCTTGACGACTTGGGTACGGTAGAAGCTGGCAAGCTGGCTGATTTTGTGATCGTGGATGGTGATCCGTTGACCAATATCAAAGATGCCTGGAATGTGGTAACCGTATTTAAAAACGGTATTAAATACGAGTATGAGGAGCTGCTGTGAAATATTTAAAAATGAATACCGGAGTCGGGCTTTGGCTTGACTCCAGGTCATTCTGATAATCATACCAGGTACTTTTTGGATCTGAATATCCCTCAAAGCAGATCCTAGTGTTTTAAATAATCAAATCACTCGCTGAGATAGTCTCACTATGCATCTGTGGTCCATATTTTCACATGAATGCATTAAACGTCCAAAACCCTTTTGTTGACTTTTCTCGTTGTATCTTAAATTGTAAGATTGATAAAATGCCGTAAGTCGGTAAGTACCGAACTTCATCGGTTTGATAAACATTTTCTCCTATGCTTAAATGGAAGGTAGTTCGAAGGGTACTATCCTGGATCGCATACTTTTTTCTTTTCCTGTTTGTTTGTGCCTTGTCTGGCGCTATTCTTCGAGGCATTAATGGTGGTGCTGAGAGAAGCCCGGTGAAAACTTCAGACGCAAAATGGTTTGGCGAAAGCTATGGCTATGCACCGCATCCGGATGACTATGAAGGCGCTGTGATTCAAGTCTACGCTGGCAGGACGAGGGGAGTGAAGCAGGCTCTTGCCGTGCATACCTGGATAGCTGTCAAAAAGGAAGGGGCAACAGAATATATGGTAGGTCAGATCTTTGGCTGGCGGTTGAGGCGAAATGGAACGGCATTGTTTTACGAATCCCGCGTGCCAGACAGGGCATGGGCAGGTAATTCACCGATTCTGATCACTGACCTGAGAGGAGCGGAAGCAGAAAAAGCTATCCGTAAGGTCGAAGCGGCGATTCGGTCATACCCCTGGAGAGATGAATATACCGTCTGGCCCGGGCCTAACAGCAATACTTTTGTTGCCTGGTTGGGCTTGCAGGTCCCCGAGCTCAAGCTGGATTTACCTTCTACCGCCGTAGGAAAAGACTGGAGACCCATCTCTGAAAGCTTTGGCTCCGCGCCCAGCGGCACTGGCTTTCAGGTTTCATTGTACGGCTTGGCTGGCGTCACACTGGCATATGAAGAGGGACTGGAGCTCAATATCCTGGGGATGAATCTTGAGTTAGATCTTTTTGACCTGAGCGTAGAGCTCCCGGGGATTGGTCGGCTTTGGTAAGGCTGTGCAAGGTTAGGTGATAGGAGACATTGTTAGGTTTAGGCTTTTATTTCAGTTGGTCCTGGTTTCAATTCCTTGTTTAGTTGCTGGTGAATGATAGGTATTAAAGGTTTCAATGTGAGATAGGTGTTATCCTCACTGTTCAGGATGAATACTGCTATCGGATATCTTAAAAAGTTTTGTTGATATTGTAGATTTCTGTCAAATGTTAAAAGAACATCAAATTCTTGCTGCAACATCAATTTAGGGAGTTCACCATTTTTGACGCTGTTCCAGCCCATGTCATTAACAGTGAAAATTTCATGATTAGGAAAATCAATTTTTAGACGCTTTGGAAGATTCTCGTCAATTAACAGTTTCATAGATTTGGCCCAGTTGTGCAGAGTTTACAATCTTATTAGCAATCTCTAATACACCAATTGCTTGTTCTTTTGTCACACTGGGGAAATCTTCTAAGAACTCTTTGATTGTGATTCCTTTTTCAAGATGCCAAAATAGTGTTTGCACGGGCACACGAGTCCCACTGAAAACTGGTTGACCATTTTGGATTTCTGGATGTACTGTTATGTATCTTCCGATGATGCTCATATATCAAATATACGCATAGTCGAGCTAAACGATGTGATAGGCCAGCTGGAGTCTGATAGGTATGATGCGTGTCTACCACTTGCTGTTCGGCATGTTCTGAAGGGCTGCGTCAGCGTAAGCAAATGTTTATATGTATGACCGGGCTGGTGTACCAAGGCACACCCCAGCATTTGGCGGGGCAGGCTGTAGGCTAGATGGCTCACGGCCGTCTACTCGATTTTACACATTTAATTGTTATTTCTATTTTATTCTTTATGTTCTCAAAGTCATATCCTTCTTGAACATAGATTAAGTGGCATCCATTATCCTGGCATTTTTGCTTCTTAATTTTATCCCTTTCTTTTGTTTTCTCCAAGGCTTCCTCCCCTCCAAAATAGTCGATTGCAACATAATGTTGAGCACCTTGATATTCCAAGCCAATGTTTAGTTCAGGGAAATATATATCTAAGTGTTGCCTTCCAAGCCAAATAGGTGAGCCATGTTGCATTACATTATGTTCAGGAAAACTATCAGCAATCAAATAATAAAGTTCAGTTTCGCTAATCCAACCTTCTCCGATTTTAGGTACACCAATTGATTCTCTGTAAAGGTCTTCCGCATTTTTCAGGAGAATTCTAAATTGATTAAATATAGCTTTTTCAACTACATGTGTAATCGGAGAACGAAAACTGAGTTTTTCTTGGGAATCATCAATTGCTTTATAATGAAGGTATTCAGATTCGGCAACATAATACTGCTTGTAATATGCTTGTGGAAATAGACTAAACTCAATGTCTTTAAAAAAAAGACTGAAAAAGTCCTTTCCTTGTTTCTTTTCCATCTCTTCAAGACAGTCGCTGGCAAATGGCTTTATCTGATCAATATTGTTTTGTCCGAATTCTGTTAAATGACTTATTCCGGCCATTTTGGACATTAATTCTCCATCAAGTAGTTTTCGATTGAGTTTCTTTTCATATTCAATCACCGTTTGAATACCAATATAAGTTTCTTCATAAAGAAGATTCCATGCATTTTCATAATTACCCTGTCCCTCATACCCTTTAATGATTGAGTGTTCAATATAACTGCTTGTTTTTGGGTAGTGCTTTTTTAATTGCTCTAATAGGGATTTCAGCGTTGAAAAATCCCTATTGTTTTCATACTCATTGAGCAGATCGTAGAACAGCACAAAAGCATAATTGTCGTTACCCTCAATGTCCAAATANTTACCATTTTGGAATTCCCTTTTAAATGCCTTGTAAAATTGAAGCTGTTCCAAACTAGCATTTGACAAGTCATCTCTAGAATAAATATATTGATGCTTCCAGAATGGTACAGCCTGAGAATATTTGTTTAAGCCAAGTTGTTCTTTTGGGACAATTGTCTTCTTTGTTTTGTTGTCATTCCAAAATCTAGTTTTTCCTTTTATAGTGATTTGTGTAAGATCTACTTGATCTTCGAGCCTCTTGGGTAAATAAAGATCCCCACCTACGTATTTTAGAATACCTAGACCTTCAATTGGCGAATCTCTTAGACTTAACTTCCCGCCAACTTCATATAAATCTCCTAAATCCTCAATATTTGAATAGCGTAGGCTCAAATCGCCACCTACTTTCTGAAGCTGGCCTAAAGATGTCAGTCGGGAATAAACAGTGTGCGAACTCATCCAAAAGTCCTTTGTTATTTCTTTTAGGTCACCAAGACTTTCCAAGCTGGAGTCACTAATTCCTAAAGACCCTTTGATGATTTCTACACCCGATAATCGGCTAAGTTGTTCACCCCTTATAATAATATCTTGAGATATTAGACCTGCATCGACCAATCTTTGAACATCATTTGTTGTAAATATATCTGTGGATTCAAAGGTCATAATTCGAATAAATTAATTGGCAAGATCAAACAATCCTTCCCACAATAGCACCATAGCTAAGGTATCTAGTTCACAATAATGTAATAAGGCTGATACGGTTGCCTTTCGTTCAGTATCACTCATATCCGGAAACTGCATGTAGTTATAGGCGGTCATGGCTGCCCCGCCATCTTCAAGTTCATCGGTTGGATTGATTAACAAGTCAACTTCATTTCTGTCGTATCTATCCCAAAGTTTTGGTAAGAGCCTGTAAGGGCTGATTAGCTCGTCACCATCATGCTCAATCCACTTTTTATTTTTAAAATTTAGGCTTGGGATAGAAGCACCATAAATTGGAGCAGAGTATTTATCCTTGATCAAGGTACTTCGATTTATCACTGACGGTAAAATAGCTTTCAACGAATTTGATCCATTGGTACGAGGATCGTAATAGAAACGTTTTACCCAATCCCACATGTCAATCATGTCTCTATCGCCTTCCCATATAAAGACCTTCTTATTCCCCTGACCTTCGGTTCTATGTGTTATAGTCTCAATAAAACCCATTAGCATTTCTTTGTCTGGTTCTTCTGAAACTTTAAGTTGATCGTGAATTTTATTTAGAATCGTATTCTCATGATGGGAATATCGGAAAACACTTCCTTTATTCTGTTCAAGTGCCTTTCTTAAAGCTCTTACAAATTCGAAGTTTGGGAATCTTCCGGTGCTAGTGTTAATCCACTCAGTTGCATGAACTATTTTACCGTCATCACCAATCGTATGATGGGAGAACTGAAAGGCTATTGATTCATAAGGCCGTCTTCCTTTGTTGAATGGAATTGCCACTAAGGTCGTCTCAAAATCAATCATGTTTAATGGATAGGTCACTTTGTTCATCTCAAACAGGAGTTCATCTTTAAGAATGTGAATCGTGTCGTCTTTTAGTTTCGCCTTTGTGACTTGTAATTCTTGCCGCTCTACTCGTTGCAAGCCAGATTTTTGATGCTCGTCCGAAATACTTCCTAGTGTTTCTGGATTAATATCTTGTTGGAGAAATATTTTATCCTTCAAATAACTATCTGCTTTTCTGCAATCCCAAACATCAATTACCAAAGGATCATTTAGTTGTTTGCTGGTAAGATTTGTCATGGATTTCCAACATTCATGAAAACCACTTTTCAATCCACCTTCTTCTTCACTTTTTAGTTTGTATTGGCAGTCTCTACATACTTTGGTGACGCCAACTTCAATTTTTGAATCATTCTCATAAGCGTCCGCCAACCTATGTATGTATTCAAAAAAGGATAATTCATCATTGGCTAGGTTTTGCTTCTGATTCCAAATTTTTTCAACAATGTGATCAATGTTTTCAGCAGTTAATATTGGTTGACCTAATTCTTCAATATTCCTTGCCAAAACATGCAATCGGCCATCCTCATTCTCCTTGATCAAGAACTTTTGAAATAGTCCTTCTACTGAAGCCTTTACATTTTTGTTGGTAAGCATTAAGAAAGCTTCAACTCGGAATTGAGGAAAAGCCTTGGTCAAAACATATTTTTGGAAAGCCACATCAAAATGATACTCTTTCCATTCAGCTGGTATAGCGCCTCGCGAGGTAAGAAACTCATCACTACTATAATAGGATTTGGCCTTTACTTCAATCAGTTTTACATGTGTTCCCTTTTTTATTAGAATATCAACACGAATGAAAAGATTCTCATATTTGAAGGCTGGCTCGTATAGAATGATGTCTTCATTTTTAAGAAGCTCATTTGTTTTATCGAGTGCAGTTTGATGATCTAGGGACACAATTGAAATCCCTCCAGGAAAGTAATACTTCGCTAGTTCACCAACTTGATACCCACTTTTTGCAAGGGCAATCAGGAATTCGTCTGAAAGAGAGTTGTCTCCATACTCGTCTCGTTTTCCAGTGTAGTAAAGTTTGGTTGGACATTCAATTGCTTGTTTGAATCTTGACTTGGTGAGAAAACGAGGTTTCATATTGACTATTTTATTCCATCATGAGTCTGTTAGCTCCTATCAAATTTAATGATCAAACTCCGAAGTGAAGTAAATGGCATACAACAATCAAAATAACAGTATTACTGTTATTTCCCTTATGTATTTTTCTTGTTAATTTATTCAATACCAGAACCTTACACTTTTTTAAGCGACCATAAACGTTTATAAGCGAATTAAAACGGATACGTTATCTGTATTACCCGCCTAAGATAAGCTTTTTCGTGAATTTTCAGACATATTTCAAAGATGATGGTATGAAGGGGAGTATAANCATATACCGGTCAGAGGCCTATTAGAAGACCAGATCTCTCGACACAACCGAGCGACTGAGTGATGTGTGCTTGTTATTTTATGAATCTCGTGTGGTTGCGTTCCCGATCACGCGTAGTTTCTCTCCCAATCACGTGTTGTTTCACTCCGAACCATGCATGGTTTTCCTCGGAATCACGTGTAGTTNCCCTTCAAACCATGTGTTGATTCGCTTCGAACAACGTATTGTTGAGCAATTAAGATACGTATATAAATGGAATAAGATAGGTATGTAAATGAATTTAGATAGGTATCAAACAAGAAAAAGATAGGTATTATTTTGTTCGGAGACAAAATGACTTGTTTGAGAGGTTATAATGTCTCAATATCATTAAGATACACAATTCATCCCAGAAATGCACGGTTTAGCACCTAAAAAATGCAAAAAAAGCCTGTGAGCTTATGCGTTAAAATTAGTGGCTAAAGCCACTGATTGCTAATCTATTTGTCCCCGGGCTAAAGCCCGAGGCAATAGAGGCTAAAGCCCGAGGCAATAGATTGTGCTAAAGTCCTTTGCAGCAAACTAAAGCTAAGAAATTTCAGGTGATACAAAGTACCTAAATCCTCCAACTCATTCCCAGTCCCATTATTCGAACGAGAGATAGCTGGGATTTCCTAATCCCTGTTTCAGGGAGTTGATTAAAAAATCAGCTCAAGAAGCCTATATCTACCCATTAATTAAACCAAGACTATCACAAACTGACACCATAAAGATCAGATATAGTAAAAACCGGAATCGGGAGGTAACTCTTTATTTTACCTTCGACATGCCTTGCAGAACATGTTGAAGAGCATTGATTGCCGGGGATTGTGATTTTTTTCAGGGATTTGCAACTCCTTTCCGGGGATCTGTGATTGGTTGAAGATGAATTGCGAATTTTTTCGGCATCTATAAGTCCCTGGGCCTTATTCAGAATGGGCTTCAGCTACATTGCTATGGGCTTTAGCTACATTGCCATGAGTTTTAGCCGGAATTCCCATGGGCTTTAGCTGGAACTGCCATGAGCTTTAGTCAAATTGCCGCGGGTTTTGTCAAATTGCCACGGGCTTTAGCCCGTGGCAATGGAAATCAATCCCCCCTGGGGCTTTAGCCCCTAAAGGTTTCAAATTCATATTTCTCCATGAATTCGTCATACTCTTCCTGAAAGCTCTTTTTGCTATGGTGTTGTTCCTGATGGTTGATGTAGTTTCTAACCGCTTTAACCTGGGATTCCCCTACAGACACAGCAAAGAATTCAGTCTGCCAGGCAAACCGACCTGGAATCCATTTTTGTTGATTGATCCAAAAAGAGGATTCTCCTTTGATTAGCTGCATGATATTGGAAATGCTTTGTTCGCCTTTTAATGAAATCAGGCAGTGTAAGTGGTCAACATACCCATCGATACTATCAATGTATATATTTTTTGCTTTAGCATTTTCCCTGATGTGAGAAATCACAGATTTTCTAAGAGACTTTTCCAATAGCGGCGCTCTATTCTTAGTCGCCCAAACTGCATGAATCCAAATCTTAATGAAGGGCATGCGATAAAATTAGTGGCTAAAGCCACTAAGTGCAAATCTATTGTCCAGGGCTAAAGCCCGAGGCAATAGACCACTGAGTTCCTACATCCTACAACTCATTTCCCAGTCACCCTATTCACCGCATATAAATACCCCTGATCTACTCTGCTCATACCTACATATCCTACCGAACCAGTAGTGAAGTAGATCATCTGATCGTCAAATACCGGAGCTGAAGACAATGCCGTACTGGTTTTTACAGACCATATTGTTTTCCCGCTGGCAATACTAAGCGCCTTTAGCTGCTTCTCCGATGTACCAATGACGGTATCACCTTCCCTATGATGAATCCTGAAAAACCGATCTGTCTTCAGGGTTTTTCGAATTGTTCCATCCTCAGGATCCATGACGAGCAGGTTGCCATTGTCTACCAGGAAGATCTGATCATCCACCAGGTAGCTCCTTTCAGGCAGATTAATTTTTTTCTCATCAAAAGTATATGACCACTTGAGGGCTCCATTATTGATGTCCAGCACAATGAAGCCAGCTGGACTTTCAAAATAGATAGCCTGACTGTCGGCAGAAAAGTTCTTGAAACCATAAACCTTTTGCTGGTCATAGGTCCATAAAATATCACCTGTGGAAGGATTTATAGCACAGACCCTTATATAAGAAGGTTCTGAAGCTGAGCCATTTGTTTCATAGAGGATCAGTAGTTTGTCCCCAACTAAAATGGGGTCCTGCACATCCCATCCCTCCAGTGCAATTTCCCAGTTACGTTCTCCGGACTCAGTGGATATTGAGGAGACATACACCTTCTTCACAGTACCTCGCACCCAGTGAGATAAATAGATATTTCCATCCGCAAACACAGGCTGATTGGGTGGATTGGGGAAAGGACCAGGCTGCGAAAGAGCCAGCCGTGAGCCAGTGTAGGTCTCTACCTCCAATTTTTTTTCGCCGGTGGACTTATCCAAAGCATATAGCAGTCCGTCCTCCGATACAAAATATACCTGCTCATCATCCACAATTGGTTCAGTGTTTACCCTGCCGCCAGTTTCAAATACCCATTTGATGGCACCGTCAGTGGTATTCACTGCATAAAAGTTAAAATCTTCAGATCCTACCCAAAGGATCCCGTCACTGATCACGGGCGTACCCTGGATCTCTTTCTTTCTATCCCTCAATGGACGACTGGCAATCATATTTACCTGGGTAGCAAGATCAGTACTGGCCGGTATCACCACCTGCTCCGGGCCACTGGAGAATCCTTCACCAGTAGGAACTGCCCACAGTTGATGTCCTGTAGCAGGATCCAAAGCATATATTGAACCATCCAGGGAGCCAACATAAAGTACCCCATCCTGGAGCACGGGCCTCGATTGACTGCCCTCGTGTCTAACTTTCCAGCCCGATTGTGCTGTGAGCAAATAGGGGCCTGCAAATAGAATTGCAGCAAGGAAATGGATGCGGAAATCATTGGATTTCATTGGGGTACCTCATTTTGGGTGTATGAAGATAGGTTGTTTGCTTCCGTGAAAATTAAAGGGAAATATTACGCTTATATACGTATTTCGCGAGGCAAAGATTTTCCGGAGAGTGGGTATATTTTGGTTATGGCTTACCTCCCAAATCCATACGCTCTTTCTACTTTGGCGATCCGGATTTCATAGCGGCTATACCATTTTTCGCGTCCCTTTTGCTGGGCTTCCTGGTGCTCCAGGTTGCTCTTCCATTTTTTGATGGAATCGAGGTCCTTCCAGTAGGAAATGGAAATACCAATCTCACTCCTGGCAGACTCAAAACCCAGGTACCCGGGTTGCTCTCCGGCCAGCTCCTCCATCCGTTGGGCCATTTCCGCATAGCCTTCGTCATCAGAGGCCTTCAGGGAGGTGAAAATGACAGCATAATAGGGAGGTGGTGGCGTATTGGCGATCATCACAATGTCTTTGGTGTAATATAAGTGAATTGTTGACCTTTTGTCCTGTCTAAATTCTTCCACTGATCCATCTCAAAACGGATGCCGACCACACCACACGTGGGGATGTTGTCTATGTAGCTCTGCGAAATGGTATTAGCGAGATCCGTGAGTCCGGGGTTGTGTCCGAAGATGGCTACGGAAGATTCATTCCCCAACCCACTCAGGGTTTTGATGATCCCGTTGGGTGATCCATGGTAAAATGCGGGATCGAGCACGATCTTTTCTTCCGGATATCCCCACGCATCTGCCAGAAACAATGCCGTATAGAATGCCCGGCTTGCCGGACTTGTGATCATCAGCTTTGGCCGATCCACGTTTCTCTGCAGGTATTTACCCATATTTCTCACGTCTTTCCGACCTCTTTCCCCCAGTGGCCTGTCGAAGTCTCTCAGGTCGAATGACCAGGAAGATTTGGCATGCCGGACGATGTATAGTGTCTTCATGATCAATCAGGTAAATAAAAGTCAAATACGACCTCTTTCATGCACTTAAAGTGACCTTTTGGACATTTTTGAAATCCAATTTTAGAGCAGGGCCTGCATTTGATCTTGTTGTTTTCAAACACAATAAATTTAGTCCGATATGGGTACATTCCAAAAGCCGGTATCGTATTGCCCCAAATACTGTAGACCTTTTTCTTGAAAGCAGCCGCCACGTGCATGAGCCCGGTATCATGTGTAAATACCCATTGTGCCTGCTTCACTATGGATGCTGACTGATTAAAGTTGAATTTCCCGCATGCATTGTAGATCAGGGCTTTTTTTCCCAGTTCTATAAGCACCTCTTCCACTTCTTCATTGCCTTCGGGTCGTCTGAAGAAATCCTCTATCCTGTTGGCATTTTCGATGTCTTCTTTGCCTCCCAGCAGGATGATCGGTTTATTGATACGGTCGCACAGCTCAATCATACGCTCCACCGGGAGTCTTTTGGTGGGGAATTTTCCGCCAATCACAAACACGGCATATCCCTGTCGGTGTGTTTCAGGTAGCCACTCCAGCTCCACTTCATCTTTCTCAGGAATGAAATAGTCCAGACCCAGACTATCCATCTTCACACCAAGTGCACTGGTAGTATCCATATACCGGTCCACGATATGCTTATTGGGCAGCCGGTTCCATTTAAAGTTGACCATGAGCCACTTGGCAACGTTGATTTTCTCAAACCGGTATGTTTTGACTACCAACGACCAGGTCACCCTCCTTGTTCTCAGGTTGTTGTGCAGATCAATGATGACATCAAAACGCTCTTTTTTGAGTGCAGAGATCAGTTGCCCCAGGCTGTTGTCCAGCAAGTGGAGCTTGTCAATATAGGGATTTGAAGTCAGAATGGAGGCATAGGCAGCCTTGGTAGCATAGTGGATCTCAGCATCTTCCAGCTGAGTTTTAAGCGTCCGGATCACCGGGGTGGTTAGCACAATATCACCAATGGAAGAGAATCGGAGAATGAGTATTTTCATTAAACAATGGTAAGGCTAAAATGGTTGAATCTTAGTATGTCAAACGACTTTTCATTGGTTTTAAAATTAGCCAAACAACTTTAATCAATTACCTTTATGGTTTTAGTAAAAACATTTTGATTTATGAACTATTGGCTGATCAAATCGGAGCCGGGCACTTATTCATGGGACGATCTTGAAAGAGATAAAAAAACACTATGGGATGGTGTCAGGAATTTCCAGGCCAGGAATAACATGAAGGCGATGAAAGTAGGGGATCTTTGCCTATATTACCACAGTGTGAATGAAAAACAGGTTATCGGTGTTGCTAAAGTAGTGAAGGAGTTTTATCCTGACCCTACGGCGAAGGAGGGAGACTGGGTAGTGGTTGATGTGGCACCGGAGCAAAAACTGAATAAACCGGTCACCCTGGCGCAGGTAAAAGCTGAGGAACGGTTATCAGACATGGTGTTAGTGCGAAACTCGCGGCTGTCTGTTCAGCCGGTGAAAAAAGAAGAATTCGATATGATCATAGCAATGGGCCAATAAAAAAATGATATGCTGCCGAGGTTGACCATATGGCTTATACTCTTTGCACCTCTGATTGTCTTTGCACAAAAAAAGGAGGCGGAACAAAGCAACTATATCAGTCAGCCAAACAGGATCGAATTCAACATCCAGGATTCGGACACTGAATTCACCGTGATCGGCGGCGAAGAGGAGGGCCTGCTTGTGGTGGTGGAAACCTACGAACGCGTCGGTAAGGGATACAAGTGGATCCTGCATATGGTCGATACTACGCTGAATGTGCAGTGGACCCGATTGATCACAGTGCCTTATGAAAGCCGCTTCAGGGGATATGATTACTATAATGGTTCTTTCTATTTGCTTTTCAATGAGTCCCGCTACCAAACGGTAGACCTCATGGTCTATACCATTGATGTGAGCACCACCAGGGTGGAGGAAGTGAAAATCAGCACCGTGTTTCCGGTTCAGCTTTCAGAGTTCGAAGTGCTGGGAAATAGTATCCTGCTCGGTGGCTATGTAAATACCCGACCCGTGATGATCACCTATGACCTGGACGAACAGGTGCCGCGTGTTATCCCTGGTTTTTATGGCAACAACAACGACATCCTGAAGCTCATCACCGATGACGAAGCAGAGGTCTTCACGGTGATCACGTCCGAACGGATGCGAAACAAAAAGAATTCTATCCGGGCCAGGACCTATACCTCTACCGGCACATTGATCCAGGATAACATGATCAACCCCGAGGAAAAGAACCTGATCGATGGTGCCTCTACCAACTTCTTCGGTGGGTTTCAATATGTGGTAGGGACCTACTCCAAGAAATCCTCGATGTATAGCAAAGGGCTGTATCTGTCAAAATTCCTGAATGGGCGTCAGCAGTTCGTCAAGTATTATGCTTATGCGGACCTCAACAATTTCTTTGGCTATATGAAAGAAAGGCGTGAGTCCAGGATCAAGGAACGGATCAAACGAAAAGCAGAGAAAGGCAAGAAGCCGAATTTTAGCTACCAGCTGGTGGTGCATGACATCATCCAGCGTGAAGACGCTTATATCCTGATAGCCGAGGCATACTATACCCGGTACTCTGGTTATTCCTCTTCGTCACCTTTTTACGGTGGCTATGGCGGTTATGGTGGTTACAATACGGGATTCCTGGGCTACAAATACACCCATGCGATCGTGGTAGCTTTTGATAAAGCCGGTAACATTATCTGGGACAACAATTTTGCCATCGATGATGTAGTCACCTACTCGCTCGATGAATTTGTGACCGTAAATACTTATGAAGATAAGATCGTGCTGATGTACCTGGATGAAAATGAGATCCGAACAAAAGTGATCAGCGGTAACGAGATCATCGAGGGCAAGACGATCAATCCTGTGAGGCTTACTTATGAAAATGATGAGCTTCGTTCGAGAGATCCTGAAGTGGAAGGCCTCGATGAATGGTATGGAAATACGCTATTTGCATACGGAGAGCAAAGAATTTATAACGGGATCCGTACTACCGGCGAAACCAACAGGAGGATATTTTACATCAACAAAATAGAATATCACGTAGACGTGAAACCAAATTGACAAGATGAGGCTATATTTGCCCCAGTTTTGTCATGCAAAAACGACTTCTGTTAGACAAGCACCTCCTCAAGATCACAATCAGCCGGTTGTGTCAACACCTAATTGAAAATCACAATACTTTCAAAGAATCGGTCATTTTGGGTATGCAACCCAGGGGAATATTTTTGGCCGAACGCATAAAAAAAGAGCTTGAAGAGATCCTGAAGGTGGAAATTCCGCTGGGATATCTCGATACCACATTCCATCGG
>JAHCMM010000262.1 GCA_019192515.1 Cyclobacteriaceae bacterium SS2
GACAGTGCTCGCAAAAAATGTGCTTCAGCAACAATGCGACTACGTGTAGCTGCGTCTATATTTTCAATACCTGAAACGTTATCAATTACAGCGTTGGCTCTATTGATTGCTCGATACAACGCAGACCAGTTTGAAGCTACCCTTCCAATATTTTGGGCATTCAGTACCTGATCCATCACAGATATTGGTTGCTGAGAACCACGACCATTCAAAAAGTCACCGTGAAGCTCTACCATCAGGTAATGCGTAATTCCCAGGAAGTCCGGGCCAAAAGAGTTGTAGGCTCCATTGATAGCACCCTGTGCGTCAGATTCATTTTGGTAATAATTGGCCCTTGACACGAAATCTTCAGGCACTTCATCCAGCATTCCTTCACATGAAAGAAGGAAAATCGGTATCATGATATATATTAATTTTTTCATCTTTTATCTCTTTTAATAAAATAGATTATTGATCAGACTTGGATTAGAAACTCAGTCGTAAACCAACTGTGTAGTTCTTAGCATTAGGATAACCACTCTGGTCATGGCCCATTTGCAGACGACTTCCAATGCTCTGAGAATCTGTACCCCGGGTGTTCATTTCAGGGTCAAGACCTGTATACTTGGTGAAAGTCAACAGGTTGGTTCCCGATACAAAGATCTGAGCATAATCAAATACATTCAGTCCCCATTGTTCCAATGGGAAATTGTAAGCGAGTCTTACAGATTTTACTCTTAGATAACTACCATCTTCGATAAATCTGTCTGAAATATCAATTCCTGTCAAAGAGCTAATCCTTGGATACTTGGCATTTGGATTGGGATCTTCCTGTGACCAATAGTTTCCGATGATGTCAGTAAACTGGTTGTTTCCTCTTTGGAATGAATTGAGGTGAGTACCGTTTGTAGCGTTGAAGATCTCATTGCCGTGAACTCCTTCCAGAAACAGATTGAACTCGAAATTCTTATACGAAAGATTGGTATTAAATCCATAGAAGAAATCCGGGTATGGATTACCAATGATTACTTTATCTAATGCATTGACAACATCATCACCATTTACGTCTACATATTGAATATATCCATTGTCATCGTACTCTCTTTCGATATATCCATATAAGCTTCCTAATGGTTCACCTTCTCTTGCGATGTTGGTACTTGACCAGAGTGCTCCCTGACCATTACTCAAAATATCGCTTCCTCCAGCAATTTCAATTACTTTGTTCTTGTTTGCTGAAATACTGGCAGTGACATCCCATCTAAATTCACCATTAGAGATAATATCAGCACCTACTGTAAACTCAACTCCTTTATTCTCAATTTCACCAACATTTTGAAGGATTGATCCAAAACCTACTGAAGGAGGTAGTGGAACTGATGCCAAAAGGTCAACAGTGTTTTTCTTGTAGTAGTCTGCTGTGATCCTAAATCTGTTGTCAAATAAACCAACATCAATACCCAGGTCAAACTGAGCTGTAGTTTCCCACTTCAAATCACTGTTTGATATACCATCGGGTACAAATCCAACTTCTTCTTCCTGGTTGGCATAAACTACCCTCACAGCTGCCATCCTATCCAATGACTGGTAAGGAGACAGGGCAGTGTTTCCTGTAATACCGTAGCTTGTTCTGATCTTAGCATCGCTTAAAAATTCAACTCCTTGTAGAAAAGCCTCATCTTTAATTCTCCAGGCAAAAGCTCCGGAAGGGAATATAGCCCATTTGTTGCTGGCACCGAAACGTGAAGACCCGTCAGACCGGATACTCATGGTAAAAAGGTATTTATCCATCAGAGAGTAGTTCACCCTTCCTAACCAGGAAGCCAATACCCATCTGGAAATACCAGAACCAGGATTGTTGATGGTTTCAGCGGCTGATAGATCGAAGTTTTCAGTTGTGTTACTTGCGTAGCCAGTTGAGCTAATATTCAAATACCTGCTCATGTAGTTCTGATAAGTATAACCCGCCACTACATCCAGCTTATGAATATTGGCAAAAGTTCTGGAGTAGTTCAGCGTATTTTCGTTTAGGAATGAGTTGTCATAGCTATACTGCTGTCTTCCATAACCCCTGTCAGTATCATATATGATTGGAGTATACTGATCAGACAAAACATTCTCATATTCCAAACCAATTAATGACTTAAAGGTCAGGTNATCTGAAAGAGAAATTGAAAATGAAGTGTTTCCAATTATTGAATTCGCAAGATTCGTGGTTTGGTTAGCTGCGAAAATGAGTGGGTTTCTCATATCTGCAGAACCGAAGTTATAAACCTGCTCAATCTGAGTTGGCAATCCATCAGCATCATAAACAGGCACTGTCGGTGGAGCAGATGCTGCAGCTGATAAAACTGAACCGTTTCCTCTGCTACCATTGTTTACCGGTACTGATTGGCTCTGTCTTCTTGACAAATTCAGATTCACTGCCATTTTTAACCAGTCGTTCACATCATGATCAAGATTTAACCGCATGGATCCTCTTTTCACTCCAGTGCTGATCAGAATACCATCCTGATCGTAGTAGTTTCCAGATAAAGCATACCTGGTTTTCTCTGAGCTTCCTGTAAAAGAAATCGTATGATTCTGAATAGGTGCACTTTGGAAAACCACATCCTGCCAGTCAGTGGTAGGGATGTTAAAGTTATTCAGATCAAAGAATGGAGTCTGACCACCATTGATCAGCCACTCATTGGCAACAGTTGCATATTCTCTTGCATCCAAAAGGTCATAACGCTTAGTCTCCTTTTGTACTCCGTAGAAGCTGCTAACCTCAACTTTACTTTGCTCAGATTTTTTTCCTCGCTTAGAGGTAATGATTACTACCCCATTCGCGCCTCTGGCACCATAAATAGCTGTTGCTGATGCATCTTTCAATACGTCAATAGACTCGATGTCAGCAGGATTTAAGAATCCAATCCCACCTGTGACGGGAAATCCATCTACTACATACAGGGGATCATTGCTTCCAATCATGGAGTTACCGCCTCGGATCCTTACCTCAATTCTACCTCCAGGCTGGCCTGAGTTTTGAGTGACCTGTACACCGGCTACCCGGGCTTTCAAGGCCTGCTCTACATTGTAAACAGGTACAGCTTCAAGCTCCTTGGTTTTCACCTGTGCAACTGAACCTGTGATATCCTTCAATTCCACCTGACCGTATCCTACAACAACAACTTCTTCTAATTGCTCCAGGTCAGGAGTCAAAGTCATATCAATTACAGATCTGTTGTTTACTGCAACTTCCTGAGACTGATATCCAACAAATGAAAAAATCAGTGTCGCATCAGCGGGGCAACTGAGCGAAAAGTTACCGTCTATATCGGTAGTAGTACCGGTGCTGGTGCCTTTTACAATGATGCTGGCTCCCGGCAAGGCTTCACCATTCTCATCGGTGATCTTACCAGATACTGTTGTCTGTACAGAGACCTCCTCAGAAACTTCAGGAAGGATATTGGTTTCCTGGGCACTGAAAACACCTATGCTTTCATTTACCCTTTTGAAGGAAACTTTGGCCTGAACAGACAAATTGGCTAGCAATTCATTCATTTGCCATTTACCACCATCCAGATAAATCTCGCTTTTTCTGATCTCGCTCTTAGAGTAAGCGAACCTGAAATTGGTGTTCTCTTCGATCTCTTTGATCACATCGATCAGAGATCTTTCATTTTCATTTTGACTCAACTCAACGCTGATCTCTTCAAGAAACTTCCTTTGAGCAGCCGTGTTGGTTGCAAGTGCCATCGTCAGTGACTGGCACAGGATCATCACATAAATCCCCAGTTTGGACATACGGATTGTGAATTTTCGTAATTTTACATTCATAGAGTTTTGGTTTATTGATACTAAAACTTTTGCTAAGAGAGGGCCCATGACTTCCCCAAGTACCAGCCCTCTCTTTCTTATTTAATGATTAATTCATTTCCATTTATTTCATAATCAAAGTCGTAAACGAAAGCCAGGATATCCATCACCTGCTTTAGTGTTGGATTTTCGAAGCTTGCGGTATATCTCTTTTGTTGCTCGAGCCGTTTCTTCAGGTCTATTTCTACTCCATACCACCTGGATATCCTGTCCAGTACCTCTTCTATGGAGTGGTTATCAAACAATAATTTCTGATCGATCCACCCAAAAACATAGTCAGGCTTAATGATTTCGGATTTTTTCATTTCAGCCTCACCCTGATAAAATGTAGCTTCATTCTGAGTAAGCTGAATCGGGGCCATAGCATATGTACCCTTTACTTCAACCTTACCGGATTTGACAGAAACAGAATTGATCGTCTCATTTTCATATGCACTCACGATGAAGGAGGTGCCCAACACCATGATCTCCATATTCTCCGTTTCGATGATAAATGGCTTGCTCTCGTTTCTGGTTACTTCGAAGAAGGCCTCCCCTTTTAGAATGACCTTTCTAAAATCCCCGGTAAAACTTGTTGGTGAAATCAGCTTGCTGTCGGTATTCAGCTTTACTCTTGTACCATCCGGAAGTATAGTAGTAATTTTCTGTCCGGGCTTAGATTCTTTTTCTACCCACGTGATCTCAGGAGGTTGCTCCTCCTTTTTCATGTATTGTGAGAGTACCAGGCCAATAGATAAGCTGAGCACTACGATAGCAGCTACCCTGAGCAGATATCTGGTAATTGAGCGATTTCCTTTTGCAGGCCTGTTTGTATCTGCAGCCATTCTGGATAGAATCATTCTCCTCACTGCCAGCTCTTCCTCTTTCAGATTGGAGTCATATTCATTCCAGTAAATCTCTAATCTTTTGAGTACCTCCCGATTTTTTGAATCCCCAGCCATCCACTTGGAAAGCTCATGCTGTTCTTCCAGGTTGATGTTGCCCTTGAGGTATTTATATATTAATTGATCGACCACAGTTTTCTTGTTCCTTACTTATAAAGAGCCAGATCTGTTGGTTCGGTCTACAATCTTTTAAAGATTTATAAAATATTTATAGATTTCTCTTATCTATTAGAA
The DNA here is from genome assembly GCA_019192515.1 of Cyclobacteriaceae bacterium SS2. Lineage (GTDB taxonomy): Bacteria > Bacteroidota > Bacteroidia > Cytophagales > Cyclobacteriaceae > UBA7330. The sequence continues at coordinate 4,959 of JAHCMM010000262.1, forward strand.
TATTTATATGAATACCGAAATATTGTTAAAAATTACGCAATTAAACAAAAAGAAGAGCTATGATTATGGAGGACACAATTCCCGATTTAATGCCGCTTCCATGATGTGATCCTGCTTCAAGGTGTTCGGCTATGGAAACCCTGATCTCATTGAGTGCCCTGCCCACCTGGGTCTTGATCGTAGATTGGGAAATCCCCAACTCCTTTCCGATCTCCTGGTAACTCATCTGTTGATTCTTGGCCATATCGAAGATCAGTCGGCATTGATCAGGAAGTTTTGAAACTGCACTTTCGATGGCACCAAGCAATTCCTTTTCCAGCAAGACTTCTTCAGGATCTGTGCGATCTACTTTCTTGATGAATTGGTCCTGATCCAGAGAAATAAAATCCTGGGGGTTTCTGGTCAAAATCCTGATCGCATGGTTTTTCACCGCAATAAAAAGATAAGATTTAATCTCTTTGATCTGCGAAAAGTCAGGGTTGGACTTCCAAAGATTGTAGAAGACATCCGAAACAATGTCTTTAGCTAATTCGGCAGAATTCGTGAGTTTTCGGGCATAGATAAATAAAGATTGAAAATGCTCTGTATACACATTTTCAAAGGCTCCCTCAAAAGGAGTTACAGGATGTAATTTCTTTATTTCAGCGCCTCTTTTCACTCTGTGATTTGAAATTCCAAATGATTATGAACTTTAAAATTACAAAAATTCCATTGTAAAATAAGATCATAGCATCTAAACCAACACCATTGATCAGAACCCATTTCCTTGAAAAATAAGATTGAGTATAACTACATCGGGACTCCTAAAAGTCTACTTGATTTCAACTGAAGTATGAAGATTTAAATGCTTAACGTGACGTTTTACACGGCCAATACGCTTGCTCAACTTTTCAATATATCTTCTGAGCTCCTCCTCCATCACATAGATCTTTCCATGGTATGAGTGAACCCCAAATCCACTTTTGTACTGTTTTGAATTTTTCTCCAGGGTCTTTTGATCCAGACACCTTTCGCGAAAGAAGTCATTGAAACTTTCGATTGCGTAATCGCGCTCAATAATTTCCATCTCTGCAAGTACTTTTCTTAGCTTTTGCTGATCATGCTGATCAGATGTCATCAACAGCTCTTTGTACAAAAGAGCGTGATAATAATGGATTTCATTCAGGAGCTCATATACAACACTTCGAAACTCCGGATCACTACAAAAACCGGTAAGTCCATGATATTCTATCAGCTTCTTAGATTCCTTTTCCCAGGAAGTTGACAGGGTAATGATCTTATTGCCTAATGTATTATTTGAATTGTCCGCATAGCTGATATTTACAGCTAGGGCGATAAAAACGAATATGATTAACCTCATAATTATTTAAAAGTGAATAACTAAGCGGTTGGTATCGGCAAAAGTCAATTATTTATAAATATTATACAATAAGTGCTATTTGGTATTCTTGGCTTGCGGTAAATACGTATAAGGGCATGATGTCTATTGTGATAATTACTAGACCAACTTATCGTGGATAATTGGCTATTTTTTCGTTTAGCTCCGCAGCAAAAAGCGAATCAGTTCCGGCCTTTTGTTTGATCAAATGATGCTGCCGATCACGAGTGCCCTTTACCCAAACGCATCCTTTTTCAGGATCAAAAGCCAAGCTTCCCTGCTCTGCTTCTTCCAAATAATCACCCAGTCCATGGACAATAAAGTAGATGGCCAGTAAATCCCAGCTTGGTCTTTGATCTTCAAGAGTCTTACCAGCCCATCCTAACCAATCGGTATAGGCCTGGCGAACGATATTTCCTTCCGGTGTTGCCATCAGGGATTTTCCAGTCATCACATTACTTCCTCCATCAATGAAGTAGCCTGGTCGTGGAAAATTCTCTATCAGGTAGTCAGTGTATGGAGCTGTTCCGTTGAAGAAAAAATTCCAATCCTTCTTCAAGTCACCTTCGGGATTGTCAGCTTTCAGTGCTCCGAGCGCCACCCAGCTTTTGATTTTCTTTTTAACCAGTTCCTGACCTGATAGAGGTGAAACATCATCAGGCTCAGAGACTAAAAGATCATACAATCCTTTGGTATGACCGACAGTGATATAGATAACACTGGTATCCTCTTCCTGGGCCAGTAGCTTTCTTGAAAGATAGGTCTGCTCCAAAGCGTCCTGGTTCGCTACGATCTTATGTCCATATCTAGCCGTATCACGCGCTAGTTTTTCAGCACTCATTTTATCGACAGGATCCCCAACTATTGTATCATAAGCAGCTCCAACAGGAATGTCTGGCCTTCCATAATAATGGTTTATTGCATCAACAACACCTGCTCCATAAGGCACCTTGCCAGAGCTATAGATACATCCTAGTATATCCACCTTTCCCTCTCTTGCATAGTAATGTAAAAGAGCCAGTGCCCCTACATCGTCACAATCGGATCCCAAGTCGGTATCGAATATGACTTTTGGGATCCTGTCTTTAGGATCAGGACCTCCATTCCTATCAATAGCTGGGGTACAGCTAAATAATCCTAAGCTGATAATCCAGCCGATATATAACCTATTCAAATTGCAGGATTCAATGGAAGGTTTACTGCGACCAGTCTGTTGGCTCACGGTCCCAGCGGTGCTTTTCCAGCTCCTTCATGAGTGATGCATCCAGCTGACCGGCATCACTCGCAGCGATATTGGACTTTACGTGATGCAGCTTACGCATCCCGGGTATGATTGTGCTTACTCTTGATTCACCCAGGATAAACCGTAGGGCCATCTCTGGCATGGTCATGCCTTCGGGTACTAATGGCTTGAGTGCATCCGCATGATCCACACTGGAATTAAGGTTTTCCGGAACGAAATAGGTGTTTCGCCAGTCACCCTCAGGCCAGGTAGTGTCTTTGGTCAGCAGACCTGTGAGCGTTCCTTCATCGAATGGAACACGTGCAATTACCCCTACATTGTGCTTCTCGCAAGCTGGGAAAAGTTCATCCTTTGGGTTCTGATCAAAGATGTTGTAAATCAACTGGGTAACGTCTACCAGCCCACTTTCTACAGCTTTCACACCATTCCAGGGTTCCCAACGATTTTGACTTATCCCAACGGCTTTGATTAGTCCCTGAGATTTCAGGTCCTGCATGGTGTGAGCCCACCTGTTGTCTTCCAGCCAACGATCTTCCCAGGTATGAAACTGCATGAGGTCATAGGATTCAATCCCCGCATTTTCAAGGCTTTTATGCACATATTCTTCAATATGATCTGGAGGAAAACAATCATCCAGCGAGTAATCCCTTGTACTGGGCCACTTAAAGTTTTTTGGTGGGATCTTGGTGGCTGTGTAGATCTTTTTATCCGGGTTTGCTCTGATCAAGTCACCCAGAAGACCCTCACTTTTGCCTGCACCATAACCCCAGGCCGTATCAAAAAAGTTACACCCCAGATCCACTGCCAGCTGGAGAGATTTCATGGACTCTTCTCTATCGGAGCCAGTCCAGCCTCCCATTCCCCACATGCCGTAGCCTATTTCACTTACTTTCCAATTTGTCTTGCCTAGTTTTCTGTATTTCAATTTGAGTGTTGTTTATTGAGGGCAGCAAAATAAGGAAAAATAGAGAAAGGTAAAATTCAATACTTCCAATACACCACTTTCTTTTCCATCATTGCTTCCAATGCCATGTGTACTGAAAAGCTGGTATCAGCACCAGTTCTCACATTTGAAATAGGCTCTCTGTTATTTTGTATGCTTTCGGCAAAGTCTATCAACGCCTGTTTTGAAGGATCCAAATGTTCTATGTTAATTGGGATTCCACTAACTGTATCTTGTCCCCAATCTGCTGTAGCCCCTGATACGCCGTCAACTACTTCTGTTTCACGTTCGTAAAGGGCAATTTCAGGATAGATTGTGGCACTCTCAGGTTTTACTACTATTGTAGCTTTATCTCCCAATACTTTGATCTGATAACCTTCATAAGCATTGGCAGTGGTACAAGTAAACTTTGCCTTTATTCCATTTGGATAATCAAATACCACATGTACATTATCAAAGGTTTCTCTTCCATCCTTCCAATAATCAATACCTCCGGTTCCCAAGACACTTTGCGGATGAGATTTGGTCGCCCAGTTAACAAAATCAATCTGATGAGCTGACAATTCCGCCAATAAACCACAAGAGTATTCGCGATACATTCGCCAGTTTATCTTTCGCTCATACTTCTTTTCCGGCACTGGCTTTCTCCAGTTTCCATTGCGGTTCCATTGACAATCAAATCCTGTGACTGTTCCTATTTGATTATTTCTAATCAAGTCAACAATCTTACTATAAAGCCTGGAATTATGATACTGATGCCCCACTTGAAAAACAAGATCTTGATTTGAGTTCACCGAACTAATCATCTGATTTGTCTGCTCCACATTAAATGCCATGGTCTTTTCACAATAGACATGTTTACCTGCATCCATTGAATCAATTGCCATTGTTGCATGTAAATAGAGTGGAGTAGCAATTATTACAGCATCAATATCATTGTTTTCTAATAACTGCCTGTAATCAGTATATCGTTGCGCTTTTGGTGCAAGTCTCAATGCCTCATCCAGTCTAAAAGACAATATGTCACAACAGGCTATGACATTGAGCTCCCTAATTTCTCGCATTAACCTGATCAGTCCAGTTCCTCTAGCTCCAGTTCCAATAACCCCCACATTAATTGTATCATTTTTGGATGCTCCTTTGTCAAAAGAAAAAAATGGAACAGCAACAGCCATAGAAGCTCCTGCCATTCCAGATTTCTTGATGAATTTTCTTCGATTAAATCGCATCAATGTTTTTAGTTTCAACAAAGCAAGCAATTAGTTACAAGGAAATAGCTAACTACTTGAGTACAGATTGATAGTTAACGTCCTGAGGCAGAATATTTTCTTTGGAGGCTTTGGCCGAAACTCTTCCTGCTGCCTCTCCCATTGCAACGGCGTTACCTGTAACCCTGTAGCTTGAGTGAGCGATAAAATCACCACTAATACACCTACCAGCCATCATTAAACCACCAACATCTTTGGCAATTAATGATCTTAGCGGAATATCATAGTCTTTACTTTTTATTCCCTGATTATAGGATTTCCCTTTTTCCTTATTCCCAGATTCCTCATCTTGCTTTGAAACTGAGTGAACATCTACTCCAAAAGTAACTTTACACACTGAGTCCTTGAAAGTTGCACCCTTCATTAGGTCCTCCTTGGTCACGGTGTAAATACCATGAATCCTTCTTCCTTCTCTTGTACCAATTTGCTCCCCTGTCGCAACTAGTTGAATATCTTTCCAAACTCCACCATTAGATTTAAGTGCATTAATAATCGCATTAACTTCTTTTCGGGCATGAAGAGTCGCTTTAGATACTTCCATTGCATTTAAAGGAGAATACCCATATTCATGGTTTGCCATCATCATATACAATCCCTTATGAATCGGATATAGCCCAGGTTTTAAATATGAAGGCAAGACCCCTCCTTTTACGATTTCTTCAAGAAGAAGCTTCTTTGAAGGCGAGCCAGCCTTTGAATCGGCTGCCCATCTGGAATATTTTGTTATCTCGTCAAAATTGATTCCTGATACCAATGCCAACATGCTGAATGGCTGTAATGCCTGATCCCCTTGCCTGCCAAGGTCAAAACCGCACCCGCTTAAAGCAGCCAAATCCCCGTCACCAGTTGTGTCTATAAATTGACTTGCACTCCATGCCTCTCTTCCAGACTTTGATTCTGTGACTACATGGGTCAATTTCTTGTAATCATTTTTTGCAGATGCAACAACTCTGGCATGAAACAGCACGTCAACTCCTGCATCCATTGCTAATTCCTCTAAAAGCAATTTCATCATCTCTGCATCAAAAGAAAGTGTTCCTCCAGTGTCAATTGATCTGGAAACACCGCCTCTTTCTACCAACTTACTTTCTATTTCCCGCATCAAACCAGGCTTGTTTGACTGATCAAGTATCCAGGTCAGCAAACCTGAGGTCCAGACACCACCCAGGCATCCGTGTGCTTCTATCAAAAGTGTTTTTGCTCCATTTCTTCCTGCTTCAATAGCAGCGCTTACTCCAGCTGGACCGGCTCCACTTACAATAACATCATAACTTCCGGCCACACTAACAGTTCGTTTGGGCTCATCAATAGAATCTGCTTGAATGATCGTACTCCCATTGGCCTGATATGCAAAAGGTAGACTTAGAAGGGGGGAAGCTGCCCCCCATTGAATGAATTTTCTTCTTTTCATCATAATTCTCTTCTTTTCTCTTGATTAATAATCAGTGTTCTGAACCAGGTTTGGGTTTGCATCCAACTCTCTAAGAGGTAGCGGATATAATTGGTGTTTTTCCTCAACTGTTATCCCCAATACACTCATTTTTGTGTTCAGCTGGCCCATTCGTTTCAGATCATAGTATCTATGTCCTTCAAAGCAGAGCTCCCATCTTCTCTCGTCTAGTGCAGCATCTCTGAATTGTGCCTGACTCAGGTCTGTTGGTAGATCATTCAAGCCTGCCCTGTCTCTAACTTCGTTGATTGCATCATATGCTTCCTGGTTTGGACCACCGTTATTTTCATTCAAAGCTTCAGCATATATCAGCAATACCTCGGCGTACCGAATAACAGGCCAATTGGTACTACCTTCAGTAGGATCTATCGCTGTCTCATCATAGAACTTCCAAACATGTGGATCATATGTTTTTACAGTTCCGTCAGGGAAAGTATAGCTTTCAAGAACACTAGCTGCCCTTCGTTCATCTGAAGGGTCAAATGAATCTAGTAAACCCTGTCTGACAATAGCAGTACTGAAACCAGTCAATGGAGGCTCTCCACCCCTGATGGCAAATGAGCTTGAAAATCCACTTCCCTGAATTCCCGCATGATATTGAACAGAAAAAATATGTTCTAAACCATTTTCATTTGCAACCTTCCACAAATCATCAACATTTGTAAATAAATCATACTCTCCTGAATCAATCACCTCTTTAGCCTTTTGAGCCGCTCCAGAAAAATCACCATAATAGAGGAGCACTCTTGCAAGAAGTGCTTTTGCAGCACCCCTGGTAGCTCTACCAGTATCATTTGAAGAGTAATTTAACGGAAGAGTAACTTCGGAATCCTCCAAATCTTCAATGATTAAGTCATATACCTCATCAATTGTATTTCTCGTTGTAAACAGGTTGTCGAAACTAGCTGTTGAGGAAGTTGTAATAGGGACTCCACCGAAGTTTCTCACCAGATCAAAATAGTTTAATGCACGAAGGAATTTCACCTCACCAATCAGTCTACTTTTCAGGTTTTCATCCATCTCTACACCTGGTAGCTGCTCTAATGCTGTATTAGCCAGATTTATTGATCGGTACAATTGTTGCCATACACTGCCAAAAATCCCTGTCGCGCTGTTCCAGGTAAACGTATGCAGTTCAAGTGACACATCTCTTCCAACTGGTCCATCTTCCAGGTTATCAGATGGTCGTTCACCCAATTGCCACATATTTCCATAATATCCCAACTGATCATAAACTGCATTCACAGCAGCTATGGCGTCATCCTCAGTTTCATAAAAATTTGCAGGTGAAAGGAAATCTTTTGGGGTCTCATCTAGAAAATCACATGAGGTGACTGAGACAATTGCTATTATTAATATAAGATTTTTCATTTTAACACATTTTTGGATTTAAAAACCAAGGTTTACACCTAGATTAAATACTCGGGCCCTGGGGTAGGCACCATAATCTATGTTTTGGTTAATTGGGTTTTGGCCCTGGGAATTCACTTCCGGATCATACCCTCTGTAACTGGTTATTGTCAATAGATTCTGTGAACTGAAATAAACCCTCATCTTATTCAACCACTTCAGATTTTCTGTCGGAAGAGAGTATCCAACTACCAAATTCTTTAATCTGAAGAAAGTGCCATCTTCAACCTGAAGGTCCTCCACCCAGTTTTCATGACCTCTTCTATCTGCTTTGGGCATTGAAGCATTCGGATTCTCAACACTCCACCTATCTATGGCATCCGCTGTATTATTATGAGTACCTCTCATGGATTCAAGTTCATAGATGCGTAAAACATTGAGTATTTTTCCACCATGAACACCCTGTAGAAAAAGTGTAAAGTCGAAATTTTTGTAGGTCATGGAATTGTTTATTCCGTAAATAAAGTCAGGGGTTCCTGTTCCTAGAAATGTTCTGTCATCTGGAGTTATTTCACCATCACCATCAACATCCTGATATCTTACATCTCCCAATTCCATAAATCTGTGTATGGGTCCATTGTCAATATCTGTTTGCGTTCTAAACAGACCATCGGTTTTATATCCGTAGAAAGAATTTACAGGTTGTCCTTCCTTGACAAGGACACCCACACCGGGAGAGTAAAAACCTTCAGCTCCTACCTCAGGTCCAAAGAACTGATCAAGATCACCAAGACTTAAAACTTTGTTTCTATTGAAAGAGATATTTCCATCAAGAGACCACTCAAAGTCACCTGTAAATAGTTCAGCACCCGCAGAAAACTCAAACCCTTTGTTCTCGGTACTACCTACATTTTGCAAAGTTGATGAGTACCCGGATGTCCAGGGAATTGTTAACTCCAGTAGAAGGTCTTCAGTCTTTTTGTAATAGTAATCAATAGTGAACCTTAACCTTTCCTCGAAGAAACCAAAATCTACTCCAACATCAAATTGAGAGGTGGTTTCCCACTTCAAATCCGGATTAGCGATCCTATTAGGGGCAATTCCTATAGCTGCACTATTTCCTAAAACATAAGTTGAGGTGCCCAATGAGGATTGAGACCTGTAAAGTGGAATTTCCTGATTTCCTGTCAATCCATAGCTGGCCCTAAATTTCAGATTTGATATTAGGCTATTAGCAGCTAAAAATGATTCTTCAGAAACACGCCATGCGACTGCTCCAGATGGGAAGAATCCCCATTTATTATTTTCTCCAAACCGTGACGACCCGTCAGCTCGTGCTGTTAATGTAAGCAAATATTTATCACTTAGACCATAATTCACTCTACCAATGAAAGATTGTAAAGACCATTCATTTGCACCGGAAGAAGATGGTATCGGAACTGAGGCTGACTCCAGCGTATTGTATTCCAAAATATCATTAACAAAATTCTCACCCCTTGCTCTAACAGCTTCACGTATTTCCCTTTGCATAGTGTAACCTGCCAAAGCATTAATACTATGCTCACCAGAAGTTTTACTGTAATTAAGTGTGTTCTCATTAAGCCAATTAAAGATCTGGGTTGTTTGTATATCTGCAATCCCATTCTGGAAATAGCCTCTGTAGGTTGTTCTGGGTACGTAGATGTTTCGTTTAAGATATTGCATGTCAGCTCCCATATTTACCCGGGCTGTCAATCCTTCTATCAAATCGTATTCCAGGTAGACATTCCCCAGACTTCGTCCAATTTTTGTGTTATTTGTTGTGGTTAATGCCAAAGAGACCGGATTATCCCTTCTGAATACAGGACCTACTTGTTGCCAGTCGACAAAGTATTCCCCGTTTTCATCAAAAACCGGCATATAAGGCGCTGCAGTGAGTGCATTATGGACCACACCAGCACTGCCAGTTGCTCCATCATTCACAAGAATTTCATCATTGTCAAGAAAACTCAGGTTTAAAGTATACCCCATCCTGAATTTATCTGTAACATCAGTATCGAGGTTAAAGCGTAGTGCAATTCGGTCAAATTGAGAACCAATGACAATTCCTTCCTGAGAGAAATAATTCCCACTAACCATATATCTTGTTTTTTCATTGCCTCCGGAGTAAGAAATCTGTGTATTGTAAACTGGAGCCAACTGGAAGATTTCATCTTGCCAATTGGTACCACCATCCAGACTATCAACCAATCGGTCTACATCAGGAAAGGGAGCAGATCTGCCATCTTGTATAAATGCTTCATTTGCCAACTCTGCATAATCTCTCAAGCCAAGTACTGGAATTGTCTTTGTGATTTCCTGTATACCTGCATTAAAATCCACATTGAAACTTGAGGCATTTTTACTGCCTCTTTTGGTTGTAATTAGAACAACGCCATTCGCACCTCGAGCTCCATATATCGCTGTTGCAGAAGCATCCTTTAAAATTTCAATGGATTGAATATCGTTGGGATTTATGGTAGACATAGGGTTTGTCTTTAATACAACCGCGCCCCCACCGGTTCTCCCGGTACTTGTAATAGGTTCGTTGATAATTGGATACCCATCTATGACATAGAGAGGTTCATTATTCCCTGTGATGGAATTTCCTCCTCTAATTCTAATGGAAATAGCTCCACCGGGTGCTGCGTCTGTCTGAGTCACCTGCACTCCGGCAGCTCGTCCTTGTAAGCCTTGTTCTAGGGATGTAACTGATTGTTTTTCTATCTCATCACCAGATAAAGAGGAAACTGCTCCAGTTAAATCAGACTTCTTCACACTTCCATATCCAACTACAACCACTTCCTCCAAAGCAGAAATATTGTCCTTTAGCACGATATCTAATGTACTTCTGCCATTGATAGGCACTTCAATGGATTCATATCCAACAAATGAGATCGACAATACCGCATCATCATTGACATTCAATGAATATTTACCGCTAACATCTGTAATCGTTCCATTCGTGGTCCCTTTTTCCACTACGGTAGCTCCTGGTAGGGATTCACCAGAGGTATCAGTAATTTGTCCCGTTACCTGAGTTTGAATAACAACTTCTTCCACCAACTCAGGTAGACTTGAAAGATTTTCAACCGGTGTCAATGCAATTGTCTCGTTGACCCTTCTCAGAGAAAGTTGTCCCTGGTAGCTGATTTCTCTCAACAACTCATCCATCCTCCAGGCTCCTGGCCTGATAGAAACATCTTTTCCCCTTACAAGCTTTTGGGGATAGATAAACTTAAAATCACTGATCTTCTGGATTTCATTGATGAAATACCCCAATGACACCTCCGACTTGTCGAATGTGGGTATGGTAATCTCAATCTCGCTGAGTAGCCGCCTTTGGGCTTCGATTTCACTTGCCATAGCCATAAGCAGGGATTGCACGATAATCAATGCGTATATGGCCAATCTAGACATGTGAATTACAATTTTGTGTACTTTTGCATTCATATGGTTTTGGTTTAAATACTGAAACTATTACACTTAAGAGCCGATGGCTTCCCTCAAAGTTTCTCGGCTCTTTTTTTATTTATTTCTAGCTGTTCATTCGATATAAATCACTTTATTTCTTATTTCATATTTGAATTTGTAGGAGTAGGACAAACTTTCCAATACCTCCTTCAAGGTAGGATTTTCATATACTCCTGTAAGATTATCCAGGGCCTTTAGATTGATTTCCGATTGTATCTGATAGCCAAACCAATCAGATATCCTGTTCAATGCATCTTCAATATTTGAGTTTTCGAATACCAGTTTGTTTTCGGTCCAGCCAAATAACAATTCCTGATTTTTGATCTGCTTCACCAAAACCTCTTTTCCCTCGTGGACCTCTACAAACTCATTTTTTTCTAAAAGGACATGTTGATCGCTTGTGATGTCTGTTACCTCAACCTTTCCTGACTTTACTGCCACGACACCTGAATTGTCAACCGATCTGCCATCTACATTGAAGGAAGTACCCAATACCCTCACCTGAAGATTATTTACCTTCACGATAAAAGGACGACTTTCGTCTCTTTGCACATCGAAAAAAGCTTCTCCTGTTAGCTCCACTTCCCTGATTCCGGCATGCATGGTTCCATAGCTGATACTACTTCCCGCGTTTAATTTTACATGAGATCCATCAGGCAATCGAACCATCAATTTTTGTCCGATGTCAGTTGACTTTGTAACAGATACATCTGGATCTACTGCAGCTAATTCTGTTGCAGAAGGATTGTTAAAAATCAATGTGAATGTGATGGCAAGAAGCAATGTGATGGAAGCAGCGATTGCTGTCCAATATCGGGTTCTGTTTCCTGATGATATTTTTTCTATTGAGCGAATTTCAAGGGGAGACTCATCAGCTACCTCTGACTGATTGATCTTTGAAAGAATCTTTTTAAAGACCTTCTCTGAATCAACGGTTACATCGGTGCTATTATGAGCAATCAATTCCCTTTCAATCTCTGCTTTGGCTTCTTTGCTATAAATCCACGTAATTAGCTTGTGAGCCAAATCCGGTTCACATTTCTCAATTAAAAATCTTTTTAGTGTTTCTAAATTCAAGACTCGCTCGTTTGGTAGTAAGACTCCTTTCTACTCATTCACTACCTAGTCCATCTGAAATATTTTTACCGGACCTTACAAAACTTCAATATCATTACAAGTATTATAAGTTTTCAATACTTACATTGATATTTTCATAATTAATGAATCATAAATATTCAGTTACGAAGAAATCTCTTAAAGAAAGTAATTTTATTTTTTTCATAAATTACATTCAGGATTAAGCACCAACCAAGTCGAAAGTGTCCATGGCGGATGACTATCATGAAATAATTAAGGGGATCAGAGAAGGCAATACATCTGCTTTTAAGGAGCTTTATTTAAAGTTCCATAAGAAGATTTATGGTTTCTGCATCAACAATGGACAATCCCATCCTGATGCTGAGGAAGTACTTCAGGAGGTCTTCCTCAAGATATGGGCCAGGCGCCACAAGCTTGATCCTGATAATGTTCAATCCTATATCTTTTCCATCGCCAAAAACATCATCGTAGATAAATACCGCAAGCTGGTGAAGATGCGGGCGGCCAGTGAATATCAGATCCTCTTTATGGAGCCTGAAAATGGCACTGAAAACACTGTCATCTACAACGAGCTGAAAGAAGAGATCCAAAAGACTTTTGATGCCATGCCTGAAATGCGTAAGCTGATCTTTCAAATGAGCCGGTTCAAAGGATATTCTAACAAGGAAATTGCTGCGGAGCTAGGCATCTCCATTCGCACAGTAGAAAATCACATCGCCAAAGCCATTCAAAATTTCCGAAGCGACCTGGGACAATCCTCTGCTGTTTTAGCCTTTCTGGTAGTGGCTTATTTGGTTTGACACGGCTATAAAATCGAAATTATTTTTCAGCAGACATAACTCTGGCTTTTTCTTTACGTACTTTTTAGTTATAATAGATATTATAATGATAAAATCTAAAGTAACAACCGTAGGATCATCAACGGGCATCATTCTCCCAAAAGAAATCCTGGCCAAACTAAGGATAAGCAAGGGGGATATGGTCACGTTCATTGAAACGCCCAATGGTGTTGAAATCTCTCCATATGATCCTGAGCTGGAAGAAGAAATGACTCACGCACGGAAAGTGATGAATGACTACAGGAATGCCTTGAAGAAACTTGCTGAATGAGCTATAGATGGATAAGCAGACGGGCAGTAGAAGCTATCCACAATGAACAACTTGCTCAGCATGGCGGAATGGTAGGATTGCGTGATGAGGGCTTGTTAGAATCGGCACTCTCCCGGCCCCAAAATCTGTTTAACTATGAGCAAGCCTCATTGGCACAATGTGCCGCTGCTTACGCTTTTGGGATCATCCGAAATCACCCCTTCAACGATGGCAATAAGAGAACAGGATTTGTAGTGGCAGTAACATTTCTCTTGCTCAATGGATGTTATATCACTGCATCAGAAGTGGAGGTATTCGAAATCATTACACGGCTTGCANGTGGNGCCATAACTGAAAAAGAACTTGTAGAATGGTTTGATGGAATTATTAGAGCATAATAACCCGGCAATCTAAATACTAGTATTAAAGCTTTAAGTTTCGATAAGAGCTTTATGGGTTCTCATTCTGAATTATTTAGATAGATAAACAACTTTAGAATTCCAGCACTTCCATCAATACATCCTTAAACCATGAATTATCAGTCTGGAGATCTTTGCCAAGTACTTCCCTCAATTGATCAGTAATTTTCACTCCTTTGAAAAGCTGCAATAGCCTGACCTTTTCCTGAATGGTAGCACCCGAATAAATGCCGGCCATTTTTGATTGGAAGGCCAAGCTTTCAAGATCAGAAAATTTTAGCGTTTTAAAAGCGAGAACCCTGCTTTCGTAGTCACCAGAAGACAATGCCTCCAACAGCAGCTGATCCATAGTTGCCGAAGGACTGATCCTCTCGGTAGCCAGCAACTCAATCAGGAATGGATGATAATCAGGATGATCAATCAGTCTTTCAAGGAGTGATTGATCTTTTTCAAGAATACCCGCCGTCAAATCAATCAGCTGCACTTCCTCCCCTACGTGGATCAGATGCCACATGGTGTGGGTTGAGTAAACAGCCTGCTCAATGGCCTCTCCTGCGAGCTCCTCTCTGGTTGCCCCGGAGACCCCATCCACTTCCGGCCCTTCCGTCAGATCACTCAGTTCATATTCCCTAAGTATTGACCAGTCATTTTTCAGGATCTCAATGAGTTTTTTATAGTCTGCTTCCTTGAAATCACTGTGATCTGTTTTGGTCAAATGTTCGCCATAAACTTCCAGACCAAAGAACTTACCATCACAGGTCCAATAAATCCCGATATCAATCAGCTTACAGGTGCCTGTAAGACAGACAGGTGTTTCCACCCGCCTGTACCAGTATAATAAACCCGCAGCATCTTTGAGTCCGGACACCTCTATGGCATCACCATCATCAGATTTGATAGTTCTAACAATATCCGTATCGGTCAGTTTTACCTGGCTTAGTTCGTCGCTTTGAAAGAAAACATCCCCATTGTCATAAAATGAAATGAAGTAAAAGAGCCAGACAATGATCACACGCTTTCCTATTTATACTTCAACTTCCTTATTCAGCTTTTGTCCAGCCATAGGATAACTTAACCCTGTGATGTACTTCTTCCATTTACCTGAANCATAGCCAAAGTCCTCTCCCGTGAGGCTATTCAATTCTGACTTGGCAAATGTTTTGAAGTTATGATGAATGTCCATCAGATAGGTAGACAAAATCTGAAATCCGGTTTCAGCACCACATCTGGCCAAGGCAGAACCTATGGACAATTCCAGGTTTCCACCATATACCCTCCACATAGCCTGATCATATTCCTCAGTCTTATAACCTTTTACAATGTCCTCACCCAATAGTTTCTCAAAACCAGCTATCAATCGCTGATCCGGCAGACGCTCAGCATAAAAACAGGCGGCCAAAATGCGATTGTAGTAAGGAACCAACTTGAGATCAATCCTGCCATTGTAGTACTCACTTTCCCTTTCCATGATTCGTCCCCCGGACCAAGTTTTGTCAAGGACCTGCCTAACCATATCAACGCCATTCGGATCTCCCGACATTGCCATAAGTGCTATGTTCTGATTGATCCTCCAGTACAATCCCAACAGGATATTTTTAGGTCTTCCCCGGATGTCATCATAAGTATCCACAAAATCCTCCGGATAACCGGCTTTGTGTTCCTCTTCAAACATCACCTTCAACTCNTCAATTATTGGATCATTTACCCCTTTCTCTCCAAACCAGGCCAGGGCTTTGGCTATCAACAGTTTTCCTTCTTTATTCTCGGTCTTTTTATGGTGCCGGTATAAAACAGGTACCGCCTTTTCTTTGGGGAGTTTGATGCACTCATACAGATACTCCGGAACTGCATTAGCTAATTGTGCCACTCTCCGCTCAATCTCCTGCTCATCATTGGTCAGATTTCCGGTTGGTTTAGTGGCATAATCAGGCTTGAGATATCCAAGAGCCGCCCACTCCTTCTGAATTCCTGTGATATTATAATCTTTGGGTTGAATGCCATTCCAGGCCTGGTCAGCAGCTACCTGACCGGTCAGATAACCGAGTACTGCCAGATCAGCACTCATTCGGGTGAATTGTAATGCATTGTGCGTCTGACTGATACCTCTACCGGATAGCAACATCCCATCTATACCTTTGGGAACTAAAGATTTATATGGGATCTCCATCGTCAGGTCATTGGAGTGAGGCAGCAGGAATCCACACTTGGAATACTCCGAGCTACCAATTGTATGGGGATCAAAATCACTGCTGGCATAAGTCATCACATCACTGAAATGTGTGTCTTCCA
>JAHCMM010000263.1 GCA_019192515.1 Cyclobacteriaceae bacterium SS2
AAGAATGCCTTCGCTGTGGCATCTACGTCATATGCCGCATCGTGTGCATCCTGCATCGGTTCTTCGAAGAGGATCTCATAAAGCTCACCTAAGCGCGGCTGCTTGAGGCGACCTCCAATACCACCCTGAAGCTTACAGAAATCAACTGTCTCAACAGATGTATCCGTAAAAGGGATCCCTTCTAACAGATTTTCCTGACCAGTCCTTAGAAATTCAGCACCCAGGATCTTGTTGTCGAATTCAATATTATGACCAACAAGCGTACTTGCCTTTTGAATATCCTGTGCAAACTGGTCAAGAACCTCCTTGAGGTCAGAGCCTACCTCAAGTGCCCGATCAGTAGAAATGCCATGTACCTTCTCGGCATTGAAGGGAATTGTAAATCCATCCGGTTTTACGATTTTGTTGCCCTGGCTGATTAAATTTCCCTGTAAATCATGTAGCTGCCAGGCGAGTTGAACCAGCCTTGGCCAGTTATCAAGATCTTCGACCGGTGCTGATTTATTGTGCGGTAATCCGGTAGTTTCGGTATCAAAAATGAGGTACATGGACAGCCCTTACTTATTGGTGGTTTAACAAAAAGAGTCCTGGAAAAAACGATTAACAAATTAACAAAAGTCGGCTGAAATTCATCCCCTGTGAGCGGGGTTAGTTATCAACAAATTCAAATTCTACTGGATTGGCTTGTGGAGATTTCCTGCCTGATAGTTGAGTGACTTATCAAAGAAGTCCATGAATGCTTTTACTTCTTCATCCATCGCCTTTCGATATTGTAACCTGAGTAGCTTGTGCTTTTTGGATGGTTCTGTTAGATAAAAAGAATAGATGTAATCTTTATTGCCCTCTTTGAATGGGCTGGTATCGCTGGATAAAACACTTTCATCAACGAAAACATCTATCACCTCATTGAAAGTCAGCGTCTTCTTGAAGAAAAACCCCGACCTCAGTCTCACCTCTTTTCGGTTCCGATCAAAAACTACAAGATTAGGAAACCTTCGCTTGTCAATGGTGTACGGTATCAGCATTAAAGCAAACCCTATAAAGTGTGCGTAGCTATGTCCCACATCCAGGCTAATATATATGGTAAGCCCTCCAATAATGGTGAATACAAGGATCATGACCAAAGAACCAGTAATGGATCGGGTAATGATTGTGCTATCCATCCCACTGTTTAGGGTATAGCCCTGCTCCTTCAACAGTTGATTCAATGATGCGATCATCAGCTTGGGTTTAAAATATACTTAAGTTAACATATTATTATCATATAACTTATATCTTCCGGTCCGGTTAAAGGTTGGCTGCTACCGTTAAAATTAATGAAAACTTTTCTTTTCGTTTATAACGCTCGAAGCGGATCTCTACACAAAGGGATTGATTTCTTTCACAAAATCATCAGCCCAGACTCCTATGCCTGTACCCTGTGCAAAATCACCCATGGAATTTTTACCGAACGTGCCAAATGGAAGGCTTTTCGAGAGCAGGGAAATGTAGAAATGAAATTTTACTATAAAGATGAGTTTGAGGCTCAGTACGGCAAGAAGCTTAGCTACCCGGTGATATTGGATTCAGAGTCATTCAATATTTTGCTTAATCATACAGAGATCAATAAGCTAACAACATTGGATGAGCTAATCGGAACCATCAAAACAAAAGCAAATCTCAAATAATGGAAAAAAGTAGCTGGTTTTTCAGTGCTTCTATCAGCTGGATTTCTAAATTTACACGCTATGGGAAAAGTAAAAAAAATCAACGGCAGGTTTATGCATATGGTGTTCTTTTGGTTGAAGGACACCACCAACCCCGATGAATTTATTAAAATCACTCAGACATTTGTTGAGCAGATTGACGAGGTGAACTCATTTCATATCGGAAAACCAGCCGGTACACCCAGGGAGGTAGTAGACAACTCCTACCAGATTTCTTTGGTTGTAACTTTTGACAGCAAGGAAGAACAGGACGTATACCAGGATCATCCGGTGCATGTGCAGTACGTGGTCGACAATAAGGATAAGTGGGAAAAAGTACAGATCTACGATAGCTGGGGTGAAATTTACGCTTAATCGATAGATGGTCTAAGTACCTTCGAAAATATCATTAACATTCAGGCTTAACCCGGATAAAACTTCGCTGATCACCAGATCGCCAGGCAGGTATTTTTTAGACCTTGAATACTTACCCTGTTCCAGGTAGAAAATTTCCAGGACCTTATCTCCAGGATATACCACCCAGTATTCTTTCACTTTAAATTCTTCATAGAGGTAGAACTTATCATTAAGGTCCTTTTTGGATGTGGATGGTGAAAGGATCTCAACGATCAGGTCCGGCGCTCCCTTACAGCCTGCATCATCTAGCTTTTCGGGATCGCAAATAACACAAATGTCAGGTTGTACTACGGTAAAAGTCTCTCTATTGGTTGAGTCTATTTTCTGAGGAAAGCGCACATCAAAAGGGGCAGCAAATAACTTGCATGACTTTTTCCTTAAAAAATTCCACATGACCCCATGGATATTACCATTGATTGCCTGATGACCGCGACCTGGAGCGGGAGACATCTTAAAGAGCTTCCCCTTTATTAGCTCCACCCGCTCCTCAAAACTCCATTTCAGGTAATCTGCGTAAGAATACGTGGCTTCCGGCTCGAGTACACTGATGTCTTCGACAGGCTGATCATGAATACGATATTCTTTTACCTTTTTGGCCATAAAAATCAAATACCTTCAAAAACGTCTCTAACTGTGACACTCAATCCATCTAATACGAATGATTTAACAAGATCAGTACCAACGTATCTCTCTGAACGGCTATAACAACCCTCAACTAAATAGAAGATTTCTATAATCTTCTCTGCAGGATAAACCACCCAGTATTCATTTACACCAGATTCTTCATAGAGATGAAACTTTTCATTAAGGTCCTTTTTGGATGTTGAAGGTGAAAGGATCTCAACGATCAGATCGGGTGCTCCTTTACAACCAGCATCATCCAGCTTTTCGGGATCACAGACCACACAGAGATCTGGCTGTACGACCGTATAGGTCTCACTATTGGATGAGTCTATCTTTTGAGGAAATCTTACATCAAACGGAGCACCGTAAACTTTGCACGACTTCCCCTTCAGAAAACCGCCTAATTCAATTATTAAGTTTCGGTTGACCTCTTGATGACCACGACCTGGAGCGGGAGACATTTTGAATAGTTTCCCCTTAATTAGCTCTACCCGCTCTTCAAAGCTCCATTTCAGGTAATCTGCGTAAGAATACGTGGCTTCGGGCTCAAGTACGCTGATGTCCTCGACTGGCTGATCATGGATCCGATATTCTTTTACCTTTTTGGCCATTTATACTTAATTTATTGAAAACGGTTTTTAAATTCAAGTCTATTAGTGTTTTTGATAGCCTTCTAAATGAGCAAGCTGGAGAAACTATATCTACATATACTAAGGGGAAACGCTGATGGAAACATTTCGTTTCAAGAATTAATTACCTTATTAAAGCGAATGAGCTTTAAAGAAAAGAGTAAAGGGTAGTCATCACATTTTTACTAAAGTCAATATCGATGAAATACTAAATATTCAACCTAAAGGGAATAAGGCTAAGCCTTACCAGGTAAAACAAATTCGTAGTATAATTGTAAAATATAAGCTAAACATCGATGGTCATGAATGATTATAAGTATGAAATAATTATTTATTGGAGTGCTGAGGATGATGCCTTTATTGCTGAGGTACCAGAGCTTGCAGGATGTATGGCTGATGGTGCCTCTTATGAAGATGCTATGAAAAATGTCAGAGAGGTGATCAATGATTGGCTTGAAACTGCAAAAATGGAAAATCGGGTAATTCCAATTCCTAAAGGCAAGTTGATTTTCGCCTAGATACTACCGCTGACAGATCTCTTTATAAGGACAGTACCCACACTTTTTCACATCGTCAGTCTGATTGAAATTGATGGCAGGATCATAGATTTCACTCAATAGCTCCCTCAATACTGACTCAAACTGAACATGATAGTTTCGGTATTCATTCACCCCGGTTTTCAATCCTTTGTCATAGATCTTCCACTCAAAAGTCTCATCAAAAAGGTCCCGGCTATTGAAAATCCCAGGCTCAATCTGCTGATAATCTCCCGGATACCGTTTATAAAAGAGATATGAATAGAAAAGCACCTGGAATACGGCCTTGTTCCGGTTGTTGTTTTCCGGGTCTATCAAAGACTCCACTGACTCAAAGTCTTTGGCATCCCGACCGGTTTTATAGTCAATCACCCGGACCTTGCCCTCCTTTTGATCCAGCCTGTCTATGATCCCCTTAATCCTAACTTTCTGACTCTCACCATTAACAGAGATTGGAACATCCAATGCATACCCATCACGGCTGCTAGCCTCTAACCCGATGATCCTAAATGGGGCATATTCCTTATCGTAATCCAGGATTCGGTAGATAAACTTTTTCAGCACCTCTGCAGCGATGAGTGATCGTCCCTCCAATTTAAACTTCTTCTCGTTTTTGATGCCGTAGTGATCAATAAACGTCTTATTAAGCACTCCGGGGACCATCTCCCGGATCCAGAAAATATCCTCAGGGTAGATTGCATCTCTTTTCTCCTGCTTGATAAACTGCTTGTACAGCGTTTCCATACTGTTGTGAAGTATGTTTCCAAAGACCATCGGGTCCATCTCCTCCTGTACCTCATCAGGCTCATAAAGCTTTTCTACATATTTGAAGTAAAACCTCAGCTTACAGTCCAGGTATGTATTCAGAGCCGAGGGCGTAAACCTCGAAGCATCCTTCTCTGTGTAACCATCCAGGAAGCGCTTCATTTTCTTCCGGATCACCTCATTCTTTTCAATCACAATCGGATCAGGAGCTGTTGTCTTGATAGGGTTGGAAAGGATCTTGTGTTGGATCTGGTAAGAAGATTCGGTCTCCAATTGCTGCACCAGCCTCGACAGCTCTCCATTGACGTTAAACTCTGATACGGTATTGTAAAAGAAAGTGATCTTTTGCGCTCGCTGGAGCAACCGGTAAAAAAGATACGAATAGATAGCGTCCTGATGATCAAAGGTTGGGAGGCTAAAAGCTTTTCGGATGTTGTATGGAATAAAAGACCCCCTCCTGGCGGCGGCTGGCCAACTATCCTCGTTCATATTGAGGACAAACACATGCTCAAAGTCAAGGTTACGGGTCTCGAGTATCCCCATGATCTGCAGACCATTCAATGGCTCGCCGGTGAAAGGTATCTTCAGGCTTCGCGATAACCTTCTGAACAGCTTGATCAGGAATTCATAGCCCAGACCTGCAGTCCGCTCACCAATCATCTGGTCCAGTTGCTGCACATGGTGATAATACTGACTGATAAATTCAAGCTCCAGGTCGTGACCCTTATCTTTCCAGGTATCGTAAAGCCCTTTTAAGATACCCAACAGATATTTCAGCGCATGATCGGGCTTTTGGAAGATACTTAGAAAGATCGGGTGTTTCAATTCCAGCTCTTCCTGGTAGAGCATGATCAGGTTTCTGCGTTTGATATCGGAAATCAACTGCTTGATCCGTGTTTCCTCCAAAGCAAAAAGAAGCGGATGCTCCAGCATGGATACCAGGGGTTTGTAATAGAAAGACACCCCATTGACGACGCTCTCCTTCCTTAGCTTTTGGAGGTTGAGTACACTCTCCAGCAGACTGAAAACCGGGGTATCTTTGAGTGGGTACCCCATGGTAATGTTCACCTTGTCTATGGAATCCGGGATGGCATGTAGTGTCGGAAAGAGCATGTGCTCGTGAGGCAATACCACCACGGTCTTGTCCGGGCTAAACCCTGACGAACCAGCCAACTGATCAAGTCTTTCAGCCAAAACCTTGGTCTGGCCTACCTCCAGTGATACACCAACGGCCTCAAAAGTTTTATCCTGCTTGTATCTTTTAGCTCTTTCCTTTGGGAAGGTCTTTCCCAACACCGAATCCCGTGCATACTCGCGTAAGAAAAATCCTGCTTCCTGTTTTTCATTGGAGAAATAGTAATCATCCAGGTCCCACATCACTCGGGCCTGGTGCTCTTGCACAAAAAACTTTATGATCTTTTCCTCGGCGAAGGTCAGGGCATTGAAACCAGCGAAATAGATGGGTCCGGTTTCCAGTGCTTTAAGCTGGTCCAAGTTATCGGATACTTCGCGATAGATCATACCTCCGTAAGCCAGATTTTTCTTCTTCAGAGATTCCCTGAAGCTCTCATATAGGGGAAGCAGGATCTTCCACGTTTCCAGGAAGGCTTCCTGCGTGCCGGTAGCTTTTGGTAAAAATGAACTCCAAAACGCCTGGATGACGGCTCTATCCTCCTCATCGAGGAAGTAAAACTCTTCGTCCAGCTCTTTCTGGGTTTTAATACTGGTAAAAAGCTGCTGTGTATTCACGAGATACTGGTCGATCTCCTCAAAGTCGCGCAGGATCATCTCTCCCCAAAAGAAGAACGTATCGAAAGTTTCTTCGTGCTTTTGATGTGTTTTATAGACTTCGTAAAGCTGAAAGACTGCTTCCAGGGTTTCGATCTTTTGATATGAAGAGAAAGGCATGAGGAAGTCTTCCATGCTCGTGACCCTGGGTGTGCGGATCGGCTGATCGATGAGGTTTCCAAGTGCTTTTCTGAAAAACAGTCCCGCCCTCCGGTTGGGGAAGACCACTGTGACACCGGACAGGTTCCCCTGGTTATCTGCCAGTATCTTTGCTGCAAGCTCTGATATGAACGTAGTTTCTGCCATTTACACCTCCATCACATTAAAATCCGCGAGATAAACCAGCCTGCCTTTGATCCCGGAGAATCCCATCTGCCCAAGGATATCCATGTATTCTTTCACCTGTGTCTTGTCTTTCGATTTTGGTGACCCGGTCTTGAAGTCTATCACCACTGTTTCGTCATCCTTGTAGTTGACCCGGTCGATCCTTTTGAAATCTCCTCCGGGCAACAGGATACCAACTTCATTCTCGACTTTCCAATGTGGCTCAAACCAGTCGGCCAACTCCGGGTGTTCTACTATTTCCCGGATAGCATCTTCCTCCGAGGTGCCCAGGTATTGGCGTACATCTTCTTTATAGCGGATGCGGCTCAGCATGGCATGCAGGGCTATTCCGCGTTGTGTAGCCTCGATAAATACCGCCTCACTCAACTCCGCCGATCCTTTGATCTGCAAGCTTACCTTTCCACGCCATGGATGTGAAAAGTACTGATCGAGCCCAAACTCAAGGGTACCGGAAACTGCTT
>JAHCMM010000264.1 GCA_019192515.1 Cyclobacteriaceae bacterium SS2
GAACGTGGTGTGTGCTTTTATTGTGGTCAGTGTGGACGTGCCTGTAGCGTATATGCGGACTTTTCAGCCGGAACCTGTTTGATATTTCCAGCCCTGAAGTCAGGCGGACAAGTTGATCTGTATGTCAACTCTGTTGTTCGAGAAGTGGTGACAGATGACCAGGGCAAAGCCAAAGGAGTGATCTACATCAGTAAAGAAGACAAGCAAGAGCACCAGATAAACGGTAAAGTGGTGGTGCTGGCTGCCTCAGCGTGTAGCAGTGCCAGAATTTTACTCAACTCCAAGAGTTCAAACCATCCAAACGGATTGGGAAATAACAGTGGAGTCGTCGGAAAATATCTTCATGATTCTACAGGAGCTGCCAGACAGGCGTTTATCCCTGATCTGATGAACCGTAAGACATACAACGAGGATGGCGTTTCCGGAATGCATGTGTATACCCCTTGGTGGTTAGACAATAGCAAACTTGATTTTGCACGGGGTTATCACATCGAGCTGGGTGGTGGCCTTGGAATGCCTGCTTATGGCTTTGGCTTTGGGGTAACAGAACTTAATAAATATGTAGGAGGCACTGTAGGAGGATATGGTAACAAACTACGTGAGGACGTGAAGAAATTCTATGGTAGTGTCGTGGGATTGTACGGACGTGGGGAGTGTATTGCAGTGGAATCAAACTATTGTGAAATAGATCCTAATGTAGTGGATGAATACGGGATCCCTGTTCTGCGATTTAACTACAGATGGTCAGATCATGAACGCAATCAGGCCAAACACATGCACAATACTTTTGAGGAGATCTTTGATGCCATGGGAGGTGTTGTGCTAGGAGACAAGCCCGGTGCTGATGAGGATTTTGGCCTTCACACACCTGGAAATATTATCCATGAGGTGGGAACGACCCGAATGGGGGATAATCCCAAAACCTCTGTTGTAAACGAATATGAGCAGCTACACGATGCAAAAAATGTCTTTGTAGTCGATGGTGGGCCTTTTGTATCTCAAGCAGACAAGAACCCTACATGGACCATCATGGCACTTGCCTGGAGGACTTCGGATTACATCATTGATGAACTAAAAAAACAAAATATCTAATGGACAGAAGGGAATCACTAAAATCGATGCTTATCACCTCAATAGCAGGTGGAATAGGACTTCAGGCGTGTGCTCCGGAAGAAGCAGAAAAAGTTCAGCAGCTGACTACCAAGGTTGGCACATATGGAAGAACCGATGCTGAAAAGGCACTGGATCAGAAGCTTATGGCTGTTGATTTTTTCAATGAGCATGAGCTTAATACCATTGCTGTTTTGTGCGATATTATTTTACCTGATTTTGATGGTAAGGGAGCAGCCTCTGATGCAGCTGTTGCAGATTTCATCGAATTTATCGTAAAGGACATGCCCAGATATCAGACACCTATCAGGGGTGGCATTATGTGGTTGGATAGTGCTTCAAATAAAGCACATGGAAAGGTATTTGTTGAGTGTAGCCAGGATCAGCAGATTTCGATTGTTGACAGGATCGCTTACCCGGGTAAAACTGCTGCAGCAGATCGTCAGGGTGAAACGTTTTTCTCACTGATGAGGAACCTAACACTTACAGGCTACTATACCACTCAAATTGGTATTCAGGACCTGGGTTATAAAGGAAATACTCCCAATATTTGGGACGGAGTACCTGATGATGTATTGAAAGATCATGGCATGGAATATCCTAAAGAATGGCTTCCAAAGTTTGTAGATCAGTCCAAGAGGGATGTGAAAGCAGAGTGGGATGCAGATGGAAATCTGATCACCTGATCACTCCATCTTTTTTAGTTTGCGGGCGTTGATCAAGGTATAAGCAACCAGGCCTGTAACTAATAGTAACAGCAAGGGTAGGAACCATAGTCCCAGTCCTTGCTGTGTTCCAAAAGCTACTTGTATCGTTGCGTAATTGATATATGCGAAAGCACTTACAGAGATCAGATTCACGATCTCCAGTGTTTGCCTTGTATACTGACGATAAAAAATGGATTGGCCGGCAGACAATTCGTCCTGATTGTATTTGAATCGGTGGATGTTCATGCCCAATAGCTTCAATCCGATATATAAGATTGCGCCTATGCCAGTCAAAATCCAGATCCCGTTTTTTGCACCGAAATTATCAGGTACTCCATTGAACCCGTAGTGTGTGGGAATACGATCCGGAAGGTTTGGATAATAGACTAATGGCAGGACAATCATCAGGATAAATCCAATAAAACCTAGAGCCGATAATACCTTATTAGCCAAACAATTTTGTTTACTTACTTCTTCAGTTCCCCATCAACCAGTCTCCAGATACCGAGTGGATTGCTGTCCTTCAGGGCATCCGGTAGCATGCTCTGTGGCATGTCCTGGAAGCAGATAGGCCTTAAGAATCTCTTGATTGCTCCCGTTCCTACAGAAGTAGATCTAGAATCTGTTGTAGCCGGATAAGGGCCACCATGGTGCATGGAATGACAGACTTCCACTCCGGTAGGATACCCATTGAAAATGATCCTTCCTACCTTGTTTTCCAGAATTTCTACCAGTTCACCGTACTCGGCAAGATCTTTGTCTGTTCCAATGATGGTCGCTGTTAGGTGTCCTTCAAGGTTTCTGGCCAGTTCCAGGATTTCTGATTTTTCGTCAGCATCAACCAATAGGGTGGATGGACCGAAAACTTCCTCAGCTAAAGCCGGATTACTTTTGAAAGTACTGTAGGCCACCTGGTACGCCTGACCTGGTACGCCATTACTACTTTTATCAGCAGTCAGTTTTTTGATACCATTTCCGGAGAACTTCTCAACTCCTTTGTTGAATGCTCCTTTTATGCCATCAGTCAGCATGGTGCCTTCAAACT
>JAHCMM010000265.1 GCA_019192515.1 Cyclobacteriaceae bacterium SS2
CCATCGTCGGTGACTGCTGTGGGGCCTTTTGTCTCTAGTTTGATCTTAGAGATGCCGAATCGGTTTAATGTGTATTTACCAGATTGGATTTTGGCTTTACTGAACCCAATAGAATCCAGTGGTTGGCCGGAAGCACCTCCCATCACGAGTATCAGGCCGATTACGATGAGTATCTGTTTCATGAGTCTGCTAATTAGGTGATGAAATATAACCGGCACGGAAATAACATCCGTGCCGGCTTTGTTTTAAAAATATCAGATCCGTTCGTACCTGTACTTGATCAATTCCTCTCCTGAATAATCAATCAGAATGAAATGATCTTCGTCGAAAGTAGATACGAAATATTCCTCTACATCCACTCCATTGATGAGCAGCATTAGGTTTTGTCCATAACCCCACCAGCTTGCTTCTCTAAATTGTGGCAAATTACTGCAGGGATTGGTTCCATCATCCATCGAGTAATAGCCCGCTTTTTCGAAGTGGACCACATTGCCGATGATACATGAGTGGTCAGGATCATCACTGATGTCATTGTCGAATTCATCATAGACTTTAGTGATCTCCCAATCTTTGCCCTGAGCTGATGAGATGGTAAAGTTGAAGTTAACAGAAAGCCAAACCTGGTCGATATAAATATTGCCCTGCTCCACATATACTCCATACGGGTATTGCCAGTTCGACATGTTACCTTTCACGATGTCGAGGTAGTAATCTCCGTCGNTCAGATCTCTCAGCATGATCATACCTTCCGAATCAGTTGTCAGGGTNGTCCTCAGGTTTTGTTCAAAGGCCCAATCATCNACATTATTGTAAACTTTGACGGTAGCATTCGNAANNGNNTTTCCTGTCCATTCATCNANNACNGTGATNCTGGTNATNCCNTGCTCATCAAATTCCANCTCATCATTACATTGAGTAAAAGCAAGNATAAGGGCAATGACGGCATATATTCTTAATATTATTATGATCGTTTTCATAATTTCAAAGGTTTAGTGATTCTTAAAATCTGTACTCGAGAGAGAAATCTACTGTTCGGTTAAATGCTTCAGCATCTTTTTCCTCGTCAAGTGTCATCAATCCCCACTGATAGCCTACAGAAAAACCGATATGCTCAGAAATCAGATATCCAACCCCCACACCCAGACTAAAGTCGGCACTGCGAAAGGTATCTATCTCATCTTCATCTTTAGCTCCTGTACACGCTCCATCCAGGCATTCCCGATATACCTCAGTATAATTGTTTTTAAGGAGTGCGGAAACCATTGGCCTTGCGATCAGGTATAATGATGGGTCTACCTGGTATTCTAATGCCAACGGAAAATCGAGGTAGTTGGCTCTTACTTTCAATTGGTATTCAGAGGAGATTTCTGTGCCCTCATACCAATCGTAAGTTTCTTTGTCCGAGTCCTGAACACCCCGTTGAGTGAACTGAATTCCTGGTACTATGCTTAATTTCTCAGAGGTCCTGACCCGGTAGTGGAGACCTAACTGATAACCCATTCTTACGTCTGCAGATTCTACATCATCCCCAGACCATGAAGAAAGATTCGCGCCTGCTTTTACGGCAAAGCCCTGAGCGATAGTCAGGATTGGTGCAGCCAAAAGCAGCATGGTGATCGAAAACATTACTAAACGTTGCATAAGCGGTTATTTGGGTTTTACATGATGTAAATGTTTACCTAAATAATTGGCCTATGAAACTGAATATTATGCCAGTAAGGCGGTTTGAAGGGATAATTGCAAAACCTGCTAATGGTAAGGTGCTTACGTTGCAGAAATTGCAAATTGTGAGGGATGGGTGGGAAAAGTTAGTAGGAGGACAGTGTTTTTTGGAAGTGAGGAATATGAATTCCTAAATTTCTGGGAGGCATCCTACCTTTACCCCATGAACGACGGAACCAGGCGAAGCAATATCAGTATAGGAGCTGAAGTGGAGATTGTAGAAAAGCACAACCAGCGATCAGGAGACCTTACCAGCGGTTTTGTGGCA
This sequence comes from Cyclobacteriaceae bacterium SS2, assembly GCA_019192515.1. Lineage (GTDB taxonomy): Bacteria > Bacteroidota > Bacteroidia > Cytophagales > Cyclobacteriaceae > UBA7330. Next base: position 1,991 of record JAHCMM010000265.1, read on the forward strand.
CAGATCCTCACTAAGTCACCCAACCATCCTCACGGCATCAAGGTGCGCCTGGAGACAGGTGAAGTGGGCCGGGTGAAGAAGGTAGTGGGGGATTGAGGTTAAGTTGATAGGTGTGGTTATCAATATCTTCTGTAGGAGTTCTATTTTTGCCAGCAGAGATTATTCCGGTATTTTTTACTCAATGTATTGATCACATATTTCGGGTTAAAAGGTGAACTAATATTACCCGCGCAAATAAAGTATAATGGCTACAAAGTTTCTTGTTTTCTTCCTCTTGAGTTCATTTTGTGCACTGGCGCAGGAACGTCCCGTAAAGCTCACTTATGCCCAAGTAGGCGAAGACGGACCCACTGAAAATACCAGGGAGGTCATGGTGTATAAGGGGGTAGCCAAAGTGGGCGAAACACGTAATGGCTTATCAAGCTTTATCGACTACAATAGGAATGAAAAGGTTGAACTGTTGTATGAAAATGACATGCCATATAAGACGGTAACTTCATTTGATAGTCTTGCCCATCCCTATAAGCAGGAAGCCACAACGGAAAAAATACTTGGATATACTGCCCAAAAGAGTACATACACCTCCTTTTCGAATACTATAGAAGTCTGGTATACGACCGAAGCTGATTTTTCAGGAACCATGTATCCTTCGATCGCACCGGAAGAAAATGCCCTTGTCCTAAAACTAAGATTTAATGGAGGCACTACTTACCAGCTCCAATCTATCGAAAAGCAAAAGGGTAAAAACAGTGTATTTGAGTACGAATACGAGAAGGCTCGCACGATAACGGCTGATATCATGGAGGAGAAGAAGATTGAATCCCGATACATTACCGTTCAGGTATTTGATGAGGAGATGGTCAATTTTGATCCGTCAATTGAGGTGGATACCAGCGATCACCTGCTGGCTAATAAGACGTATCGATTCTCCAAGGGCAGTGTAATCCTTAAAAAAATTAAGCTGGATGAGTCCCTGCTCAGTGGTCATCAGGTTTTTGCGACCTTACATTGCCGTTCGGATGGCGATGCCTATGACCGGACGGGCAGTGTTTTTGTTATACCAGCAGGCAATACCAAAACGACCATGCTCGATGCCTTTCAGCATGGGCTCGATGTACTCCCAGTGACGAAGGATCAGGCCGGACGAAGCTATCAGGGTGTACATACTACGGAAAATTATGATCCTCCGATTGAGATCATGCGGTTTTTCACCTCGTTTGGGGCCGGTCATTTCAATGATAAAAGGGTGATCCATAACTACCCCTGGGCGAATGATGTACGCTATAAGGAAGAGGTGACGCCGGTATTTCCAAAAGTGGATAGCGTTTGGGTAGGTGTTTTTATCGGGAATTATGTGAAAAACGGACATGTCGCAAGCCTTGAGCTCAACTTTTATCCCTCATTTGATGATGAAGAGGATACCGCCAACAAATTTGTAAAGCCATTGTTCCTCACGGTGAATACCATGGAAATGTCTGGTCAGAATTACGGTCGCTTTTTTAGAACTGACTCCCTGACGGTCAGGTTTACCGTGCCTGCCAATCCTGAAAATATGCGTCTATATTTCACTACAACGGGCCATGGAGGCTGGGGTGGTGGCGATGAGTTTAACCCCAAGCTGAACCAGGTATTTGTAGATGGACAAAAAGTATTCGAGGTGATTCCCTGGCGTACCGATTGCGGCACCTACAGGTTTTCGAACCCAGCATCAGGCAATTTTGGTAACGGAATGTCTTCAAGCGATCTGAGTCGTTCCAATTGGTGTCCCGGCACGCTTACGCCACCGTATATTATACCATTAGACGGGCTAGCACCAGGGGAGCACACGATGACCATTGCAATAGACCAGGGCGAAGATGTGCCAAATGGATTCCACCACTGGGGTGTGAGCGGGGTACTGACGGGGGAGGTAGGAGAGTGAGGTAGTGATCTGCCAACCAGGCTATGGACCCTCGTTGAGAAGCTTCAGCGTTTGACCTTCCTCTTGAGATGTACTTTAAAACCAAATCAAATAATGATATGCTTGATTCATACACCAGCTTAAATATATTTGTTCGTATGAATTGCATTATTTCAATGGTTACCAGGCTATATAGTCATAAGCTGGACGGTTACCTGACTAATAGAGTACTTTTAATAATTACTATTTTTTTACCCGGTGTGCTGTTTGCCCATGGGGACTTAGATGAACGAATAGCGGGAAAAACCTCAGAGATAGCTGAAAATCCCAACGATTTTAACCTGTACTATGAAAGGGGTTTGTTGTATCAGGAGCACAAAGAGTACACCAATGCCCTAGAAGATTACCTTAAATCCAGGTCTTTGGGAAATACCGACAAAGCTATTAATTATAGCATTGCAGAAGTTCACTATTTATCTGAGGACTACAACAAGGCACTAAAAAGTATAGACTCCTATCTGGACATGGATAGCAAAGATGTAAAAGGTAAAAAGCTGGAGGCCCAAATCCTGTTTCGGCTTCAGTTATACAAAAGGTCGGTAGAGGCCTACCGCTATGTGATCAACAATATGATCGATATACGTCCGGAGGATATATTGGAATATGGCGACATTATTCTTGCTGAAAATGATGAAAATTATAAGGGTGCTATTGAAGCAATCGAATCGGGTCTGGCCAAACTCGGGCCACACACCTTATCGCTTCAACTTAAAAAACTGGACTATTTGAAAGCCTCCGATCAAATTGAAAAAGCCCTGGAGCAATACAATTACTTTATTCTTCAATACGATAGAAAAGAGTTCTGGTATTATAAAAAAGCGAAGTATTTATCGGAAGTCAACAGACCAGATGAGGCCGTCGTATCATTGAAATTAGCGACTATAGCCATTGAGCAATTGGATACAAAGTTTAAAAATATGACCCCCGTAATAGAATTAAAAGAACAAATAAAAAACCTGGAAAACTTTATTAATAACCACAAATTATGATGAGAAAAAGTGCCTTTTTGCTGGCGACCCTATACTCGGTGTATTCATTTGCCCAAACCACCGCTATAGATATTCAAAATGCTGTAGCGTTTGTAGCGACTAACAATGTTGATCTTGTAAAAAAACCTGCATCGGTGGAGGTAGAAAGGGGGCCATACTTGCAAAGTGGTACGCCTACAAGTGTTGTGGTAAAATGGAGAACGGATAAAGCAACCGAATCAGTTGTAAATTATGGCACATCATTAAATTCATTATCTAAGCGTGCAAGCAGCACTACTTTAACCACAGAACATGAAGTTACCTTATCCGGTCTGACACCTGATACCAAATATTATTATAATATTGGAAACAAGGCAGGAATACTGTCCGAAAGTAATGCTGGTGAAATGTACGTAATAACAGCACCGCCTGCGGGCACCAGACAGTTTGTTCGTGCATGGATTTTAGGGGATGCAGGTACGGCCAATAACAATCAGCGGGCAGTAAGAGATGCGTATTACGATTATGTGGCGGATGTTTCCACAAACACCGGTAAAACTGATATGATGTTGTTTTTAGGAGATAACGCCTACGGAGAAGGAACAGATGAGCAGTATCAAAATGCCCTTTTTGACATTTACGACGAAATGTTGAAAAAATCCGTGGCATGGTCTTGCCTGGGAAATCACGATGGTAAGTCCGCTGATTCCAAAACACAATCAGGCCCATACTATGATATCTTTACGTTTCCCACTGCAGCCGAGGCTGGGGGCATTGCCTCGGGCACAGAGGCCTATTATTCCTTTGATTATGGCAATGTTCACTTCATCATACTGGACTCTCATCACACGAGTCGCGAAGTGGGGGGAGCGATGTACAACTGGACATTAACCGATATTCAAAACACAAAACAGGATTGGATAGTGACACTGTTTCATCATCCCGTATACACCAAAGGGTCTCATGACTCCGATACGGAAGGTCGACTGATTGAAATGCGGGAAAACTTCATGCCCATGATGGAGGAAAATGGTGTTGACCTGATCTTAAATGGTCATAGCCATTCCTATGAACGATCCTATTTCCTGAACGGGCATTATGGATTTGCCAATACTTTTAACCCTGATGAAATTTCTAAAGGAGGCCATACTGTTGGATCTACAGGCTACGGAGATGGAAGGGAAGATAGCGATGGTGCATACCAAAAAAATAGTTTGGACACAGAAGGGGCAGTTTATATTACAACCGGGTCTGCAGGAAAAATATCGGGGGGAGACCTCAACCATCAGGCCATGTCCGTATCATTAAACCAACTGGGATCCTGTGTGATGGAGGTTGAAGATGATGGTAAGGGAGGACAAAACCTGACCGTAAAGTTCATAAGGGAAACCGATGAGATCGAAGACTATTTCACCATCAACAAAACCGCTCTGGATCTTAAAGCTGGTGGGAATGAACAGGCACCAAAAAGTGCTATGTTAACCTATGATGCCGACAAGGATGTTGTCGACCTTAAGGTGAATAAAGCTGAGCGGTTAATCAACGTTAAATTCTATAACAATATTGGGGAATTGGTGATGGAAAGTAAAAAGAAATCCATCAAAACTGGCAAACTATCAAAAGGGCTGTACGTGGTTGAGATCATAACAAACAAAAAGACGTACAGTGAATCGGTTACGGTAGAATAGATAAAGAGGTGCTGTTTTAATATAGGCGTTTCAGTTTTTAACATAGGAACTCAGAGTAAGAATGGAAGCGGTATTGAAGTGCCCATAAAAAGGTAAAAGGAGGGGTCTTGAAGATGAAAAAGACACGTATTTTATTGGGATTCGTTGTTATTTGTCTTGTAATGTTGAGCGCGAGTGATACACCCGTCCCATATCAGCAAATAACTATTCCCGATAAAGTAGCTGCGTTATACACGGCCAATTTTCACAAATTTCAGGATGAGGTTGACTCATTAGCGGCCCTGGCTAACTATTCAAAATCTCCCAATGAATTGGAGGTCCTGAAAAAGCAGGTCGAAAGCACCAGGTTAGCTTACAAAGAGATCGAGTTTATTTTCGATTATTACGAAACTGCCTACAATAGCACTTATATCAATGGCGCACCCTTGCCCAAAGTAAGCGAGTATTTTGAAGAGGAAAATATTATTGAGCCGTGCGGATTACAGGCCCTCGATGAAGCGGTTTATGAGGAAGCTACGGATGATAATTTGCAACACATACAGGTATTGGCCAAAGGACTCAAAGAGCGGGTAGATTTTATTGCAATAGTACATTGGCCCATTCATCTGAAGTCGAGCCAGATTATTGAGTGTATTCGGTCAGGGATCGTCAGGATCTTTACTCTGGGATTAACAGGTTACGATACCCCGGGTTCTGTGAATGCTTTGAATGAAAGTTATGTGAGTTGGAAAAGCATGGAAACCACATTTCTGTACTTTGAAGCTGGTATTTCACCAGCCGCTCAAACTCAATTCGAAGTAATCAAAAAGCGCTTTACACAAGGAAAGAGCCTGTTGAGCTCCAATGCCGATTTTAATGACTTTGATCGATTGACATTCTTAACGGAAGTTGCCAATCCTTTGTATGCCGCCTTGTTGGAGTTTCAAAATTTAAATAACATCAAGCTGGAGCCCTATAAAAAGCACGCGCAAAACTATCAGGCAAAGAATATATTCGACATTGATTTTATCAATACGGATTTCTATTCAGAACTGGTATACCTGCCTTTGGATAATCCCAATACCATCGAGTTAGGCAAATTGTTGTTTCAGGATCCCCGGCTTTCCAATGGCAATATCATGTCCTGTGCCAGCTGTCATGATCCAAACAAAGGTTTTACAGATGGTTTGGCAAAAAGTGTATCCAACCAAAAAGGTGTATTTACGGCTAGAAATGCACCCACTTTGATCGATGCAGGCTATTCCACTCGCTTTTTTTGGGACATGCGGGCGGCTGACCTGGAGAGGCAAGTGATACATGTTATAGATAACGATTTAGAGTTTAATACGGATTTTGATTCGATTGTCAGGAAGCTGAATAAAAATGCCACTTATAATCAATTATTTAAGGAAGCCTATGGGGGGATAGACAAAGAGGATATCAATCAGCGCTCTATTAGTAATGCCCTTGCGGCGTATGTAAACTCCTTAAAATCCTTTAATAGCCCTTTTGATCAATACGTGCGGAACCAAACAGAGGAATACCCNGAGCATGCCAAACGGGGATTTAATTTGTTTATGGGGAAAGCAGCTTGTGGCAGCTGTCATTTTGCACCAGTGTTCAATGGCACAGTCCCCCCATTTTACATGGAATCGGAATCAGAAGTTTTAGGTGTTACCCTGGGTTTTGATTCCCTTGCCCCAAAGCTGGATACGGATGTGGGGCGCATGGGCAACGGTCTTAAGTTTGATCATCATCCTCATTTAAGGAATTCGTTCAAAACAGTTACCGTCAGAAATTCAGCCATCACAGCACCATATATGCACAACGGCTCATTTGAAACCTTGGAAGATGTGATGGCCTTCTATAACCTGGGCGGAGGGGCAGGGATGGGCTTGAAGGTTGAAAATCAAACGTTGTCCGATGAACCATTGGGATTGTCTAAGCAAGAAATAGAAGACATTATAGCCTTTATGGAAACGCTGACGGATCCATCATATACGACTCGTTAGGGGATGAACAAAAACAGTCACAAGTCATCCACCTTCAAGTAACTCTATTTTCAATATACTACTATTGCCAGAAATATTTCTTTTGGTATTTAAATATGATTCCAGCTTGTGCTTGACTTGTCAGCGTAGTCCACTCATAACGTATATCAAATTTTAATCTGTCAAATACTCTAAAATTCACTCCTCCAATCCCACCATATCCTGTTTCAAATAGCCCAGTACTCTTTGTGTTATCAATATAATTTACAGTACCTCCCAAATAGAATTTTAGCCAAGGGGCTGTCTGATTATAAAAAATATGATGAATAAAATTTAGATGACCACCCCATCTATTGGGTATTTTTCCAGTTGTAAGACTTCGTTCTTCTGCCTCCAAATAGCTTGCTCCGTACTCCAATGCTGAGTTCCTAAAGGTTTTTCTGAGACCAAAACACCACCCAGAACTGTATTCATTATATTGTGCATTATCATTAAGAACTTTATCATAGACTGAGTATGTGGGATAGATATAGAAATCATTTGAAATAATGATTGCTCCGGTCGCAACTATGGCTAAGGCCATGTATAAGTAGGCATCACCATCTCCACCATAACCTGCACCCTGATTATCATTATGACACCTTTCTGATACATTTGACCAACAAATACAACAAGGGACTCTATTATAGTAACTTGTTGCACTTGATTCATATGTTGATATTGTCTGTCCTTGACAATTATTTAAGCCTGGGCAATTTGAACGATTGTGATAGGCATATGCATAGTTCCCAGTGCAGACATAGACAATGTATTGATCTTTAGCTTGTTTTTCTACATGATTAAATGAAATGAATTCCTTTTCATGATTTTGGGAAATGGCTAAAGAGGAGTGAATAATTAATGAAAGATAGATTAAGTACTTTTTCATTTCACTAGACGGTTTTTGATTCAATTTAACACTTTCCTAGTTGATAATTGAAGTCAATCCCCTAGCATGGGCAAATCTTAGCATGTGGGAGGGGGGTGCGGGACTTGTGACCTTCAAACAAAACTCACATCGATCAATCCCTTTTTTTCAAAATAATAATCGCCAGCACTGCTGTAGATCCTTTAGCTAGCGCGGAAGTTTCTTCCGTGATAGCTATTTATTCAGCTTCTCAATCTTCAATGGCTAATTTAAGGCTTACAATTCATTGGCCTTCCTTAATACTTCTGCCTCAACAGTCTCAGAAATTCATTCCTTATTTCGGGAGTGATGAATATTTCTCCAAATACGCTATTAAGAATAATAAGTTGGTCAGATCTTTCTAGGGTGACTATGTAGGAATTTGTTCAGACTGAGAACATCGTGTTCTAAATCTTCTACGGATTCACTGAATACAGAGACACCATACTTGCCTAACGATTCGATAAATTCCCGTTTTGAGATGCCAACGAGATCAGCTGCCTGGCCAGAAGAAAGTTTGCCTTGTTGATACAACTGAGAAGCGACTACCATGGTCACTTCTTTTTCATCTATTTCTTCCGGTATATTCAAAGTGATTGTTTTCATAATCAACGCCTTTTTTTCTTCATCGACCAATTGATCAACCGGCTTTGATAAGCCTTACTTTTAACTCCTATTTCCAAATCGACACGGTCAAAGATACGGAAACTCAAACTGAGTTAAATATAATTTAACTTTTGATAGCTTTATTTTTTAAATGATGTCAAGATTTATTTCCGTATAGCTATTTATTCAGCTTTCCAGTCACTTCCCGATACTTTTGCTTGCAGCCTATCATCTGGTATCCTATGAAAACACACATACCACCAAATAATTGCATTATTCTAATAGGCAAGAGTCAAAGCCCAAACAAGGTGCGTTCGGTCTCCGTTCGCACTTCCTTTACACTTCCTATACACCCCTAGTGTCAGGCATTAATTGTACTTAAGTAATATGATAGAGAAAAGCCAGCCAATTGAGATCCACTCAGGAATCTAATGTCTCGTACTCTAAAAATGACATTTATTTTCTCTTTTTGAGAATAANGGATTGACTAAAACAAGACCCAACAGCATCGAAAACTATGTTGGGCGGACACGGGAAGATATCACTCTTTAAACGTATAAGAATCCCCCATGGTTGTGTATCATATGCAGTATATGTGAATTATACAAAATGTTTTTAAAAACATCTGAAAACCACGCCTCATACCATTTTATGGAACAATTCTTGCTTTTTAAAATATCAAGAGGCCTCTTCTTCAATCTTTTTCTCACTTTATAAATTTTATAACAATGGCAACTTTAAAAAAGAACCTGTTTTTACAGGGGGCTAGTGGTATGCTAGGCAGCCAACTAGTTTACAGAAGCATGAATGGTCAAACCATCGTATCCTCAAGACCAGTGGGTCGTGGTAAAGGATCCGAGGCTCAGCAGAGGCAGAACATGCGTTTTAGATATGCAACTTCCTTTGCGAAGCAAGCGATAGCAAATGAGGTGCTTGGACCTATATACGAAGCGGCAGCTGCCGGCATCACCAGGGTCAGGAATGCCTACTCGCTTGCTGTGACCGATTACCTAAGAGCACCTGAGATTGGTGATCTTATTTTACCAAACGGGGCAGTGGGAAGCCGGGCACTGGTGGAAGCGTACGAAGATCCTCAGCTTGCAAAAGTTGGGTTTGACATCATCGGTGAAGATGAGCGGGTGATTTCCTCCGGGGAAGCTACACCCACTGACAATGGAATACAGTGGGAGTTTACACTCACACAGGATATTCCGGAGGGAGGTTCAATCCGGGTAAAGGCGTATGACCTGCCAGGTAATGTGTCAACTAAATCGTTTAGGGTATGATGATTATCAGTGCTAATACGACTTGAGACCCTTTTCTTAGTAGGGAAGTGGTTTTTTTATGATACTGGACGATCTCGTGAGACATGGAAGTTTACTCACATTCAACTTACTTCCCGATACAAAACTTACTGAAGATGTTATCCAGTAGATCATCAGTTGTGATCTCACCGGTGATCTCACCCAGGTGAAGGAGGGCATTGCGGATGTCCATCGCCAGGAAGTCATTGGTGACGCCGGAGTCAATCCCTTCAATCACTTTATCCAGTGACTGGTTGGTCTCTACCAGACTTTCGTAGTGGCGGAGCGTAGTTACTAGTGTATTGCCAGCTTTGAAATCTTTGAGTGAGACCCTTTCTTTCAGGGCTTCTTTCAGGGTATCCAGGTTTTCCTTTTTGTGGGCGGAAATTTGGAGGAAGTCTGTTTCTTTCAGTGCCGTGATTACTTCTTCGTTCGGTTTATCCGCTTTGTTGCCCACAATGAGGTAGGGGACACCCAGCTCTTTTAGGTAGTCCAGCTGTTGGGATACCTCGTGCGGGGTGTCATTGGCCAGGTCGATCAGGTAGATGATCACAGCGGCTTCTTTCATGCGGGCATGTGCACGTTCCACCCCAATGGCTTCCACATGATCCTCGGTGGTTCGGATACCAGCTGTATCTACAAACCGGAAGCTGATCCCGTCGATGTGGATCACATCCTCAATAATGTCGCGTGTGGTGCCCGGGATGTCAGAGACGATGGCTTTTTCTTCATTGAGGAGTGCATTGAGGAGGGTAGACTTCCCAGCATTGGGTTTTCCGGCAATCACCGTGGGGATACCATTTTTGATTGCATTCCCCAGGTTAAAGCTTTCTGTCAGTGCAATGATAAGCTTTTGAAGGTTGTGGATGAGCTTTTTAAGTTCGTCCCGGCTGGCAAACTCCACATCTTCTTCCGAAAAGTCCAGCTCCAGCTCGATCATCGAGGCGAAGTGAACGAGCTCTTCCCGCAACGCCTTGATCTCTGCTGAAAAACCACCCCGCATCTGGTTCATGGCGGCCTTGTGCATGGATTCATTCTCTGATGATATCAGGTCAGCGACAGCCTCAGCCTGCGCCAGGTCGAACCGACCATTGACAAAAGCCCGTAAGGTGTATTCCCCGGCTTTGGCGAGTCGTGCACCCTGTTTGAGCAAAAGCTTGATCACCTTTTGCAGGATATAAGGGCTCCCGTGGCAGGAGATCTCGATCACATCTTGCTTGGTGTAGCTGTTAGGCCCCCTGAAAACGGATACTACCACCTCATCAACAACCTGGTCGCCATCTTTGATTGTCCCATAGTGCAGTGTATGACTGGCCACCTGTGAGAGGTCCTTCCCTTTGAAAACCTTTTGGGTAATGGCAATGGCCTCTTTTCCGGAAAGTCGGATCACGCCTATAGCGCCCACCCCGGGAGGTGTTGCCAGTGCGACGATGGTGTCTTCGGTGTTCATGCCGCAAAAGTAGTCTATTCAAGCCACCACTCCGAGTAGTTGCACGAATGACTATCTTGCGACCAATGGAAGAAAAAGTCGTCATAGTCAACCCTGCCAATGAAATTATCGATGTGGTACCCCGGTCAGTCATGCGGGCCAATATCCTGCTGCACAGAGCATCTTATGTGATTGTGACCAATTCCAAAGGTGCGATCCTGGTACAGAAAAGATCAGACAGAAAAGACCTTTATCCAAGCTATTTCGATCCTACTACAGGAGGCGTGGTCACCGAGAATGAATCCTACGAACAAAATGCGGTTCGGGAGCTTGAAGAAGAGGTAGGGATCACAGGAGTGACGCTCAAATCACTATTTGATATTCATTTTGAGAACGAATACGTCAAGGTTTGGGGGTATGTGTTTTTGACCACCTATGATGGTCCCATCAAACCAATGGATGGTGAAGTGGTTGATTTTTTCTTTCTAAAACCTCGGGAGTTGGAGACCTTTATGAAACAGGAGCCCATCATGCCAGATGGGGAAATGGTGATTAAAAAGTATTTGGGGATGGGATGATTTACCCCACTACGAAGCCGCATATTTCTATGCGGCTGGGCGTAATCTAGAAGCATGGCTACTAGCGGGATGGAAATATCCGGCCTCGCAAAAATGGTACACTCCTTAGCCCTCTTTATAGAAATATCCGGCCTCGCAAATCCGATCCTCCTGAAAGAATATCTGATAAAAGTCACGAAATTCTTTTTTTATTATCAGTTAACCACCTAATTTACTAATACATTGTTTCTCATATAAATCACCCTTATTAATCGCCCCTAATGAGTCTGAAGTATTACCTGTTTTCCGGTCTGATAGTTTTTCTCTGTTTGCTCCAGACCTTTGGGCAGCAAAAATTATTACAAGGCGAACAGGCCAGGAGTAGAATAAAGCAGGCACAGGAAATCGTTGTGGATGAGACTTCCACACCCCGATTCATCAAATTCAGACCCGATATCACACAGGATTCTATTCCCAACCTGAAAGCTTTATTGAACCTCTCAGCAAGTGAAGAGCTGAAATATTCATCCAAAAAAATAGATCAAAAAGGTATTGGGCATACCCGATATAAGCAAACCTATCAGGGGGTTGAGGTTTTTGGTGCCGAATACATCGTCCATACGAGAGGCAATCGCATGGTATCAGCCAATGGAAATATCGTTAAAGACCTCAATGTGCGTACAACTCCTGTACTTTCAGAGCAAGAAGCTCTACAGGTGGCACTTGATCACATAGGCGCTCAATCTTACATGTGGGAAAACGAAAACCAGGAACGATTTTTAAAGCAGGAATCTAAAGATCTTAATTCAACCTATTATCCAAAAGGGAAACTATTGATCAGCAGTCCCGGATACCACAAAGGATCAAATAAAGAGCTGGTCTACCAGTTCAATATCTATGCAGAGTCGCCTCTGGGAAGGTACAACATTGAAGTAGATGCTATCACGGGTGAAGTGATGAACTTCTATAATAAACTTCATCATGTCACACAGCCGGGTACTGGTGTTTCCATGTATGATGGCACCGTGGATATTCTTGTCGATTTTAATGGGTCTGAGTACAGCCTTTCAGAAGAGACAAGAGGAATACACACGTATGATTTATTGAATGGCACCAACTACGGAAGTGCTGTATCCATGACGGATCCGGACAATCATTTTGAAACAACCAGGAATCAGGCTGGAGTAAGTGCTCACTTTGGAGCGGAGGTTACCTATGATTATTTCCTGGACAATTTTGGCAGAAACAGCTACGATGACAGTGGAGCAGATATAAATTCATATGTGCGTTACAGCACCAACTATTTCAATGCCTTTTGGGATGGATTCCGGATGACTTACGGAGATGGTGATGGCGTCACAGCTTCTGCGCTTGTTTCCCTGGATATTGTGGGGCATGAGATTACCCATGCTGTCACTGAGCATAGTGCCGGACTGGTTTATTCCTATGAATCCGGAGCTTTAAACGAATCCTTCAGCGATATTTTCGGTCAATCTATTGAGTTTGTCAACTTCCCAGAAACTGCAAGTTGGAACCTGGCAGATCAAATCTATTTTGATGGAGTAAGTATGATCAGGTCGATGAGTAATCCTAACTCTCAGGGGCAACCCGATACCTATTTGGGCGATCTTTGGTTTACCGGAAGTGCAGATAATGGGGGTGTACACTACAACAGCGGTGTTCAGAATTTTTGGTATTACCTGCTGGTAGAGGGGGGAAGTGGAACCAATGATTTCGGATATAATTTCAATGTGCCCTCCATTGGCCTGGAAGCCGCTCAACAGATTGCCTATAGAAACCTCACAGTTTATCTGACTCCGATTTCAGAATATACCGATGCCAGAGTAGGCGCCGAGCAATCTGCTATTGATCTATTTGGTTTTGGTAGTTTTGAACACCTGGCTGTCGTTGAAGCCTGGAATGCGGTTGGAGTGCCAGCTGCCGAACCTTTGCTGGTAGTTTCCGGATCTACAGACTTTGGCAATACTCCAATAGGGTTTGAGGCAACGCTAAAACTTCAATTTTCCAACATGGGGACGGGTTTGTTAGTCATCAATGACATCAATTCCAATAATGATGTGTTTATAGCTGAGGATACGTCTTTCAGTATATCAGAATCAACCAGTCGGAACCTTAGCATATCCTTTACTCCATCCGCAGTGGGAGATACGAGTGCCTACTTCACCATATTTGCCAATGCAGATACCACGTCAATTTTCCTCTCAGGAAGTGGTGTACTACCACCTGTGATGACGGTAAGCCCATTACTGATCACAGAGACGTTGAATACAGGGGATTCGGCAGAACATTATGTCACAATTGATAATTCGGCCGGAGAGAGCACCCTAAGTTTTAGTATAGACATAAAAACTTCTACAGGCTCACCCATACCCGCAATTGACCTTGATCAGATCGTTCCCATAGCATCCAATACCAAACCTCACCACTACTTGTCAGATGTGAGTCAAAGTGCAGAAGACTATCATTATGGAAAGCCAGTAGGACCTGTTCAGGGTAAATTGTTTG
>JAHCMM010000266.1 GCA_019192515.1 Cyclobacteriaceae bacterium SS2
CTGTTTTTATTCATTATTCAGTTTTCTCTCCTTGCCCAGGAATCCATGTTGTGCCAGGGGCACTACTGGACTGAAGCAGAAGGCAACATGATGATGAAAGAATTTGCATCCAATTGGGATGATAAAGCATCGTGGGAGCGACGAGCAGAAGTCATCAGGAAAGGAATTGTGGATGGGATGCAGCTTGACAAAATGCCCAAAGCAAAAGGTGCACCCAAAGTCATCATCAACAGCACGCGTGAGATGGATGGTTATATCGTGGAAAACATTGCCCTCGAAAGCTTCCTGGGCTTCTATGTAACAGGAAACCTCTACCGGCCAACGATGAAAAAGGATAAGTATGCTGCCATCCTGAGTCCGCATGGACACCTGGCCAATAAACGTCTTACTCATTATGTCCAGCTCAGAGGCGCTGTTCTCGCCCGGATGGGTGCCATCGTCTTTGCTTACGATATGGTAGGTTATGCCGAATGCACACAGGTTACTCACGACATTCCTATCGCGCTTACACTCCAAACTTACAACAGCCAACGTGTACTGGATTACCTGCTTTCACGCCCTGATGTGGATCCCGAGAGAATTGGTATGACCGGAGGATCCGGGGGTGGAACCCAAACATTTGTTTTAGCTGCCATTGATGATCGGATAAAAGTTTCCGTCCCGGTTGTGCAGGTGTCAGCCCATTTCTTTGGTGGCTGTGTATGTGAGAGTGGCATGCCGATACATAAAAGCTCTACTCATCAGACCAATAATGTGGAAGTAGCTGCACTGTGTGCACCCAGACCCCAACTGGTGATTTCCGATGGTGTGGACTGGACAAGGAATACCCCTAACATTGAGTTCCCTTATCTGCAAAAAGTCTATGCATTGTATGATGCCGAAAACAAAGTGGAAAATGTGCACCTGGCTGGGGAAAGACACGATTACGGTTACTCTAAACGAACAGCTGCTTACAACTTCTTTGCTCATCACCTGAAACTGAGCTATCGAAATATTCCTTACGATGATCGGTATGTAGAGGATTTTGTAACGATCCTGCCACCGGAGGATCTCATGGTATTCAATGAAAAAAGCCCAAAACCAAAGAAAATGTTGGAAGGTGATGAAGCTGTGATGAAGTATTTGGGATTTAACTGACCATCCAAGGCAAAAAGGATTTGAAAAGATTACTCATTTTTATTGCCTGTTGTCAAAGCAGCATACTTTTCGGGCAGGTCTCAGCAGAATCTGAGTTATTCATTTCCTTAAAAGCACAGGATAGCATCTTCTTTGAGCGTGGTTTCAATCAATGTGACCTTGAATACCTTGAAAGTGTAGTTGCAGATGATTTAAGGTTCTACCATGATCAAAGTGGTGTTCAGGATCGAAAGGTGTTTTTTGAAAACACAAAGAAGTATATCTGTGGCAGCAACACACAAAAGCCTATCCGGAAAGTAGAAGAAAGTAGCCTGGTAGTTTACCCATTATATCAAAATGGTAATTTATATGGCGCCATACAGCATGGTGAGCACCATTTTTATATCCAGGAGAAAGGAAAAGAAGACGTTTATACCAGCTCGGCAAAGTTCACTCATGTGTGGCTACTGGAGAACGAAGTCTGGAAACTTAGTGAAGTGTTGAGTTACGATCATCGAAATTGATCATGGCAGGTCTTTGACCTTTCTCTCAAGAATTGTTAAACGTTCTTCCAGATCATAGTAATTTGTTTCTATAAATTCATAGAACTCATAATTTCTTCTGCTTAGATTTTCAAATCCCTTTTGCAGATATTGAATACTGGCATCTATTTGGTTCTTATGCCGCTCCAATTCTTTTTTAAATTCTTTTCTATCCATACTTTATATTCTAAGTGGTAATCTTACTAAAGTTAACAGAAATTAAAGATTATTCGTTTGTGGTGTCAAACTTAAACTTACAACCGACCGCAGTTGTGGCCACCACCTGGAGTGGGGCCACAACTTGCGTTAAGTTAAAGTAAAATTTAATTGACCAGGGGTACTTTCGTTGGTTGTGCAAGTAGATTTGTATACAACAGAACACCAAACCCAAATAATGAGCAACTGCATAAGAACCTTTCTTTCAATAATCATCATCACCCTTATTTTATTCCCCTCGATCTCACAAGCCCAAAAAGCCAAAGGCACGGTCTATTTCGATGCGAATCAAAATGGTCAGTTCGAAAGCGATGAAAAAGGGATCGAAGGAGTCAGTGTCTCCAATGGAATGGAAGTGGTCAAAACAGATTCAAAGGGAAAGTATACCATTGACCTACCTCCCGAAAGCATCCTTTTCATCTCCAAACCTTCCGGATATAGCATCCCTTTAGACGAGGTGCAGCTTCCTCAATTCTACTACCGCCACTACCCAAAAGGCACTCCAAAAGTTGCAGAATGGAAATGGCCTGTGATAGAACCGACCGGACCACTTCCCAAAACCATTGACTTTCCGTTAATAGAAGGCGTGGTACCGGATTCTTTCAAGGCCATGGGATTTGCTGACCCACAGACTACCCGTGATGAGGAACTTGATCAGATGAGAAAAGACATCATCGATGAGCTCTTTGGCAATCCCTACGATGCTAAATTCGGGTTGGTAGCAGGAGATCTTGTGAATGACAACCTTGGTCTATATGAACGCCACAACAGGTTGATGTCACTCATCGGTATCCCCATTTGGAATGTACCAGGTAACCATGACGTCAACCCGGAATCACCGGATCACGAGCACGCTACGGAAACCTACAAAAGTGTTTTCGGTCCTGATTATTATTCATTCGACTACGGTCAGGTGCATTTCCTGGCACTCAACAATGTTGGATTTCTGGGAAAGGGAAATGGTTACATCGGGCATATCGATGAAGAGCAGATGCAATGGATTGAGAATGACCTCAAGCATGTGCCCACTGATAAGCTCATCATGATCATTACGCACATCCCGTTGATCACTTATGCCAATAACCGAACTTTTCCAAAATCCACCAACACTGATAATTTCAAAGAACTTCTCCAAATCCTCAGCAGATTCCAGTATGTCTATGGCATTGCGGGGCACGACACCAGCAACAGCTGGAAAGTAGAGGTCAACCATACGCATGGATGGCATGGCTACCCGTTTATCGCCCATACCCTGGCAGAAGTTAGAGGAAGCGGTTGGGGTCGGGGTCCTAGAGATGAGCGTGGTGTAAGAGACAACATCATGGCTGATGGCAATCCCAATGGATATTACATCTTCTACTTCGAAGGCACCAAGGTCAAACCCAGGTTTATCCCTGCTGGAGGCGATCCTACCGACCGGCTCAGAATCACACTCGATCCCCTGTTATTCCATAAAGACAGCACCAAACAAACCCATCCGGTCGGTCTTGATCGTGGCTATCAGCAAGATAACACCCACGTAGTGGTAAATTTCTTTGACGGAGGTGAACGTGATGTGGTCATGCTATCCCTGGATGGACAAGAACCGGTAGCCATGCAGTATATAGAAAGAACTGATCCAGCTTTCACCCGGATGTATCAAAAGTATCATGGCACGGGAGACCGGCATGCAGAACCGGAAATCTCTTCTCACATCTGGCAATACCCCTTGCCAACGCTGGCACCTGGTGTGCATTCTGTTGTTGTGACTGCCAAAGATGAGTTTGGATTCGAGGATCAGGAGGCTTTCACATTTGAGATAATGGAAGATTAAGACCGACTAACTGCTACAGATTGCAGTAAGGATTTCTATAAGTAGAGCTCACCATGAGCCAGCTGATTTCGGATTTACAAAATATCCGTGCAGCCTCTTTAAGCTTTGTCAACACTTTATCAGCAGAGCAATTGGCCATCAAAGGTTTTTGCCCGGGAGCACGAGATCTCACTTGAAGATTTTCTTAGATCAATCATTGGTCACGAAAGACATCACCTTGAAGTCATCAAAAGAAAATACTTACCCTAGCCAATTTTTGTCCCGTTTCTCGCAAAATTGCTATTTTCTATTGTTCTTTACAGCTAAACCCAAAACCCATTTTTGATGAAATATCTAATCATAGCTCTACTCCTGATTTCTGGTCTGCAATCTGGGCAGGCCCAAACCCCGGATAATATCAAAATCACTTCTGAAAAAGGAAAAACAAAATTCAAGGTTGATGATTCAGGGGTATTGGAGGTCAACGTCTCCCCCAAAGATCTGGACAAATTCAAGTCCAGGGGATCTCTAGACTATGGTGATTTTGGTGCAAAGGGTAATGGTAAAACAGATGATATTGATGCGATTGCAGCTACCCATGCTGTTGCAAACCAATTCGGAATACCTGTAAAAGCTGACGACGATGCTACATATTACATCGGAGGTAAAGAACGGACCGTTATCATTATGACCGATACTGATTTCGGCACTGCAGAATTCACCATTGATGACACCAATGTTGAAAACAGGCAGGCTCCCATTTTTCAGGTCACTTCCACCCTGGAATCTTTTCCCTTGGAAGGCATCTCTACACTGAGAAGAAACCAGACAAAAATTGATGCCAACTTACCCTCCAGTTGTCTGATCACGGTCACTGATTCAAACGTTAAAAGATATATCCGTTTTGGTCCAAACCAGAACAATGGATCGTCACAGACAGACATCTTTATTGTGGATAAGGATGGGAATGTGGACAAGAACACACCCATTATTTGGGAGTTTAACCAGATCACTGAGATCAACGCCCTCCCGATGGATGAGACCACATTGACTATCAAAGGCGGCATCTTCACCACCATTGCCAACCAGGCAGAATCAAAATACACCTACTATAGTCGAGGGTTGGCCATCAAACGTTCCAATGTTGTTGTAGAGGGCTTAGAACATCGCGTGACGGGCGAAGGCGATCATGGTGCACCTTATGGTGGCTTTATCATTGCCCGTGACTGCGGGAACGTTACAGTAAGGAATACCATCCTCACCGGACACAAAACTTACCGAACCATTGGCTCAGCAGGGGTGCCGGTCTCCATGGGCACCTACGACATCTCAATCAACCGGGCACTCAATGTTTCATTCATCAATTGTAGCCAGACAAATGACATCAATGACCGAACCTACTGGGGTATAATGGGATCCAATTACAGTAAAAACCTGATGTATGATAGTTGTGTGTTTTCCCGCTTCGATGCGCACA
This sequence comes from Cyclobacteriaceae bacterium SS2, assembly GCA_019192515.1. Classification (GTDB taxonomy): domain Bacteria; phylum Bacteroidota; class Bacteroidia; order Cytophagales; family Cyclobacteriaceae; genus UBA7330. Next base: position 5,144 of record JAHCMM010000266.1, read on the forward strand.
TGGGTGTGGCCAATGCTACCATTCGTAATTCCACCATGGGTCATATGGGCATCAATGCTATAGGCACCGGTACACTACTTATAGAAAATTCAACCATACGAGGCAGAACCCTGGTAAACCTTAGGAGCGACTACGGCAGCACCTGGCAAGGTGACTTCATCATCCGTAATTGTACTTTCATACCCAATAATGGACAGGAGGTAAGTAAAGTCAGTCTCATTGGAGGACATAATTCAGGCCAGCACGACTTTGGGTATACCTGCTACATGCCGGAAACTGTTACCATTGAAAAGCTTTTTATCAATGATGAAAATCATACAGAGGATTATGAAGGGCCTACAATTTTTGCCGATCTCAATCCTGATATGACGGATGACTCCTACCAACAAAAATTCCCCTATGTCATCACCAGGGAACTTAATCTGAAGCTCTATCACCTTTCATCAAGAAGTGGAAAACCCCTTCGATTAAGTGACAATATGTATATGTTCAAAGACGTAGAAATAACGACGTCAGAACCATGACCCATGAAGGATCATTTTTCGACTGAATCGGAGAAATATGCACAGTTCAGACCTCATTACCCCAGTGAGTTCTTTGGCTATCTCAATGATATTACACCTCATAAAGAAATAGCCTGGGATTGTGGTACAGGAAATGGGCAGGTTGCATTTGAGCTGGCCGGGTCTTTTGATAAAGTTTTTGCCACAGACATCAGCCAGGCCCAAATTGATCAGGCCCTGGAAGCCAAAAACATTCATTATGCTGTTCAACCTGCAGAGAAATCTTCCTTCCCCGACTACTTTTTTGACCTGATCATCGTAGCACAAGCCATTCACTGGTTTGACTTTGATAAGTTCTATGCTGAGGTCAGAAGGACTGGAAAAAAAGATGCAATCATATGTGTGGTAGGTTATGGAAGGGTAAGTGTTTCTACGGAAATTGATCAATTGATCGATATCTTTTACCAGAATGTCATAGGTCCTTACTGGGACAAGGAAAGAAAATATATCGATGAGTATTACCAAACTGTTCCATTCCCATTTCAAGAGTTATCTACACCTGATTTCAGCATCGAGCTGGAATGGAACCTTGAGCATTTTATCGGATATTTAAATACCTGGTCCGCAGTCAAGAAATTCACTTCACAGAATAACTTTAACCCTGTCACTGAACTTCATTCATCACTCGCTGACCGATGGTCAGAAAATGCATCGAAAAAGGTAAAATTCCCGTTACTCCTCAGGGTAGGACACCTCTAGCAAATGGCTGTAAATCACAAAAACCTTCTTCCTTACGATGGCCAGGTATTTTATTTCGGTCAGGTATTCTCCGAAAAGCAGGCTGATCAATACTTCCGGCTCCTATTCAATCATATTGAATGGCGACATGATGAAGCCATGATGTTTGGCAAGCGTATTATAACCAAAAGAAAAGTAGCCTGGTATGCGGATACCCCAATCGAATACACTTATTCAAAGATTACAAAATCAGCCTTGCCCTGGACCAGCGAATTGCTGGAGCTTAAGCAGGCTACCGAAGAATTGACGAAAACCACCTACAACTCCTGCCTGATGAATCTCTATCATTCCGGAGATGAAGGTATGGCCTGGCACAGTGATGATGAAAAAGATCTGAAAGAAGATGCAGCCATCGGCTCATTGAGTTTTGGGGCCAGAAGGAAGTTTGCTTTCAAGCACAAAAAGACCAAAGAGCGGATTGACCTAATGTTGGACCACGGTAGCCTGTTGCTGATGGGTGGTGAAATACAAAGAAACTGGTGGCACAGGCTACCACCAACCAAAACCGTGAACACCCCGAGGATCAATCTCACTTTCAGAACGATGCTGTAAACTTCTTAAGCGGATTTCGTTTAGCTTTATATCCTGACAGTCACCATGAACCTAAGAAACACTGCCTACTTTTTCATAGTCTCAATCTCCATCGTAGTTGTACTAACCTTTGGTCAGAACCTCATTGTGCCATTCGTCTTTGCCGTCCTGTTGTGGTTTATTGTGCGTGAACTCAAATCCCTTCTTGACCGGATAAAATTCGTTAAGGATAAATTTCCCTCTTGGGCTAAAACATTAATTACCTCTTTATTTATTCTGATCACGCTGGGGACCATTTCACGGGTAATCACAGTGAGCATCCAGACGCTGGCAAAATCATATGACAAGTATGAAAAGAATGTAGATGACCTGATCCAAAAGATCAATAACCTGCTGAATATCGATTTAATGGAGTTTCTAACCACTCATATAGGGAACTTTAATTTTACTGGCCTTCTAAGCTCCATAGTCACCTCCCTTGCAGATATTCTTGGTAATACCTTCATTATCCTGATCTATTTTCTGTTTGTCTTTTTAGAAGAGTCCCATTTTGAAACAAAGCTCAAAAAAGTGATCACCGGAAAACAGCAATATGAGAAGGTTTCTGGAATTTTGGACAGGATTGAACGGTCAGTCGCCAAGTATTTGGGCTTGAAAACACTGGTAAGCCTGATCACGGGAGTATTAAGCTATTTTGTGCTCATGATCATCGGTATTGACTCACCAGCATTCTGGGCTTTCCTGATCTTCCTCCTCAACTTTATTCCTACCATAGGGTCACTTATAGCAACACTTTTTCCAGCCATATTTTGCTTGCTCCAGTTTGGCGAGTTTGGCCCTGGTTTCCTGGTGCTTATTTTGGTGGGGGCCATCCAGGTACTTGTAGGAAATGTACTGGAACCCAAACTCATGGGAAATTCGATGAATGTAAGTGCACTGGTCACCATCCTGGCATTATCTTTCTGGGGTGCGCTATGGGGTGTCACAGGCATGATCCTAAGTATACCTATTACCGTCATCATGATCATCGTATTTTCTCAGTTTCCAGCTACGGCTCCTATTGCCATTATGCTTTCTGAAAAAGGAGAACTAGAGACCTAATTNCAGAGCATGGATCTGTATGAATATATCAGCCAGTTTCACGCTGTAAGTAGGCAGGATTTTAAAGGTTTTGAGGACTCTTTGAGAACACGAGCCTTCAAAAAAGGAGAGTTTATCACAATGCCAGGGCAAGTACAAAAAAACCTGTACATCGTGAGGCAGGGTGTGCAAATGTCCTTTTATGAGACAGACACACATAAGCATGTGATTGCTTTTACCTATCCCATTAATTTTTGTGCAATTCCGGAATCTTTTACTTTTCAGGCACCCTCCAGCTATTCTCTCATGTGCCTGACGGATAGCGAAATGGACTACATCTCCTTTGAAGCCTTGCAACAACTATTTGATAAATCACAAAGCCTTGAAAGGCTTTTCAGGAAAATGAGTGAAGCTTTGCTTGCAGGAGTAATCAGCCGTCACATCGAACTTCAATCTACGACTATCGAAGAACGATTTAAAGCCTTTTGTGCCCGTAGTGGCCACCTGCTTCAGCTGGTCCCACACAAATACATTGCATCGTACCTGAATATCGACGCCACCAACTTTAGCAAGCTTTACAACTCAGTGAAGATCTAACTTGGTATAGACCAAGAATTGTTATATCCGGGACAACGAGCTTTGAACTATGAAAAAAACATTCCACTGGCTAGACAAAGCTGAATACCCGTTCCAATCTCACTATTATCACATCAATGGTCATGACATGCATTATGTGGATGAAGGGAAAGGGCCGGTATTATTGTATGTACACGGCACCCCATCCTGGAGCTTCGATTTTCGCCATGTGATTAAGTCCCTCAGCAGTCAATTTCGGTGCATCGCTATCGATCATATAGGTTTTGGACTTTCTGACAAACCGAAGGAATATGACTATTCCACACAAAACCATTCAAAAACGCTGGAAAAATTTATCCTTGAAAAGGATTTAAAGGACATTTCTCTTGTTGTACACGATTTTGGAGGTCCTATTGGCTTAAACTTTGCGATCCAACATCCGGATAGGATAAAGCAACTTGTGATCATGAATTCCTGGCTTTGGAGTGCTGAGCATGAACCGGACTTTAAGAAAATACGCAAAATCCTGAAGAATCCGCTGCTGCCTTTCTTATATAG
>JAHCMM010000267.1 GCA_019192515.1 Cyclobacteriaceae bacterium SS2
TGTTGCAGAAATAGAAAAACTTAGTTGCGGGAGTTCGGAAAGTAGCCTTTTTACGATGGTCGTTTTTCCTGCTCCTGATGGTGCAGAAAAAATAAAGGCCTTTCCCTTCTTAGTTGGTTCAGGCACTCTTAAAAATCTTGCGTCTAATCTCGGATGCCAATCCCGGGGGTACCGGCTGACTGGTTAATTTTGTTTTGATTAAAATTCTAATCTCTTTCTCGACTTCATAATGCTTCAGACATGACATGCATTTATCAACGTGGGCGGATAGGTAATTTTCCTGTTCTTTAGTGGCCTCATTATCAAGCATCAAGTGCAAAATTTCGAGGTATTCGCTACAACCGGAATTACCCGCCTTATCTGTAGATTCTTCCATCAGATGACAAAATTATTTCAACGAAGTAAACAAAAATTATTTATATCCCATGCTTCCAGCGTAGGACTTCAGTTTTTCTTTCAGCAAATTTCTGGCTCTATGTAGTCTTGATCGGACTGTACCGATAGGGATATCCAATATTTTGGCCATCTCTTCGTAGGTGAATCCTTCCAGGTCACATAGAATAATGACAGTACGGAAATCAACCGCCAGGGAATTCAGTGCATTGCTCACCTCGTCACCCATCATATCCTTGAGCGTATCCACTCTCAGATCAACTGTCTTATTGCTATCAACATCATCTGAATTGTAGAAGTTCTCTACTTCCTGATAATCTACTTTTGATGGCTCCTTACTTTTCTTTCTAAAGTCATTGATGAAACTGTTTTTCAGGATCCTATAAAGCCACGCCTTGGCATTTGTGCCCCTCTGGAACGAATTGATAAACCTGTATGCTTTCATATAGGTATCCTGAACCAAATCCTTTGCATCATCTTCATCAAAGGTCAGCCTGTAGGCAAAATTGTACATCGCATCTATGTTTGGAAGGAATTCTTTATCAAAGATCTCCATCCTGGTTTTTTCCGGATACTGGAACTTTGCCCGTCTTTCTTTATCGTTATTTTCTATTACTTCCTGGTTACTCATATACACAGTCGAGAAAAGGGATAACATACCAAACCAATACTTTAATGTATCTACATGTTTTATACGGGAATGAACTCAGATTGTTTATAATTAATCTAAATAAGCTGAAAGTAATTTTAAATGCGCTTTTCTTGAATAATTAGGGCGAAAAAGATTTGTTTTGAATGTTTAAATGAGCAAGCAGAAACCAGAAATTTATTTCCATGTTGGGTTGGGTAAAACTGCCTCTACATACCTCCAACACAGTGTTTTTCCTTATTTCAAGGATATAAAATACATTCCTACCAATCAGTATAAAAAGTCACTCGGCATCATTGAAAAGGGGAAAGACACTAAATATCTGGTCAGCCGGGAATTTGACAGGCAATTTGAGGATGAAGTGAGCTGGTTTTGCTCGGTTCATCCGGATGCTCATATCATAGTAGTATTCCGTAGGCAGGATAAATGGATTGCCTCACAATATAAGCGACATGTAAAGGGTGGTTTTTATAAAGAATTTGCCGATTTCATTGATGTAGAGCACAATAATGGGTTCTGGGACCGTAAAGAGATGATCTTCATGGATAAGATCAGAATTATTGAAAAGTACTCTACACAAAAGCCACTGATCCTTTTTCATGAAGACCTTTCTGCCCCCTATAAGTTCATCGATCTGATCGCCAGGTATTGTGGAGCTACCTATAGTAAAAAGGCTGTTTCTGTTCGACCCCGACATACTGCCTGGAAAGAAAAGCAGCTACATGCTGTCAAATTTTTTCGCAAGCATGTTTACAGTGGACAGATCAAAGGAGGAAAAAATCGGTGGGAGACCTGGTTATATTTCAGGCCCTGGTGGCTCCTCTTTCATATGATCATGTATTTCGCTGTGTTGCTTCCCAGGAAATGGGTTATCAGGAACCCATTGATCCAGAAATCTGACCTGGACAAGGTACGCGAATGGACCAACAAGGATTGGGAAAGCCTGAAAGACTATGCCAATAAGAATAATCCCAGGCTGTGAAAATACTGGAGGTTTGCACAAGTGAATCGTTGGGTGGGCTTGAGCTTTATTTTGTAAAGTGCTGTGAGAAACTGAGTCAGGATAAATCTCCTAGTATTCAGGGGTACATCAGAAAAGGCTCACTCATTCACAAGAGTCTGAAAGATTCTAAAATAAAATTTCATGCCTTAGCTAAAACCGGAATTTTGAGCAGGGCAATACACCTGTCGTCTACCATCAGATCGTTTCGACCGAATATTGTGCACTCCCATGTGAAAACAGACCTGGCTCCGATTGCACTAGCAAAGGTTTTCAGTGGGCATAAATTTAAGCATGTACATACCCGGCAGATGAATATGCCCCGATCCAAAAAAGGATTATATCACCGATTTATCTATTCTCATATCGATTTGTTTATTACCATAACCGAGCGTTTGAAACAACAGGTGAAAGAAAAAGTTGGTTTGCCAGATCATAAAGTACATTGTTTGTACTATGGAGTACCTGCACCAAAACTTAGGAAACAGAATCCATTTCATGGGATGGGTAGCTCTCCGATAAAAATTGGTATTGTTGGTCGTATCGATCGGAAAAAGAATCAACATCTGGCCATACAAGCAGCATCACACCTAAAAAGCAAAAACATACTTATTGATCTTTTTTTAGTTGGGTCAATTTCTCATCCCGACTATGAGAGATACCTGAAGGAACAAATCTCATCACTGAATCTTGGTGACCAGGTTTTTCTAACCGGGTTTATGGACCAGCCACAAACGATTATGCCTTACTTTGATATGGTGGTTCTCACCACAGCTGATGAGACGTTTGGATTGGTACTGGCAGAAGCCATGCGTATGGGAGTCGCAGTAATTGGTGCCAGTGGCGGGGGTGTTCCAGAAATCATAGACCATGAAAAGACCGGTTTACTTTTCCAACCAGGCGATAGCCAGAGTTTGGCAAACGCCATAGAAAAACTGGTCAATGACAAGCGGTTATTAGAAGAACTCGCTTTACAGGGGAAGCAAAAGGCCGACAAATTCTTTAATATAGCGCATCATTTCAAAGCATTGGAAGCTACCTTTCAGGAACTCAACGTAGATTGATTACATGTCTGTAAAAATATCTGGTGTCATCATCACATTCAATGAGGAAAGGAACATCGAAAGATGTATCCTTTCTATTGTGGATGTGGTGGATGAAATACTCATAGTAGACTCCTTTTCTACAGATAAAACAAAGGAAATATGTGAGAAATTGAAGGTGAATTTCATTGAAAATCCCTTTGCCGGACATATCGAACAGAAAAATGTGGCTGTTCAAAAAGCCAAATATGACATCATCCTGTCATTGGATGCTGACGAAGCATTGACTGAGGCTGCCCGAACCGAAATCATGAAGGCAAAAGACAACTGGGTGAATGATGCCTACTACATCAATCGTTTGACTAACTACTGCGGCAAGTGGATCAAACATTGCGGATGGTATCCGGATAAGAAAGTCCGACTTTTTGATCGTAACAAGGCTTCCTGGGGAGGTGAAAATCCTCATGACAGAGTAATAGTGGGTGAAGGTGCCGGAATTGGCTACATAAAAGCAGACATGCTGCATTACTCCTTCCCCACAATTCATGATCATGCTAAAACAGCCAATCACTTTTCTGAAATAGCGGCTAAAGAGGCTATCAAGAAAGGCAAGAAGGTATCGCTGGTTGTTCACATCTTACTTAATCCCTGGTTTACTTTTATCAAGAAATACTTTTTCCAGCTTGGCTTTCTTGATGGGTATCACGGGTTTGTGATTTGTGTATTATCTGCGTACTCCAATTTTTTGAAGTATACTAAAATTCGAATGCTTTCAAGGTATGAAGATCATCATTAGCCGAACTGACAAGATTGGTGATGTAGTTCTGACATTGCCTTTAGCCGGGATAATGAAAGAAAATATTCCAGGTGTCTTCATCTATTTTCTTGGCAGTAGCTATACAGAAGCGATTGTAAAAAGATCTCAACATGTGGATGAGTTTTTGAACTGGAATGAAATCAGCAAGACCATGGATCTACCGAAAGCAGATTGCATTATCCATGTATTTCCAAATAAAAAAGTGGCTCAATTGGCTGCTAAAAGGAATATTAAACTGAGAATTGGAACCAGCCACAGGATATTCCACTGGTGGACATGCAACAAACTGGTCAGTTTCACCAGAAAAAACAGCCCTCTTCACGAAGCTCAACTCAACACAAAACTCCTTGCTCCACTAGGTATTGACAAAACATACTCACTGGCGGAACTGAACATTTTTTCCGGGTGGCATAAAACAAGGGAAAAAAGAGCTCACGAATTATTGACTGACAAAATCAATGTCATCCTCCATACAAAATCAAAAGGTAGCGCCATGGAATGGCCTCTGAACTCTTACAAGGACATCATCGATGGGTTACCACGAGATAAATTCCAATTTTTTATTAGTGGAACAGCTGATGAAGGCACGATTATACGATCAGAATTACCCACTATCTTTGAGGGAGAAAATGTAACTGATATTACAGGGGAATTTACACTGAACAGTTTTATTGATTTCATTGAGCAATGTGACGGATTGCTGGCTTGTAGCACTGGCCCATTGCATATAGCATCGATTTCAGGAATTCAATGCCTTGGACTTTATCCTTCTGTGAGACCTATGCATGCAGGCAGGTGGGGACCGATAGGAATTCAGAGTAGTTATTTGGAAGCGGAATCCGTAAACCCGAACGTATTGGATATTACAACAAACAAGGTAATAGGTGTGCTTAACACATGGGTGAAACAAGAATAGAAGCATGAGAGAAAAGAAATTATTATTTCAAAAAACGCAGGAAAAAGATCTGAAAATCTCTTCTTGTTGCGAAGTGGGAGTTTACCTTCCTGAAACGTCCAATGTAATTGACTATATATACGAAGGTACACCAACAATATTGGTTGAGCCTGACCCTTCCTCAATAGAAATAATCAAGAAAACTTTCCAAGGACTTGACAATGTTACCCTTCATGAGGTGGCTGTTTTTGACAAAAAAGGAACTATCAATCTGAGTAAGGCCGCTGCTTCTACTTTTGTGAGTGAGTTACCCTATAGCCCTGCCACTGTTAATGATCAATATGTGATAAATGAATCAGAAAGCTTTTCTGTTCCCTGCGAAAAGTTTTCCGCCCTGGATCCTGGAAATATCGATCTGCTGAGTATTGACACAGAAGGCTGTGAATGGTATGTATTACAGGACCTAAAGAGTACTCCAAAAGTGATCAGTATAGAAACACACGGTAAACTATACATCAATCCATATATGAAGCAGATACAACAATGGATGGATGATCATGAATACGACATATGGTTCAAAGACAAGAGTGATACTGTTTATTACAAAACAGGATTGTTCAAAGTCAGCCTATCAGAAAAAGTAGAGCTGGTAAAAACCAATTTGAAGCTTACTTTGACACGATTCGTTAAATCCATTGCCAGAACATTCTCAAAGTGACATGATCTACGATTGTTTTAATTTCTTCAACGAACTGGATCTGCTTGAAATCCGGTTGAATGTTTTGAATGATGTTGTTGACAGGTTTGTGATTGTAGAGGCCAATCGGACGCATCAGGGAAAACCAAAACCAATGAACCTGGAAGAGAACTGGTCAAGATTTAAGGATTTTGAGCATAAAATGACCTATTTAAAATTGGAGAAAGGTTATCCCACTTTCTTTACTCGCTGGAGACCAGTAAAAACCTGGGATATTGAATATGTGCAGAGAGAAATGTTTTTTGAAGGGTTAAAAGAAGCAAAAGATGAGGACCAGGTGATCATCTCCGATCTGGATGAGATTCCGAGACCAGAAAGCATCTCCAAGCACAAAAACTCCAAACAGGCAATCTTATTCCACCAGGATATTTTCAGATATTTCTTAAACTGTCGTTGCAACAACGACCGATGGCCTGGTTCTGTTATGATGCCATATGGCAGTTTAAAGAATATCAATACCTATCTAGCCAGACTGCATCGTGACCCGAAAATCGTTAAAAAAAGAGGGTTTGAAATAATTGACGAAAGCGACGGTGGATGGCATTTTACATCAGTAGGTGGGATAGACCATCTAATTCAAAAAATTGAAGCTTTTGCCCACAAAGAATTTAACACGAATGAACTTAAAGACCCAAGGAGACTGGAGAAAATCATAAAAGAAGGCGGTGATATATTTGGTTCAGACTGGAAATTTGAGCTGGAAGAAATTTCTGATACATACCCACTCTATATTCAGAAGAATAAAGACAAATACTATCATCTTCTTGGTGATTTGTGAGTTACTATTTCACTGTAGCAACAGTAGCAAATTGTAGATACTTTATATCCCAAAAGAGTCCAAGGGTGAATATATTCAGAATCGCTGGCCTGATGCTTTTTGTCTTGTTAATACCCTTGTGCTGTACTATTTTGTAACCAGCGTTTTCATACATTTTCCGAATGCTTTTGTAGGTGAAAAATCTAAAATGTGTTATATCCATAATCCCGGACTCAGTATAGTCCCAGTTTTTGTGTAATACAAAATCAAAGAAATTTCGGAAATACCTGATATTGGGTATTGAGCTCACAATAACCCCGGAAGGTTTGAGTTTTGACTTAATGTTTTCCAGTACGCTATATGGGTCAATGAGATGCTCTAAAACATCGTTGAATATGATACAATCAAAGTGATTTGCTGGCAATTGATTTAAGTTTTCCTCAATTGTTCCAGTCAATACCTTGTCTAGCCTATTACGAGCTTCATTCGCTGATTGCTCTTCGTACTCCACCCCCCAAACTTTGGCTGAGCTAAATTCCTTTTTTACAATCTCCCCAAACAGACCATCACCGCATCCTACATCCAATAAACAGTCAATTTGCTCAGGGAGGAAGCCCAGCATCTCGCGTCTTTCCACTGTAAAGTATTCCTTATTCTTTTGGCTATACTTATCCTTTGTAAAATCTGTTGTAGTCATCTAAATAGATTATTGAATTCAAACCTACACCAAATTATCAATCATTTGACAGCTACTACTATATTTACGAATGGTCAAAGTAAGAAAATGTCTCAAAAGAAAAGTATCTCTGTAACTATCCCCAATTACAACGGAGCAGATCTTCTTAAGGAAAACTTACCTCTCCTCTATCGTGCTTTGCAAAAACATGTTGATGACTATGAAGTGATCATTGCCGATGATGCCTCAACTGATGGTTCCGTATCCTTTCTGAAGGAATATTACCCGGATATTATTTTGGCTGAACACAAACGCAATCAGGGTTTTTCGAAAAACATCAATGCTGCCATCCACAGGGCTACAAAAGAGTTGGTTCTTTTCCTTAATACCGATGTTGAGTTAACCGATGATTACTTTGAGCCACTGTTTAAGTATTTTGAAAAGCCGGACACTTTTGGTGTCATGGGAAAAGTAATTGGAAACCAGGATGGTGAAACACAGGATGCTGCAAAATACCCCACCATTGGTCCTACTTCCATCCGGGCCAATATCAACTATTTACCGGAGAATGAAACAAGTACCTGGTTACCTACTGTATTTCTTTCTGGAGGCTGGGCTCTGGTCGATCGTTTAAAACTTACAGAACTTGGTGGCTTTGATGAGATCTACAGCCCCTACTATGGTGAGGATGTTGACTTAAGCTTGAAAGCATGGAAAATAGGATACCAGTGTTATTTCGAGCCTCAGGCGATATGTAAACATCCCATCTCAACAACGATTGGAAAAATAAATAGATCTTTCGTCAAGATCATCGCCAAGCGTAACAAGATGATCCTACACACCATCCATTTGCATGGGATTTACAGAATGGTCTATTTAATAATTCTCACACTCAAGGTCCCTTTTAGATTGCTTGCCTTGGATCTAAATTATGTAAAAGCCTATGGCCAGTTTATCAAAATGTTTGGAGCTATCAGCAAATCAAGGCGGAACAATCGAAATCTTCGAAAGGCAAAAAATAGTCACCTTAATATCCTGAGTGTCAGCAAAAAGATCAAACAACAGCTCAGCGAAATCCCCCTAGAAAAGTTTTAGACATTCTCAAAATTGCAACCTTTTACTGAAATATATGTATATACATATAAATGGAGGTAAAAATGAAAAAGGTAAAACAAATATTATATGGTAACCTTGTAGATATGGGGGGTATTCCGTTAAGGCAACCTCTACCTACTCAAAATGTAGAGCAGATAGATCCATTCTTGCTTTTACATCATGCCAGGTTAGTGGTGAAACCTGACACCAATCACAAACATGCTGGTGTCGGCCCCCATCCACACCGGGGATTTTCACCCGTCACTTTTGTATTTGAGGGGAGTGTCCATCACAGGGACTCAAGAGGGAATAGTAGTGTGGTAAGTGAAGGAGGAGTGCAATGGATGAACGCTGGAATGGGTATGATCCATAGTGAACGACCATCTGAAGAGTTGGCTAGAGAAGGAGGGTATCAGGAGATCATTCAGCTTTGGGTCAATACTCCAGCAGTGCATAAGATGGATCAGCCATATTACCTGGCACTTCAAAAGAGCGAAATTCCTCGCATTGATCCAGATAGGGGTGAAGGATATATCCAGTTGGTTTCAGGTGAGATGAATGGGAAGCAAGGAAAAGTGAAAACGCAAATCCCGCTTTTGTCAGCAATGGGGAAACTACATTCTGGAGCGGAGCATATATTCCACGTTCCTGAAGATAGAAATACAACACTGTACTTGCTGGATGGTGAGCTTTCCATTTCCGGACATGGACTTGTAGAGAAACATCAGTTGATCGTCTTTGATAATGAAGGAACCGACATTGGAGTGATTGTTAAAAAAGACACCAGGTTTCTGCTACTTTCAGGAGAACCGATCAATGAACCATTGGCTACACATGGTCCATTTGTGATGAATAATCAGACACAGATCATGGAAGCCATGAGAGACTATCAGATGGGAAAAATGGGGATGTTAGTGGAGGAATTTTGAGAGAACAAGGAGGTAGGTCGATAGGTATATGAGGAGATTGAGAATGAGCCATTTTGCAGACTTGTTATATGGACACATTTCAGAAAGGAAAAAGGGGCAAGGTTTGCCCCTTTTACTCATTTGATTCTTCAGCAATTTTATTTTTGATCCGGGTGGCGTGTTTATCCCAGTACTGGAGGTCATTCTCCATGTATTCTTTTTTGCTGTATTTTCTGGTTTTTACGTTTTCTTTTCCTGCCTGAATTTCTGTCAGGGCCTCTTCATATCTATGAAGTCTCTCCAGAACCTGAATTTTTAGCATACGTGCCCACGAATTTGGATCAAGAGCTACAGCTTTTTGTGCCAGCACCAAGGCATCATAAAGATTCGTATTTTGCATGATCATATATTCTGCCGCAAGTGCATATTGATTCGGATCATCACTTTCACCCTCCAGTAATTCAACCCTCACGCCATCCAGGATCTCTTCGTCGATGGTGGTATTTATTGTAAAGGAGATTTGTGTGTTTGCCCAGGACAAATAAACAACCGCATCATTTGGCACTACATCTATGTCGAATGTGAGGCTTTCATAAAAACGGCTTGATGGCCGGGGTTTGGCAATAAATCTGATAACATCTCTTGCAGGATTATACCCATAGGTACCATAAAGTGTCGTATCAGCATTTAGAATAACTACCCACTCTTCCTTGCCGGGTATGGTAAATAGTGAATATCTCCCTGCTGCTACTCTTTCATTTCCAATCTTCACAGGCTGATCAACGCTTATCTGAGTGCAGTAACCTGCTCCCGTTCTCCAGAGCTCTCCATATGGCACAAGATTTCCAAAAATTTCACGTCCTCTGGCTGCCGGGCGTTCATATCCTATTGTCACATAGGTATTGCCTACCCATTGCGTGATCGAACCGCGAGGGCTAAGCACAGGAAATACAATTTGTGCAGTGGAAACAAATGCCAGAAGCAAAAGTCCCAGACCAAGAATTAGTTTAGATTTCATACTTCAAGTATTTAGGCGGAAATCCTAAGGAATCATTCCATTGTTTTTAATGACCCCAACCAAATATACTAACAATGGCGCACAATACTTAGCCCTGAAATCGTCTCAGATCAAAACCTGAGGAAATAAAAAAGGTGAGCTTGAAAACTCACCTTTTTTGAATCCTTAAATTAGAATTAATACCTGTAGTGCTCAGGCTTGAACGGCCCCTGAACTTCCACACCGATATAATCAGCCTGATCTTTGGAAAGCTCTTCCAGCTCAACGCCAATTTTCTGCAAGTGAAGTGCTGCTACTTTTTCATCCAGATGCTTGGGTAGCATGTAAACGCCCGGCTTGTAATTATCAGTATTGGTCCACAATTCAATTTGAGCCAAAGTCTGGTTTGTAAATGAGTTCGACATTACAAATGAAGGGTGACCAGTGGCACAGCCAAGGTTTACCAATCTACCTTCAGCCAATACGATGATTTCATTTCCATCAATATTATAAAGATCCACCTGAGGTTTGATCTCTACTTTACTGCTACCGTAGTTTTTATTTAACCACGCCATATCAATCTCATTGTCGAAGTGACCAATGTTACAAACGATCGTTTTGTCGTGCATCAACTTGAAGTGCTCGCCTGTGATGATGTCCTTATTACCTGTTGCAGTTACAACGATATCTGCTCTTGGTACTGCATTAGCCATTTTCTTCACTTCAAAACCATCCATTGCTGCTTGCAACGCACAGATAGGATCAATCTCAGTTACAATCACACGTACGCCAGCACCTCTCAATGATGCAGCAGATCCTTTCCCAACATCACCATATCCTGCTACAACAGCCACCTTACCAGCTAGCATCACATCTGTAGCTCTTCGGATGGCATCAACCAAGGATTCCTTACAGCCATATTTATTGTCAAACTTCGATTTTGTAACCGAATCATTGACGTTAATAGCAGGCATTGGCAGTGTGCCTTTTTTCATTCTTTCATAGAGACGGTGAACACCTGTGGTAGTTTCCTCTGACAAGCCTTTGATATCCCCTACTAGCTCAGGGTATTTGTCCAGCACCATGTTTGTCAAATCACCACCATCGTCAAGTATCATGTTAAGTGGTTTTCCACCTTCAAAAGCAAAAAGTGTTTGCTCAATACACCAATCGAATTCTTCTTCGTTCATTCCCTTCCATGCAAACACAGGAATGTTCTCGGCAGCAATCGCTGCTGCTGCATGGTCCTGAGTTGAGAATATATTACATGAAGACCAGGATACTTCAGCTCCAAGTTCAATCAAGGTTTCGATCAAAACAGCAGTTTGTACTGTCATATGGAGACAGCCGGCGATTCTGGCTCCTTTCAATATCTTGGAAGGGCCAAATTCCTCTCTCAGGGACATAAGGCCAGGCATTTCAGCTTCAGCCAATCGGATTTCATTTCTTCCCCAGGCGGCGAGGTTGATGTCTTTTACTTTGTAATTAACCTTTTCTTCTATCATGATTTATTATTTGATGCAATTTTTAAGGTCTGCAAAGTTAGACAAACCTTGCATTAATCATAAATTTATCGCTAGCTGACGAACTCGACTTCCTTCGTGCGAAATTGCTTACTCGCACCATTGCAATTCAATACGAGATTTCCGGACTCATTAATTCCTATAAGCACTGCTTCAAACTCTGATCCATTGCTTCTATACGTATGCGTTTCTCCACGCCACATCATTCTATCATGATATAATCTCAAAATATGGCTTCGTTGCCCTTGCTCTAGCATGATATAGTAGTTTTCAAAAAATTCCGCGTATGATTCCAAAACACCACCCAGGTCATAAGCCTTGCCGGTTTCGATCTTTAAGGAGGTTGCTGTAGGAAGTGCGAAGTGAGATTGATTGACATTGAAACCTATCCCTGCCACTACAAAATCCAGCTGTTTGCTGATGGAAGTTTCAATCAATATTCCGGAAATCTTTTTTCCATTCACATATACATCATTGGGCCACTTGAGTTCGCATTCGGCACCAGGAATAATTTGATTGATCAACTGAGTACCCGCCAACCCGGCAATAATATTGAGCAAGAAAATATCTTTAACTTTAAGAAATGATGGTTTCAAATAGATGGAAAACAAGAGGTTCTTCCCTTTTTCACTCATCCACGTATTTCCTCTTTGACCTTTTCCTTTCGATTGAAATTCGGCTGTCAGTATATCACCATGTGCAACCTGCTCTTTTGCCGCAAGTTGTGCCATGAAATCGTTGGTAGAGTGACATTCTGGCAGTGAAGTGATAGTTTTCCCAAGAAAACGTGTATTGGCAAAGTTTTTATGCAATTTAAATTCGTACTTTTGAAGTTAAAAATAGAAAACCCATGGTGAATGCGGAAAAATAAGGTTGGTGAGACTGATTCTGAAACTTTAAGTGATTTTGTAGTTCAGGGGATGCTTGAAAAGAAAGCTTCAGATGTTGTGGTGTTGGACTTACGGGACATAAAACATGCAGTTGCTGATTATTTCATTATTTGTTCGGGGTCTTCGGATACTCAAATAGATGCAATTTCTAACTCCATAGAAGAACAGGTTTTCAAATTATCGAAAGAATGGCCCTGGAAAGTTGAAGGAAAACAAAATAAAGAGTGGGTATTAATCGACTATGTAAATGTAGTCGCTCATGTCTTTAATAAAGACAAACGAGCATTTTACGGGTTAGAAGAGTTGTGGGGAGATGCTAAGGTTTCTACCATTTCTGCTTAGAACTAAAATAATCCACAAACGTTGTTTAGTTGTTATAGTAATTAGAAGATATATAATCAATGGCTGATAGACCAAGACAAAAAAAACCATTGGGGAAACCCAATAAGCCCAACTATCAAATGATGATCATCATTACCCTGATTGCGGTAGTGATTGGATTTACCTATTTCAGCAATTCAAATACTGCAAAGACAATCAGCGATAAACGCTTTGAAGAAATGGTCCTTGCAAATGATGTGAAAAGAGTAGTCCTTGTAAAAGGTCAGGATTTTGTAGAAGTTACACTCAAGGAAGAAGCACTTAAGGACACCAAGTACCAGATCGATATCGATCAGAACTCTTTCACAGGCATCAATAACGGTCCTCATTACAAATTCAATATTGTGAATGAGACCATCTTCAATGATGATTTCAATGAACTGATGCAGCAGCTGCCCGAAGACCAGCGGATTGGATATGAGGTTGACACAAGGAGTGATTTTACCTCCATCTTTTTCAATTGGGGATTTTTATTCCTGATCATCTTCGGCTTCTGGTTCCTGATGAGAAGGATGGCCGGAGGCGGTGGCCCTGGCGGACAGATCTTTAATATTGGTAAGTCACGTGCTGCATTATTTGACGCAGAAAATAAAGTTAAAATCACCTTTTCTGATGCTGCCGGACTGGAAGAAGCCAAGGAAGAAATAAAGGAGATTGTAGAATTTCTGAAGAATCCTGCAAAATTCACAAAGCTAGGTGGCAAGATCCCTAAAGGAGCCCTGCTTGTAGGCCCTCCCGGAACAGGAAAGACCTTGCTGGCTAAAGCTGTAGCCGGAGAAGCAGGCGTGCCATTCTTCACCCTATCAGGATCTGACTTCGTAGAGATGTTTGTGGGTGTAGGAGCTGCAAGAGTACGAGACCTGTTTAAGCAAGCCAAGGAAAAAGCACCATGTATCGTCTTTATTGATGAGATAGATGCCATCGGACGATCAAGAGGCAAGGGCCAGATGCCCGGATCAAATGATGAAAGAGAAAATACACTCAACTCACTATTGGTAGAAATGGATGGTTTCTCCACTGATTCCGGAGTAATCATACTTGCTGCTACCAACAGACCTGATGTATTGGACTCAGCACTGTTGAGACCTGGCCGATTCGACCGACAGATCAGCATTGACAAGCCAGACATCATTGGTCGTGAAGCCATTTTCAAGGTACATCTTAAGCCTATTAAGATCAGAGAAGATGTAAATCCCAAGCACCTGGCTGCTCAGACTCCCGGTTTTGCGGGTGCAGAGATTGCCAATGTCTGTAATGAAGCGGCTCTGATAGCAGCCAGAAGAAACAAGAAGGAGGTAGAAATGACTGACTTCCAGGATGCGATCGACAGGGTGATAGGTGGATTGGAAAAGAAAAACAAAATCATCTCTCCTGAAGAGAAAAAGATTGTTGCATATCATGAAGCCGGACATGCTGTGGCAGGTTGGTTCCTGGAGCACGCAGACCCATTGGTGAAGGTTAGTATTGTACCGAGAGGTATTGCGGCATTAGGATACGCTCAATACTTACCTAAAGAGCAATTCCTCTACCAGACAGAACAGTTATTTGATGAGATGTGTATGGCCCTGGGTGGCCGTGCAGCAGAAGAGCTTGTTTTTGGTAAAATCTCCACAGGTGCACTGAGCGACCTGGAAAGGATCACCAAGATGGCTTATAGCATTGTAACAGTCTACGGAATGAACGATAAGATCGGAAATGTTTCCTTCTATGACAGTAAACAATCTGATTACAACTTTACCAAACCTTATTCAGATGCTACTGCTGAGCTGATCGATAAAGAAGTAAAAAGTCTGATCGACAAAGCTTATGTGCGGACAAAGCAGTTGTTGAAGGATAAATTGAAAGAGCTTGAAGTCATTGCTCAGAAGCTTCTGGAGAAAGAAATCATTTTCCAGAACGACCTGGAGAAACTGATCGGGAAACGACCATTTGCTACTCCAACGCACTTTCAGGAGTTTACAAATGGACAGCCGGCGAAAAAGGCGCCAGCAAAAAAGAAGACTTCAGCAACTTCCAAAAGCAAAGCGACAGCAGCTGGTAAAACAAAAGCTACCGCTGCTAAACCAAAGAGCACTCCGGCCAAGAAAGATGGCGCAAAGAACGGAACAGAAGCCAAATCATCGAGTAAGACAAAATCTTCTACAGCCAAGAAAACGGCTGAAGAAGCNAATTAATATTAAATTGAGGAGCTGATTATTCAGCTCCTTTTTTTATGGACAAACAATTCGAAGTTCTTCCAGAAGGAAAGAAAGTATATTTTGCCAGCGATTTCCATCTTGGCACATTACCAAAGGATGATAGTCTCGAACGCGAAAAAAAGATCATTCGCTGGCTATCCAGTGTTGAGAAGGATGCTGCTGCCATATTCCTGCTGGGCGATATCTTCGATTTCTGGTTTGAGTACAAACGTGCCATACCCAAAGGGTTTATCAGACTCCAGGGAAAATTTGCTGATCTTGTCGATAAAGGTATTCCTCTGATATTCTTTACCGGGAATCACGACCTCTGGATGTTTGATTATTTTACCAGTGAGCTAGGCATTCCAGTTCACCGAAAGCCAAAAGCTTATAAGATCCAGGGATCAACCTTCCTCATTGGGCATGGTGATGGTCTTGGTCCGGGCGATCACTTTTATAAGTTCCTTAAAAAGATATTTGAAAATAAGATCGCACAATGGTGCTTCAGGTGGGTTCATCCTGACCTGGGTATGAAGCTCGCGCATTCATGGTCACGGGGGAGTAGAATTTCTAATGATGCGAAGGGCAATGAATTTAAAGGTGATAATGAGTGGCTCTGGCAATTTTGTAAGGACTGTGAAAAAGCGAGCCACCACGATTATTACATCTTCGGACACAGACATTTGCCTCTGGACCTTGAGGTAGGAACAAAATCGAGGTACATAAACCTTGGAGAGTGGGTAAATTACAGTCATTACGCAGTATTCGATGGCAAGACCACAACGCTCACCACATTTAAAGACTAGCTTATTTGTATTAAGTCTGTTGATTTCTACGCTTGCAGCATTTGCTCAGCAGTGGGAAAAGGTGGATAGCCTGTCAGTACCCTACAAGATCACATCGTATGCACTTGACCAGGATGGCAAAATCTATCTGGGAAGCTCTGATGGAGACATATTCAGATATGATCAGGAAGGAATTGAGGACAAGGTTTTTTCTGGCATCAATTTCTCATCTGTAACCACCATTGAGCCCTGGAACAGACTCAAGTTATTTCTTTTCTACAGGGAAAATCAAAGCATCGTGTATTTAGATCGATTTGTAGCCACTGCCACAACCTACCAGTTGAACAACCTTGGTATTGGATTTACAAGCCTGTCTACTATTGGAGTTGATAACAGTTTTTGGGTACTCGAATCAGCCAACGGAGAGCTTAGAAAATATTCCAATAACAAGGCACTGATCTTTACAACCCCATTAAGTATGATTAACCTGGGAAATGCCAGCCACATTAGAGCTTACCAAAACCTTTTAATCCTACTTGACTCAAAAAACGGATTTTACCTGTTTGATCAGTTTGGCAACCTGATTACGGAGATCCCCATCAATGGTGCCAGTTACTTTCAGATCTACAATAAAAAGGTGATTACTTTCGATGGTGAAATGATAATAGAATTTGATCCATTTGCTCCATCTAAAACCACGAGCATTAAAGCACCGGAAGCCCATTATCAAGGCGTACTAAAAGTCGAAGATCAATACCTGTTCATACAGGATCAGCGAGTAGTAAAATTCAAATTGAAGTAGTCCTTTCCTACTTTCTTTTCATAAAGGGACCCTCTCCAAATAAAAAAAGGTTCAGACATGGACGTGCCTGAACCTAAAGGTCAAAAACTCAAAATAAAAGGACTAATAGAATATCAAATATAACATTTTCAGAGATAAATAAAAGAAATAAACAACAAATATCTAAGAAAATCGTTGATAGTATTACTATCAATTATCATAGCTTAATATATTATAGGTGACAGTTTTACAAATACGTCTGAATGATAATCTATCACTCAAGGATCCTCAATCCACCGAATTAGGAGAAAAGATCATCAGACACAGTATTCCGCTTATCGATCAATTGGGATTTGAAGGTTTCACCTTTAAGAAACTCTCAGTAAAAATGGAATCCACCGAGGCTTCTATTTACAGATATTTTGAAAACAAACACCGATTACTCGTTTACCTGATCAGTTGGTACTGGGCATGGCTCGACTACCGCATAGAATATGATACGCATCATTTAGCAGATCCTCTGCAAAAGCTGGATCAGGCACTTAGGCTAATTACTGAAAAAAAGATTCAGGACAATTCATTTCCTGATGTAGACGAAGAAGCACTGGCACGAATTGTTGTTGCTGAATCAGACAAGATCTATTTGACCAAACAAGTAGACGAAGACAACAAAGAGGGGCTTTTTAGAGGATACAAATCATTGTGCAAAAATATCGCCCGATTCGTAAAGGAAGTAAATCCGGAATATCCATTTCCCCATGCCCTTGTTTCCACTGCATTGGAGACAGCCAATCAACAGATATTTTTTGCTGAGCATCTTCCTTCCCTTACCGAAATGAGTGAGGTTGATGATCCTTATAAAAGGAATTATGAATTCATCAGGTCAATTATTTTCAATGCTATCAACAGGGAAGGATGAACAATAAGCAGATAATCAGAATCATTCAGGAGTGCTCAGATATTCTGAATATCGAACTGGGAAGCGAATACTTTGGTGGTCATGAAGAATTCACACGTGAGTATGAGAATGTAGAGCTGGTGGAATTCATCCGGGACCTGGCAGAGTCTAGCAGCAACTCCGGGATGCTCATGCTGGAAAAGCACCTGGTAGAGAGCAGGTTCAAAGAAATGATGAAGGTACAGTCCTCTCCTGTTATTGTCTTTGACAAAGATGAAGAACTGTGTCCCGTTATTATTCAAAAGAAGCGGACCAAGTATGAGATCATCAAAATCCGAAAGGAGGATACGGAAAAATGGTCCAGCGACAATCTTGATTGGGTAAACCTGGCCTGTACCGAGGATCTGGAGGTAATTTTTCTGACTGCTTTCGACTATCAAAGCCTCGTAAGTGATCCGGATGTCAACGGTAGATCCAACTACATCTCTCCCATCAAACGACTCTACAGATTGCTGGTAGCAGAAAAAAAGGATATCTTCTATGTCTATGTATATGCAGCGCTAATAGGATTGTTGGGACTTACACTCCCTTTGGGTATCCAGGCAGCAGTCGAGTTGATCAGTGGGGGTGTGATTTTCAGCTCCGTTTACGTTTTGATAGCCTTCATCATTGTGGGTGTTCTTGCTACAGGTGTTTTGCAGGTTTTCCAGATTACCATTGTGGAATATTTGCAACGGCGCGTTTTTACAAAGGCTGCGTTTGAATTTGCATTTCGGGTACCTAGGATCCAGATGGAATCGGTGCTCAACTTGCATATGCCGGAACTGATGAACAGGTTTTTTGATGTTTTGACGCTTCAGAAAGGCTTACCAAAACTGCTTATTGACCTTTCTACCGGCGCGATCCAGATTATCTTTGGATTGCTCCTGCTCTCATTCTATCACCCATTCTTCGTCTTTTTTGGCATTATCCTACTTACCATACTTTTTGCCATTTTTTATTTCACTGGTCCAAAGGGTCTGCAATCATCTATCACGGAATCAAAATATAAGTACAAAGTCGTCTATTGGCTGGAGGAAATGGCGCGTACGCTATACTCATTTAAGCTTTCTGGTAATACCACCTTACCGATCAAAAAGACAGATTTTAATGTAAACAACTACCTCAAGAACAGAAGTACCCACTTCAAAGTACTTATCAGCCAGTACAGCTACATCTTATTATTTAAAGCCATTGTAACCGGAGGTTTATTAATCATTGGTACCATGCTTGTGGTACAGCGGGAGATTACCCTCGGGCAATTTGTGGCTTCAGAGGTCATCATCATTTTGATCCTGAACTCTGTAGAGAAGATCATCATGTATATGGATGTGGTGTATGACATGCTTACTGCTGTTGATAAGATCGCTCACGTAACAGATCTCCCCCTAGAATCAACAGGCGGGATCGATATACCTCAGTCACAGATCAAGAAAGAAGGATTGATGGTAGAAATAAAAAATCTGAACTATACGTATCCGGGAAGAAAAGAACCTTCAATCAAAAATATCAACCTGAAACTTGCCCCAGGCGAACGGGTTTGTATCTCCGGCGGAAGCGGCTCAGGTAAAACCACGCTAACCAATACAATAGCCGGGATCCATACACATTATGATGGTATAGTGACCTTCAACAGGTATAACCTACGAGACCTTGACCGCACCTATTTACGTGATATGATCGGTAAAAATGTTTCTCAGGAAGATATTTTTGAAGGGACGGTTCTGGAAAACATCCTGGTAGGAAAACCATTTGCGAGTATGGAAAACGCCATCAAGTCCATTGAAAGAGTGGGGCTGCAAGATGAGATCTATGCACTTCCCGATGGCTTCAATACACCAATCCTGAGTGCTGGAAAAGGCTTTAGTAGCTCATTCGTCAACAAGATGATTCTCGCAAGATGTTTGGCCAAAAATCCTATGCTCCTGATCCTCAATGACTTTTTTGGGGATTTTATGAAGCATGACCGTCTGCAACTTATAGAAATGCTGACCAACCCGTCTAATAAATGGACTCTGGTGGTTGTTTCGAACGATCCCCTTGTAATGTCTGCAGTAGACAGGGTGATTTATATGGAGGATGGGAAAATCATTGCCGACGACTCGTTTGAAAAGGTGATTAAGAATGAGAAAATTGTAAAAAACATCTATTAACATGCTGAAAATATCTGATCAAATCGATATTCCTGAAGTAGATGAAGGAGAATATTACTCCCTGAGAACTCTCAAAACTCCGGGGATGGGCAGGCTACTTGCCAAAGTACTTTTGGTCATTGTCTTCCTTGGTATTGTCGGCTTGTTTTTACCCTGGCAGCAAAATATCAGGGGATCGGGTACATTAACTGCGCTAAGACCCGAAAACAGACCACAAACTGTGGAAACAGCCATAGCCGGGCGAATTATTGATTGGAAAGTTCGTGAAGGACAGTTTATCAATAAGGGAGAAACAATATTATCCCTGGCTGAAGTAAAGGAGAAATATTTTGACCCATTGTTGCTAACAAGACTTTCAGAACAAATTGAAGCGAAGAAAGGAGGCCTGGAAGCCAAGGAGTCAAAACGCAGTGCACTTACCAGTCAAATTGCTGCTTTGAGACAGGGTAGAGAAATGAAGCTCAATCAGGCATCGAATAAGCTGAAGCAGGCTGAATTGAAACTGATCAGTGACAGTACTTCATATGAGACGGAAAAGGTGAGGTATGCCAACGCCGAGAATACTTTTACACGAAACAAGAGCAGGTATGAGGCGGGAAACATCTCACTGACAAAGTTTCAGGAGCTGGAATCCAAATTTCAGGAAAGCTATGCCAAGGTGGTATCTGCAGAAAACAAATGGCTACAGAGTAAGACAGAACTTATCAATGCACGTGTCAATCTTTCAGCTGTGGATGCTGAATACCAGGACAAAATCAGCAAAGCACAATCTGACCTGGCAGCCACTATTGCAGATATCTATGAAAGCCAGGGCTCACTGGCCAAAATGGAAAACGAATACGCCAATATGGTCATCAGAAATGACCAATATCAAATCATTGCTCCCCAATCGGGATATCTGGTGAAAGCACTCAAAGCTGGAATTGGAGAGACGATCAAAGAGGGCGAAGCAGTCGCTACCATCATGCCTTCCACTTCTGATAAAGCAGCTGAAATGTATATCAAAGCGATGGATCTACCCTTCATCTCTGTTGGCAGGGAAGTACGGGTACAGTTTGATGGCTGGCCAGCCCTGCAATTTTCCGGATGGCCAAATGTCTCGGTAGGTACATTCGGTGGTATTGTTTCTGTAATTGATCGGGTAGAAAGCAAACCGGGTCTGTTCAGGATACTGGTTACTCCCAATCCTAACGATGAACAATGGCCTGAGCAGCTAAGAATGGGGTCTGGCATCAAAGGATGGGTGATGCTGAATGATGTCCCGATCTGGTATGAACTCTGGAGGCAACTCAATGGATTTCCGCCGAGCATTTATGAAAATGGTGAGGTAAAGGTAGAAACCAAAAAATGAGATTTCCTGCAATCATATTTTGTGTGATCATCCAATCCGTAGGATATGCTCAGGATGTTCAGCCTGAGGCTGATTCTCTCTTCCTCTCTCTCAAGGATGTAATTGAAAATGCACGGATGTATCACCCCATTATCAGGCAAGCCAATCTGCAGGACCGCTTTGCGGATGCCCAGATAACAGGGGCAAAAGGAACTTTAGATCCCAAAATAGAATCTGCTTATCAGGCAAAGCAGTTTAAGGATACAGAATACTACAACAAGTTTTACAATGCAGTAAAAATCCCTGTTTGGTTCCCTATTGATCCGAAATTTGAAGCCTACAGGAATTCAGGAGAATACCTGAGTGATGAAAGTTATGTGAGCAGTACATCTGATTATTGGCAATTTACTGCAGGCGTGAGCCTACCCATTGGTAAAGGGCTATTCATTGACGAGAGGAGGTCCATGATCAAGCAGGCTAAACTTTATACACACATAGCCGAGTCTGAAAAGATCAAGTTGGCCAATAAGGTATTACTGGAGATCACGAAGAGCTACTGGGACTGGTACTTCTCCTACCAGCAATTTCAGTTGATGGAGCAAAGCCTAGATATTGCCGAAGAACTATTCAGTCGGGTAAAAGCAGATTACGAATTTGGGGAGGCAGCTGTAGTTGATACCATACAGGCTAAGATCACCTACCAAAACCGCCAGGCAGATTATACCAATGCAACATTAGAGCTCACCAACGCCCGTCTGAAACTTTCCATTCACCTCTGGGACAGAGATGACATTCCCCTGGAAATATCAGAAAATGTTTACCCGCTAAATGAAGATGAGTTTTGGATCGTTCCGAGTGATACCGCCGTCAATACGCTTATTGATTGGGCCATCGAATACCACCCGGAAATACAGAAACTAAAAGCAAAGCAACAACAGCTGGAAGTGGAGGAAAGATGGAATAAGGAGAGCCTGAAGCCTGAATTAAACCTTAGCTATTCATTAATTGATGCACCTATCAATATCGATGGCTTTGAGGCACCCCAATTTGGCGACAACTATAAAATTGGTATGGATTTTTCCTTCCCGTTACTGCTTCGGAAAGAAAGGAGCTATCTGCAAAAGACCCGGATCTACCAGGAGAGCACTCAATTTGAACTCCTTCAAACCCGTCAAAAAGTAGTAGCCGATATCCGATCTGCCTTTGCTGAGCTCGAAGCAAACCAACTTCTCGCTTCGCAATACGAATCTCTGGCCAATAATTACAACCGTCTTTTTGAGGCCGAGCTTTTTAATATTGAAATCGGGGAAAGTGACTTATTCAAACTCAATATCCAGCAGGACAAATACATCGAGTCCCAGATCAAATACCTGAAAGTGCTTATCAAATTTGAGAAGCAGAAAGCCATGCTCCCATATGCCTCCGGATTACCCTATCTTTCGTATTTAAAACTGTACGAATAAGGACACTTTTTAGAATCTAATCGTACATTTACAGGCGGATCATTTTAGATAAAAATGCCGGTGTGTGCTTTAAATAAAGAAATTCCACCTTTGGCATTATTTCTGACCCATAGCCATGAAAAAAAGTAGCGTGGAGAATCAATTAGGTAAAGTACTCATCATCGATGATGATGAAGATGTGTTGCTCGCAGCCAAGATGGTATTGAAAAAATATGCCTCTGAAGTACTCATTGAAAAAAATCCAAAGAAAATTCCTTTCCTCCTGAATAATGATACTTATGATCTCATATTGCTAGACATGAATTTCAGCAAGGATATCACAAGTGGTAAAGAGGGATTTTACTGGCTGGAGCAAATTCTGGAGAAAGATCCTCAGGCTGTGGTGATCCTGATTACTGCTTTTGGTGATGTGGAGATGGCGGTAAAGGCCTTGAAAGCAGGGGCCACAGATTTTGTGCTGAAGCC
The DNA here is from genome assembly GCA_019192515.1 of Cyclobacteriaceae bacterium SS2. Taxonomy (GTDB): domain Bacteria; phylum Bacteroidota; class Bacteroidia; order Cytophagales; family Cyclobacteriaceae; genus UBA7330. The sequence continues at coordinate 22,873 of JAHCMM010000267.1, forward strand.
CTGGCAAAATGAAAAATTAATCGCCACCTTGAGCAGCGCTGCCAGACTCAAAGCTTCCTACAAAGAAGTGAAAAGGCTGAAGCAGACGAGCAAACAACTGCAGGAGGATAGCAATGTATCATTTAAGAACATCATTGGTGATAGCAAAGAGATCAAGGAAGTCTTCAAGATCATTGATAAGGTAGCCTCCACAGATGCCAATGTTTTGATCCTCGGAGAAAACGGAACCGGTAAAGAATTGATTGCACGGGCTATTCATCAAAAATCCTTGAGACGGGACAATGTTTTCATTGGAGTAGACATGGGTGCCATTACGGAGAGCCTTTTTGAAAGTGAGCTTTTTGGACATAAAAAAGGATCCTTTACTGATGCCAAAGAAGACCGTCCCGGAAGGTTTGAAGTCGCTAATAATGGCAGCCTATTCCTGGATGAAATTGGAAACCTGAGCATTCCATTGCAATCCAAGCTACTTACAGCCCTTCAGCGAAGGGAAGTAACCAGAATTGGGTCCAATCAATCCATCCCAATAGATATCAGGCTGATTTGTGCCACCAACATGCCGATTTATGATATGGTTGGGGATGCCAGCTTCCGTCAGGATCTGCTTTACAGAATCAACACGGTTGAAATACATCTACCTCCATTGAGAGAACGGCCGGACGATATCCCATTGCTTGCAGAGCATTTTACGGATATGTATGCATCCAAGTACCGGAAACCGGGAAAGAAGTTGAAACCTCCAACCATCAAGAAACTGCAACGGTACTCCTGGCCAGGCAACATTCGGGAATTGCAGCACGCCATTGAACGCGCCATCATCATGAGTGAAAGCGATGTACTTGAGCCTGATGACTTTTTCTTCCTGAGTCAAAAGCCTGACCCCATCAAAAAAGCCAGTGACAACCTGAACCTTGACGAACTGGAAAGAGATGTAATCCAAAAGGCGGTGGACAAAAATCATGGAAACATCTCAAAGGCTGCTAAAGAACTAGGATTAACCCGGGCATCGTTGTACAGGCGATTGGAGAAGCATGGGCTTTAAAAACTTCAAGCATCACCTATTCGCCAGGATAGGCTTACTTATTGTCACGATATTTATCTTTTCGGCACTGATATATTCAGATTCCGGAAATCTTTCAAGGCTGCTGCTTCTAGGTCTGGTTATCCTGCAAGGATACAACCTGTATTATTTCCTGGAGCGATCAGAAAGTGAAATTTCGATATTCCTGAAACGCATCCAGGAGGAGACTTTATCCGAATCTGAGCCGGGTAAACAGGTCAGTGAACCTATCTACCCTGAGTTTGAGGAAGTTATTGAGAATGTTCGAGAACTCAGGTCAGATAAAGAAGCTCAACATCAATATCTGAAGACTATTGTTCAGCACGTAACGATTGGGATCATCACATTTGAGCCTTCAGGTGAGGTTCAAATATTTAATAGTGCAGCCAAGTCTTTGCTGGGCGTCAACCAGCTGGGAAATATCAATGATCTCAAACGCGTGAGTCTGCCACTGGTCAAGACCATCACTGAGCTAAGAACAGGTGGAAGGGACCTGGTGAGACTCGTAAGAGAAAACGAGGAAACTCAAATTGCTGTCTATGCCATCGAGCTCTCACTGAAGGGAGAGACATTCAAACTCATTTCGCTGCAAAACATCCAGAGTGAATTGGAGGAAAAGGAGATGGATGCCTGGCAAAACCTGATCAGGGTACTGACGCATGAAATCATGAACTCTGTAACTCCCATATCCTCTTTGGCTAAGACATTGGAAGGTGAGATCCAGGACTGGTTCAAAAAAAATAACGTGAAAATAAAAGATGAAGAGCTCTCCGATTTTCACCTGGCTCTTCATACCATCCATAAGCGTAGCGACAACCTGATGGCATTTGTGAATGAGTTTCGAAATATGACCAGGATCACGTTGCCAAATCTAAAACGTGTTCAGATCAAGGAGTTGATAGAGCGTGTACTGATCCTGCTAAAATATGAGATTGCTTCAACTGATATAAAAATTAAGCTGGATGTGATCCCGGATGATTTGCGCATTACCCTGGATGAAAATCAAATAGAACAGGTTTTGATCAACCTGATAAAAAATGCCATGCAGGCACTTCAGGCTGAAGAAAATGAAATTGACAACCCAACAATTAAGATAAAG
>JAHCMM010000268.1 GCA_019192515.1 Cyclobacteriaceae bacterium SS2
CAAGTCCGGCAGAGCGCTCCTTGAAATAATCATTGACGATCTGTTGATCATTGTATTTATCATATTCTTCAAACGACATGGAAGTCATCGGACGGAAGTTTACATCCCCGATGCGCTCATATACCGTATAGTTGATCCCGGAATCATATTCTACCTGTAGATCTATACTCGAAGGGTCACTCAGCAATAATGGAGAGGAACTGGTACGATTGGAAAAAGGGTCTCCAAAACGATAGTCAGGTTGATAAGTTGGTGTGTAGGAAGGTTCGTAGGGTCCGACAGAATCAGGTGGGATGGTATCTTCTGCTATAGTATCCGGACTTGGGATATATAAAAAAGATTCATCCAGGGTGATTGCTTCAGCTTCCCAACCAAAAAACAACGCTACACTTAAGAATATTATTATGTAGGCTTTTGAATTCAAACAAATGAAATAAAAGTACGAATCAGGCTCTCTTCAACGCCTGTTTGATTAAATCTTCAAGTTTAATTTCCTGGCCGTGCTCTTTCAACACCAAATCAACACTTTTTTCAGCGGCTGGCTTGGCTATTCCCAAAGTGGTTAAAGCCGATAACGCTTCCGTCCGCAATGTATTGTCAAATTTGATTGAAATATCAACAGATTTGTCCAATAATCCCTCTTTTTTCATTTTATCCTTCAGCTCAAGGACTATGCGCTGAGCTGTCTTGAGACCAATCCCCTTTACCTTTTGGATTACCGGAACATTATCATGGATAATGGCCTGCTGCAGCTCTTCCGGAGACAGCGACGACAGGATCATGAGTCCTGTACTTGGTCCTACTCCTGAAATAGAGATCAGGTCCAGAAAGCGTTTCTTCTCCGATGGCTCAGAAAAGCCATACAGCGTGTGTGCATCCTCCTTGATGTGAAGATGAGTAAACAGCTTGACCGCATCGAGGTTTTTGACCGCAGCAAACGTGCTTAAGCTTATTTTGGCTTCATATCCCATACCACCAACATCCACCACCACATAAGTTGGGTCTTTCACGACCAACTTACCAGACAAATAATTAATCATTTTCTTCAGGATTTATTTGTGCATCCACCACGGCAATGGCCACCATGTTGAATATTTCCCTTACCGAGCTACCGACTTGCAGTACATGGACAGGCTTGTTCATACCCATCAGGATTGGCCCAATGGCTTCGGCTCCTCCGAGCTCCATCAGGAGCTTGTAGGCAATATTTCCGGAATCCAGATCGGGGAAAATAAAGGTGTTTGCCGGATGACTTGCCAGGATACTGAAAGGATAATTTTCTTTTAGCAGTTGCTTATTCAAGGCAACATTGGCCTGAACCTCACCGTCGATGATAAGGTCGGGCCATTTTTCCTTTGCCATAGCCACAGCCTTGGCCGTCTTTACCGGAACATCTCCTTTTGCGGAACCAAAGTTTGAATAGCTCAATACAGCCATACTTGGCTCCGTATCAAAGAACTGAACGGCATTTTTTGTGAGGCCAATAATATCCACAAGGGCATCAGCATCCGGATTGAGGTTTACCGTAGTATCTGCAAAGAAGTAATTTCCTCTGTTGCTACTCAAAATATACATTCCTGCCACCCTGTTCACGTGGCCGGCTACCCCAATAATCTGCAATGCAGGCAATATGGTTTTGGGGTAATCATTGGACAATCCGGATATCAGGGCATCTGCTTCTCCAAGCTCTACCATCATGGCTCCATAGTAGTTTCTGCTCATCATCAGCTTGCGGGCCATGCGCAATGTCAACCCTTTTCTTTGCCGCTTCTCGTAGAGCTTCCCAGCATATTGGTCCAGCTTTTTAGCCTCAGTCACCGGGTCTATGATCTGGCAGGACTCCAGCCCATCCAACTCATTTGTCTTAATGATTTCTTTGATCACTTTTTCATTCCCCAGTAGTATTGGAATTGCAAAACCCTCATCAATAGACATCTGGGCAGCCTTCAGGATCTTCACATCATCTGCTTCAGCAAAAACCACGCGTTTAGGATCTTTTCTCGCCCTGGCCACTACCCTGGAAATCAACCGCTGATCAATACCAATGCGGTCAAGTAATTCCTCATTGTATTTATCCCAGTCTTTGATCTGGATGCGGGCGACTCCACTATCTATAGCAGCTTTTGCCACAGCAGGTGAGATAGAAGTGATTAACCTGGGATCAAGGGGTTTTGGGATCAGGTATTCCTTTCCAAATTTCATGGTGGTACTGGTATATGCTTTGAGCACCATTTCAGGAACCGGCTGTTTAGCCAACTTGGCAATGGCAAAAACTGCCGCCTGTTTCATCTCTTCATTGATGGCTGTGGCTCGCACATCTAAAGCTCCCCTGAAGATATAAGGGAACCCCAGCACATTATTGACCTGGTTGGGATGGTCGGATCTTCCTGTAGCCATAATGATGTCATCTCGGGTCTTCATAGCCAACTCATAGGAAATTTCAGGGTCCGGATTAGAGAGTGCAAAGACGATAGGATCTTTAGCCATCTTCTTGAGAGCCTCCGGCTTGAGAATATCTGCAATTGACAGCCCCAGGAACATATCAGCACCTTCCAGTGCCTCATCCAGCGTATTGGCTTTGATATCCTGGGCATACCTGGCCTTATTTTCATCCAGGTTTGGTCGATCCTTTTTGATCACCCCTTTGCTGTCGACCATGATGATGTTTTCCTTTTTGGCTCCTAATGCCACATAGAGGTCCGTACAGGCAATGGCCGCACCCCCAGCTCCACTCACCACGATCTTTATTTTATCAATTTTTTTCCCGTTTACCTCCAGCGCATTGATCAGGGCGGCACTGGAAATGATGGCGGTGCCGTGCTGATCATCATGCATCACCGGGATATTCATCTTTTGCTTAAGCTCCTTTTCGATCTTGAAGCTCTCCGGGGCTTTGATATCCTCCAGGTTGATCCCTCCGAATGTAGGCTCCAGGCTCTTGACGATATCAATGAATTTGTCGGGATCATTTTCATTGATCTCGATGTCAAATACATCAATGCCAGCAAATTTCTTAAACAGCACACCTTTTCCTTCCATCACAGGTTTGGATGCTTCTGGTCCAATATCCCCAAGACCCAGCACGGCTGTTCCGTTGGAAATAACACCTACCAGGTTACCTTTTGCGGTGTATTTATAAACCAACTCATTGTCCTTATGAATCAGTTTACAGGGCTCAGCCACACCGGGTGAATATGCCAGTGCCAGATCATGCTGGCTGCTGAGTGGCTTGGTCGGTCTTACTTCAATCTTTCCTGCCGGACTCGCTTCATGGAAGTCCAGGGCTTCATTCTTTCTGATTTTAGCACACATAAAAAAGTAGGTTGGTTACTGCATGGCAGCTGCGTTTTCTGCTGGTGGAAGGCTAAAGGTACTTAAAATTGCATTTACTTCTCTTACCAGGTTTTTCTTGTTGGTTCCGGGCGAGTAAACATAGCCTTCAATGTAATACACACGCTGATTTGCCTCGTCTACAATGGTATAACTCACGAAAGGCCCACCTCCGGAATTATCGCTAATTTTCCACAGCCCTCTGGCTTCAATGGCAAATCGTCCTTTAAAAGAAATCTGTTTGGTTTCCATCGGCACATATTCCTGCAATTGCCGGGTGATGTATTTATCAGGTTTTTCGCTGTCCCGCAAAAATGTTTCTGTGATCCTGTCACGGTAGGCCCCGATATTTTCAAAAATGCTTTGATCGGTATATAGATCTGAGTGAATGAATATATCCTGCTCAAAAGTGGGTTCTAGCCTTCGAAGCCACACAAAGTTTTTGTTCTGCTTGGCCAGATCCCAGCCATATGGGATGGATATCTCGAAGCCAAAATCTTCCTTCAAAGCCTTCATCAGAGCGGTTTCTTTGCTCTTAAATAGTTTGTCTTTCGTATTTTCAATGGCAGAATTTTCAAATATACCAATCAACTGATCTCTGTTCTCTTCCATTTTCTTAATCAACAAATCCTCAGTCTGGGAAAAGAGATAGAGCACAATCTGCCCTTTGGCAAACTCATCCCGATGAACAGCCATGAATAAAGAAGAGTCTGACTGGATCATCTTGAGAGATTTGTTGGTAAAGTATTCTTTGATCCGTTCACTCTGACCAGTCTGACTATCGAGAGTCATCACAAAGATCATATTGGTTGAAGACCTGAAGACATCATTGATTTTGAGTGGATTCACCTTACTTATGTCGAACATCGGCTCAGCCTGTGGCAGCCCTGGCATGGGTGCCCGATACATACTTTTTACCTGCTCACCCAATGGACCTGCCCATTGAGTTGAATCCATAATCAAAATGATCTCACCCACTTCACCTCTGGCTGTAGGCTTAAGATCTTCTTTCATCTGATTCCTGGCTTCCTGGCATGAAGAAACCATCAGAAGTACGCCAAAAAGAAAAATTATAAAGCTTTTCATATGTATAAGGTCTATTTCTTAAGGTTACATGTCCGTGTAATGATATACACGATAGCATGCCATTTTGCCTGCTTATCGGCAGACGGTTCATTCACATGTAGAGATCGATTTCAAGGTCTCATAATCTCAAACATGCTCAGTTTATGCTCAAACGGTTTATTACAAATGTAAAGGTTATATATAGTAACCGTTTAAGGATGGCTTTTATTATTCGGAAATAATAAGCTTCATCCCAGGCTTGATCACATTACTCGAGAGGTTGTTGAGTTGTTTAATCTTCTCGATAGAGAGATTTGCATAGATATTGGCTATGTCCCAAAGCGTATCTCCATACTGAACCGTATGGAACTTTTGACCGGTGCTGTTCGGGTCCACTTTCGGTGCTGGGGAAGCTGCTGTAGTATTGGCGGAGCTCAAATACAGATCTTTTGTTGAACTGTTGTAAGTAGGTAAAACCCAGATATTCAGTCTCTGCCCTACCCGAATGAGATTTGAATTGAGGTTATTCCATTCTTTGATGTCAGATATTCGCACATTGTGTCTTTGCGCAATAGTACCCAAAACATCACCACTATTTACCCTGTAAACCACTCTCTCCCTGCCATAAGTACTGCCTGGCATGTTGCGAGAAAGATAGATCAGTTCATCTTTCCCCACTTTAGAGGCTGTATCCATCAAAAAGGCCCTGTTCATCACAATCTCCTCTTTTAAATCGGAAGGTATTCTGAGCCCAAAGTCTTTTGTTCCTTCAGGTAATGCTCCCCTCTTGATCTGAGGGTTGAGTCTCAGCATATCATCCAGACACAAACCCAGCTGATTGCAGAAGGTCTCCAAATGAAAGTACTGACTTACCGTAATGGTATCTGTGACTGGATACCTGTGATATTCACGCTCATCGACGAATAAGTTGTGCTCAGGTGCATATTTGAGCGTATAGATCATCGCAACGAATTGGGGCACATAAGACCTCGTTTCTCTGGGCAGGTACCGGTAGATCTCCCAAAATGTCTTTTTATAACCGCTTCTTCGGATGGCTTTCCTCACATTACCCGGACCACAATTATATGCTGCCAAAGCTAGTTCCCAGTCGCCAAACATCCGGTGAAGATCCCTTAGGTGCCGGCATGCGGCATCTGTTGCTTCGTAAGGATCCATCCGCTCATCCAGGTACCAGTCGTTGCTCAGTCCGTACATTTTGCCCGTGTAAGAAACAAACTGCCACAGACCCACTGCACTAGCGGGACTGACCGCATTGGGGACCAGACCAGACTCTATAATAGAAAGGTATTTGAGATCATCCGGCATATCATATCTGGCCAGCGCTTCCTCAAAAATCGGGAAGAAGTGATCCACCTTACTCATTATTGAGCGGGTATAGTTTCTGTCCCTGACTGTGAAATAATCGATAAATGCTTTGACCCTTTCATTGTAATTCAGGGGCACATCGGTTTCGATACATGAAATCCTGTCTTCAACAAGATCATAAGAAGCATCCGGAATGTAATCGTAGGGCACTTCAGATGAATAGCTGTAGGTAAGCTCCTGAGCAAAACTCCCTCATGTGCTACACAGGCAACTCAATATGAATGTCAGCCGTTTCATTATGCAATCGAATTCATAACATGGTTACCAAAAGCCAATAACGATGACTCCTCAAAGTGCCTGTTCATAATTTGCAGCCCGATTGACATACCGTCTTTATCTCTTGCCACAGGTACAGAAATAGCCGGAATCCCTGCTACTGAGGCCTGTACTGTAAATAAATCTGCCAGATACATCTCCATCGGATCCTCAGTCTTGGACCCTAGCTCAAAAGCTGTTGATGGGGCTGTGGGGAGCACAATGAAGTCGTAATCAGAAAGCAAACCTTCCAATTCATCCTTAATCTTCCTCCTTACCCGCTGTGCTTTCAGGTAATAGGCGTCATGATAGCTTGCCGAGAGTACAAATGTTCCCAGCATAATGCGTCGAAAAACCTCATGACCAAAACCCAGTGATCGTGTTGTTTTGAGCATAGACTCCAGGTTTTTGGGATTATCAACCCTGTAACCATATTTGACCCCATCATAACGTGAAAGGTTCGAACTGGCCTCTGCTGTAGTCAGTATGTANTAGGTGGGGAGTGCATACTTCATCAACGGGAAAGAGATCTCTTCTACGGTGTGACCCTGAGCTTTTAACTGGTTCACTTTTTCGAGAAAGACATCTCTTACCTCTTCGTTAATAGCATCACTTTCTACTATTTCCTTGAAATAGCCAATTCTGACATTTTTGTCAAAATCCAGCTCTTCACTATATTTTGAAACAGGCTTTTTGGAGACCGTGCTGTCAATTTCATCATCGCCAGCTATTACTTCCAATACCAGGGCAGCATCTCTGATATCATTAGAGAAAATACCAATCACATCGAAAGTGCTGGCATAGGCAGCAAGTCCGTGTCGGGAAATTCTTGAATAAGTAGGTTTTAGCCCGACGGTACCACAAAATGATGCGGGCTGTCTGACAGACCCACCAGTATCGGTACCCAGGGATACAGTGCACATGTCGGCCTGTACTGCTACTGCACAGCCTCCCGACGAACCTCCGGGAACTCTGTTAGTATTATCGGCATTCTTGACCGGGCCAAAGGCAGAATTTTCACATGAAGAACCCATAGCGAATTCATCACAATTATTTCGACCAATAATGATGGCATCTTCGTCCAGCAATCGCTGTACTACGGTCGAATTAAACTGTGAGTTGAATCCATCGAGAATCTTACTGCCGCATTGTAATGGGTGATCAGCATAACAAAGAACATCCTTGATGCCTACTACCAAACCGGCAAGCCTACCGGCTTTTCCACGACTCAACCTGTCATCAACCTCCTTTGCTCGCTGAATGGACTCTTTGTCATAGACAGAAAGAAAGGAGTTGAGTTCAGTGTCCTTTTCTCGAATGTTGGCTAAATAATGTGATACAACTTCCGCGCACGTAATCTTCCCACCATCAAGCTGCTGCCTGATCTGCTGATAAGTTGAATTGGCTTGCAAGATTGATTAATCTTTGTGCTGTTCTTCTTTTACTTTGGAAGCTGTAGCGGTAGAAGTCTTGCCGCCTTCTTCGATTTCGTTTTTTATCTCCTTGGTGGCATCTTTAAACTCACGGATGCCTCTTCCCATTCCTCTCGCGATTTCAGGTATTTTTTTAGCACCAAAAAAGATAATGACGAAAAGTGCTATTACCAGTATTTCCCATCCTCCTGGCATTCCAATTGCTAATACCGTATTCATATGATTTTTTTAAAGTTTAAATTCAAAGATAGTTAAATATTGATGCTTTAGAATACTAAATCTTATTTTATAAGTAGCCACTGCTCAGGATTTAGTTTAATTCGCTGTTTCCATACCTCAAAGTGTAGCTCACTTAATCCTGTATTATCGGTATAAACTGTGCCTATCACGTCATTGGCTGCTATTGGTTGTCCAATCTTTACATTGACTTCCTTCAGCTTGGCATAGAGTGTATAATATTCACCATGCTGAATAATTACTGCATTATTCATGCCTGGCACAAACACCTTTTGGATGACCTTTCCATCAAACACACTCTTAACAGGAACGTTGGGACTGGTCTGAATGTTCACGCCCGGGTTGTCCTCCATGATGCCTTTCAGCACCGGGTGTGGCTGCCGACCAAATTTTTGAGAAATGAAGCCGGGTGAAACAGGCCAGCTAAGCTTGTTTTTGTTTGATTCAAATACATTCGAGAGCTGCTCCTCGTTAGCCAATGCGGCTGAGGATAAGGATTTGGATCGTTCTATCTCTTTTCTCACCACTTCTGCAATCAGGTTGTCCAGCTCATCCACAGCCTTCTTTCTAGCAGCAAGCTCCTTACTCAGCTCTTTTTCTCTTTGAGAAAGACTGGCAACAAGGCTGTTTTGCTTGGTCTTTAATCCAAGAAGCTTTTTGTTTTCCGCAATCTGCTGACTGAGAATCACGTTTTGTTCCCTCCTTTTTACCTCAAGCTGATTCCTCTGACTGATCAGTTCCTTTGAAACTGCTTCGATCTGAGCGGCCTGATTTTTTCTGGCTTCCCCATACTGCTCCAGGTATTTCAACCGCTGAAACAGCTGATTGAAAGTGGATGCCGAAAACAAAAAGGTGATCTTGTTGAAGCCATGATTTGTTTTATAGGCAGCATAGATCATAGCTGCATACTCTTCTTTCAGAATCTCAAGGTCACGCTGCAAGGCTTTCACGATGACACCAAGATCACCCATCTCTCCATCAATCAATCGAACTTCCTGGTTCAGGGAATTTATCAATCCCTCTCGGGCAGATATTTGCTGATTTAATGCCCGAAGCTGGCCTACCGTAGCTTTCTTTTCCTTCTCAGTATCAGCCAGGATCTTTTCTGCCTCAGCAATTTTTTGAAGATTCTCCCGCTTCTCCTTCTCTAGCTCTGTCTTGGTTTTTTGACTGAAGACAGGTGTCTGAAAGAGAATAAATACCAAAAATACACAAACACAATAAGGGCTACTCCACCTCATACCTTTGTGGGATATTAAAGGGAAACTTCAATGGTTTATCTTCAATTTCAATCTTATTGAATTCAATATCAACCTTGGTATCTGCCTTTTTTGTCGTCCCTCCATATTTCAGTAAAGCAAATATCTTAAATGGAAAGATCTCCTCCCCAACCATTTGAAAATTCTGATAGCCTACTGATACCTCATTCTTTGTCACATTATCACGAACCTGTATTTTCTCCAGCTTTTTACTTTGTGAACCGATAAAATTTTCAAACCGATAATTACCAGATCTTGTAGCATAAGTAAATGTCTCCGCTGACCTTACTACCTGCTCCCGCTCATAGGGGAAAATCAGATTTCCTAGAATAACAGATTGTATGAGTTGATAATTGATATCGAAGTCAAAGTCTTTGCTCACGGAAGCATAATCCATTTGATCCAGCGTTTTGTCCAGCTTGTTGAGGACCCAGATGGAATCATGTGCTACCAGTATCCTGGCCGCTTCTATGCCAAGACCCGGAGAAAGAGAAATCCAGATTACACTGTCTTTTCTGATCCTGAAATTAGCTGTTAAGGAAAGGTTTTTTTCACTTTGAAAGTCTACTTTGGCTTTTGCAGAGAGGTAGTCAAAGTCCACTTCATTTACCTCCAATACATTGTTATTCCGATCAAAAAGGTTTTTGATGTTTCTGTTACAGGAAGAAAAAAGGAGGGCAAAAAGCAATAAATAGAGAATCTGAAATTTATTCATATAGCTTCCTGTCCGAGATTTTTTTATCAATATTTTCTGAGGCATCATCTAACTTACTTGCGCGTTCCCACTTCTCTACAGCTTCGTCCACCCGGCCAAGCCTGAATAAAACATCTCCAAGGTGCTCAATGATTGTACCATCTTGCTTAAGGCTCGCTGCTTTTTCCAGAAAGACCAAAGCTTTCTCATATTCACCCAGTGTATACAACACCCAACCATGAGTATCTAAAAAGGTGGGTTCTTCGGGGTAGAGCTCCACCAACCTGGTAGACATTTTTAAAGCTTTTTCAAGATTGGTACTCCTTAGGCTTAAGAAATAGCTGTAGTTATTGAGTACATGGCTGTTTTTCGGATCGTACTGCAGGGCAGTCTCATAAGCAGTTTCAGATTTCTCATACATCTTTAAGCTGTTGTAGCTATCTCCAAGCTGGCCCTGAAACAATACAATAAGATTTTCTTCCAAGGCAAATTTCTTTCCTGTCTCGAGTACATTCACTGCTTCCTGATACATGCCCAGCATCTGGTTGGCTGTGCCCGAGAAGAAATACAAAATTGCCTGGTTGGGGAAATACTCCATGGCCGCATCAGCATGCTGCACCACCCGATCATAGGCTTCCAACCTCATCTCAATATTGAGGATATTCTGCCACACCTTGAAATCCGATTGTTCGATTTTAAGGGCTGCCAGATAATAATCCACTGCAGCACTTTCCTCACCCATTTTATAGAGTAAGTCGCCAACAAAGGCTTGCACCTCATACTGATCAGTATACTGGTTTGCCAGGGAAATAGAAAGATCCTTGACTTTTTCCACTTTTCCGGAGTCTACGGCTAGCGTTACCAACGCATTCAAAAGCTGGAATTTGGCCTTGTAATTAAAGGCTGAGTCTGCAAGTGTATTTTCGGCCAGTTTAATGGCTTTCACCAGGTCCCCGGACCTAAGAGAGATCTGACTCAACAGCAGCTCCGCTTTCATGTTGTCAGGATCTTCTCTCAGCAACTGCTCCAAACGTAGCTTAGCCTCATCTACCCTGTTTCTCTGCAACAGAAATTCGCACAACTCGATGGTGTAATCCTTGTTGTCGGGATAGGCAGCAATTAGCTCGTCCCAGTCGCTGATAAGGGCTTCATAATTTCGCTCTTTCAAGTATATCTTTTGCTTTTCCCTCAACACAAACTCATTGAGGCCAAAAATCTGCTCAGCTCGCTCGTAGGTTGCCAGAGCCTTTTCATTTTTTCCCTGAAACTGATAGATGATAGCTATGTCAAAAAGGTAGGAGTTGTTTCCTGGGAAATTATCCACCAGGTATTCATACTCTTTCAATGCCTGATCATATTCAGAAATAGACTTGTAGATTTCTGCTGCCAGCACATGAAAATACTTATTCTTCTTATCCAGCTCGATGGCCTTTTTGATGTAGCTCACTGCCTGACGTGACTCACCGTTTTTGGAAAGTACTTCCGCGATCTTGAAGTGGATTGTGGGATTCCTGGGATTTAAACCCAAAGCGACCTGAAAAAGATCATAAGCCTTGGAATAGTTTTCCAGGATCATTTCTTTCTCAGCTTCAATAAGTGTGCTTTCAGCTTTTAATGCAATATCCTCCGACAGTTGCGTAACGTCCATAGGAGAGACATCCTTATTCTTTCTTTGTGCAGATACATCAAAGCCAAGGATCAGGATTACCAGAACAAGCCACAAGTGAAGATGCTTTATCACTTTTATTTCTCTCAATTAAACGTTTGAATTATAATCGAAATAATAACAAACAGGTTACAAACCGGAGGAATTAATCAATCTCTTAATATCCAAAAACCATGCTGCTGAAACAAAAATACCTGCAGACACCACCAGGTACACATATCTCATAATAGCATTATTTTCCCAAAAATAAGCACCTATGATCAAACCACCTGCTAATCCCAGGTAAAACAATCCTCTCAGGACCTTATACGGGACAGGATAGTGCTTCCTACTATATAAGTAACTGATAACCATCATGGTTCCATATACTACAAACGTGGTGATGGCACTTCCCATATATCCCAGCACCGGAATCAGCCAAATATTTAAAACGATCGTCATTGAAGCCCCCAAAATATTGATATAAGCACCATAGATAGTCTTATCAGTGAGCTTATACCAGACAGAAAGGTTATAGTATATCCCCAAGCACAAACTACCGCCGAGAAGCCAGGGTACAATATCCAGCCCTTCCAGGTATTCAGGAGAGCGCAAAAAAATGGGGCCGAGGTCAGGCAAAAGCAGAGAAATCATCAGCCAGGCAAAGGCCCCGAAGATGATAAAATAATTCATCACCTTGCTGAGTAGCTCGGGTGAGTCTTTGTTGGCAGCCTCACTGAAGAAGAAAGGCTCAAAAGCATATCTAAATGCCTGTACGGCCAGGGTCATAAAGACTGAAAGCTTAAAGCAGGCTCCAAAAACCCCCAAAATATCCTGGTTGGTTTTGCCGGGATAAAAACCTTCGGGTAGCCAATACTTGATCATAGTCCTGGATAGTGTGTCAATCATAACCCCTGCCAGACCTACAATAAGCAAAGGAGCAGCATAGTTGAACATCGTCTTCCATCTTTTGTCCAATGTAAGTTTCACCCTCAAAAGATCTGGCAAGAAGAAAACCAGGTAAAAGGCATTGGCAATCAGGTTGGAAATAAATACATACCCCACACCTATTTCTGGTGAATAGATCCTATCTATCCATTGAGTGGCCATTGCTTCCGGATGATTGGCCACCATCCAGGGGCAGAAAAGAATAAAAAACAGGTTCAAACCCACATTGATCAAAATATTGATCATCCTGAATGTAGCAAACCTCACGCCTTTACCTTCAAGTCTTAATCGGGCAAAAGGGATCACTACAATAGCATCTATGGCGATAATAATGGCTAGCCATATGATATAAATCGCATTGTCCGGGTACTCTATAAAATGCGCAATGGGATTGGCCAGGAGAATCAGTATGCCGCTAAATACGATGGATGATAATAATAGGCTTGTCTGGGCAACATTGAAATATCCAGTGTTATCCTGCTCTTTGGTGGCATAGCGGAAAAATGACGTTTCGAACCCGTAGGAATACAAAACATTTAAGAAAGCCACATAAGCATAGAGCTCGATGACTATTCCATACTCAGACTCATTAAATACTGCAGTATATAGTGGTACAAGCGCAAAGTTGATGAGTCTGCCCAGAATTCCGCTTACGCCGTAGACGACCGTCTGACTGGCAAGAGTTCGCAGTCTTGCCATTAATCGCCCTTAAATTCAGGCGCCCGTTTTTCTATAAAAGCTCGAGAACCCTCCTTGAAGTCTTCTGTCCCACAACACCTGGAAAAGGCATTGGCTTCTGTCTGGTATCCATTCTCGTCATTAAATACCGCATTCACACAATCTACAACAAGACCTGTGGCGATCGGAGCTTTCTTGCTAATGGTGATCAAGATTTCGTGAGCGCGATTGAGTGCAGCCTCTTTATCCGCTTCCACATGATTCACAAGTCCAAAAGCCTCAGCTTTCGATGCACTGATCATATTTCCCGTGAGCAAATACTCGTTGGCTCTTCCTCTACCAATCAGCTGGGTCAATCGCTGGGTACCTCCATATCCCGGTATAATACCCAGGTTCACTTCAGGTTGGCCAAACTGTGCAGACTGAGTGGCTATCCGCATATGACAAGCCATGGCCAGCTCGCAGCCCCCTCCCAAAGCATACCCATTGACAACGGCAATGAATGGAGTGTGACAATTTTCAATTTGTTCCATCACTTCCTGCCCTTCTTCAGCAAATTTCCTGGCTATCATTTCATTTAGCTCCGTAAACTCACTGATATCCGCTCCTGCCACAAACGCCTTTTCTCCTGCTCCGGTAAGTATCACCCCTTTGATCTCCTTGTCGTCGTAGATAGTTTGCACCACCTCTTTGAGCTCGTTGAGCGTGGCTTTATTAAGCGCATTTAGTTTCTTTTCTCTGTTGATGGTCACCGTAAGAATATTCTCCCTGGTGGATAGCGTTAAATTCTTAAAGTCAGGCATAATTGTGCTGTTTGGTTGTTAGGGAAGGATTGTGGATCTGACTGTTATTTTTTTTTGCAAAGCTATTGAAAAGAATAGTTCTATAGAATGATAATTGTTTGAATTAGCTTTGCGAGATGACCTGGAAAGAGTACCTGATATCAAAAAAAATTGATCCTGATCGCTTCAAATCCGGAAATAACAGACTTTTCAGGGAGTTTGATTTGCTTTTCAGTCAGGTACACCCGGACAGCTTCACTGCTCAAAAACTCTACCTAATCAATAAAATCCGACGATTATATAAGCTTGAACCAGAGGATAAAAAGACAGTAGAGGCTCCTGCAAAGAAACCCAAGCCTAAAATGGCCCCCAGGATTAAGAAGTGACATCAACAGGCTGCTCTGGCCTTTGTTCTTTCACCGGGTTAGTTACCTTTTCTTCCTTTTTGGCTTCTTCCTTAGCTTTTTTCAGGACGGTCTCACCGGTGCTTTCGTAATTTTCATTTTCAAACAGGTAGTCATTGATTTTCTTCCTCAGCTCCTGAGCGGAAAGGTTTTGGCTGATCACCCCATTTCTGACTGTTGTCAACTGGCCTGTCTCTTCTGAAACCACCAAAATCAATACGTCTGTATTCTCAGACATCCCAACTGCTGCCCGATGTCGTAGTCCATATTGAGCGGGGAGGTCATCCCGCTCGGTAACAGGCAGGATACACCGTGCAGCAATGATCCTGTTGTCATAGACGATCACCGCACCATCATGTAGTGGGCTGAATTTATTGAAAATCGCCAGTAACAATCGTTTAGAAACTTTTGCATCCAGTCGGTCTCCGGATTCAGCATAAAATTTTAACTCAGAATTTCTGGAAATAACGATCAGTGCTCCTGTATTTGAACCACCCAGAGTCTTGGCCGCCTCGATCACGGGTGTGATCTCAGATTTTTTGTTGTTGCCGTTGAGTGACCAGATGGACTTGATATTTTCTAATATGGATCCTTCCCGAAACACATGGGTGCGACCCAGTAGTAACAGGAACTTTCTGATTTCCTGCTGAAAAAGAATGATCACCGCCAGCACTCCAACTCCCATAAACTGCCCAAGCACGGTACTTAACAGCTCCATATCGGCAGCGTTCACCACCAGGTATACCAGATAAAGAACCAGGAAACCCAGGAAAATCTTGATCGCAACGCTTCCTCTCATCAGTTTGTATACCTGCTGCAATAGAAATGCGAACAGAAGGATATCAATGATATCCACGAGATCTATCTCCAAAAAACCGATGTTAAACCCTAAGATCACAGATTCAATTTATTGACAAGTTTCACCACTTCAACAGCCTCTTTCACATCATGAACACGCAAAATGGAAGCCCCCTTCAACAAAGCTAATGTATTCACAACAGTTGTGCCATTTAAAGCTTCTTCCGGTTCAATTTTTAGTGTTTTATAGATCATTGACTTTCTTGACATTCCAACCAGCATGGGACGATCCAATACTGTCAGGGCTTCCAGCCTGGATAATAACTCAAAATTCTGGTCGATATTTTTCGCAAACCCAAAACCCGGATCCACAATGATATCCGGCACCCCTCTTTCTACTAACAGCGCGATCTTAGATGAAAGTGCAAAAACTATATCCTTAATCAAGTCATCGTATTCAGCCTTTTCAACCATATTCCCTGGATTGCCCTTCATATGCATGATGATATAAGGCACATGGTGTTTTACAACCACATCCATCATCCGGGGGTCCAGATCACCAGCTGAAATATCGTTGATCATCGAGGCGCCTGCGGAGATCGCTTCATCAGCCACCTTTGATCTAAACGTATCTATTGACACAATTAATTCCGGGAATTCACTTTTNATTGCTGAGATAGGGGAAATAACCCGCTCAAGTTCCTCCTCAACAGAAATATCTTTCGCTCCCGGCCTGGAAGAATATCCACCGATATCAATAAATGATGCCCCCTCCTCAATCATTCTCGAAGTTTCTTTTAATATGTGGTCGATGGTGCTTTGACGGCTGGATGCATAAAAGGAATCGGGAGTCACATTGATCACTCCCATCACTTTGGGTTCGTTTAA
Source organism: Cyclobacteriaceae bacterium SS2 (assembly GCA_019192515.1). Taxonomy (GTDB): domain Bacteria; phylum Bacteroidota; class Bacteroidia; order Cytophagales; family Cyclobacteriaceae; genus UBA7330. Next base: position 15,803 of record JAHCMM010000268.1, read on the forward strand.
CTCATATAAATTACCTTTAATATTTAATGTCTGATGATGTTTCAATAGTGTTAGATTTGTCCGTGAAATATTGGAATCCAATTTAATTGATTTAACAATTTGAAAAGTCAAACAGTAGCGCAATACGAACAAATAATTGGAACATGTAAGGAGATCTTTAGGAAGAAGACGCTCGACTATGGTACAGCCTGGAGAATTCTTCGACTCCCATCTATCACTGACCAGATCCTGATCAAAGCGCAAAGGATCAGATCAATCCAGGAAAAAGGCACACAAAAAGTAAAAGAAGATATCCGATCTGAATTTATAGGCATCATCAACTACTGCATCATTGCCCTCATCCAGATGACATTGACAGAAGAAGATCCCATGGAACTCACCTATGAATTTCTGGAACCAAAATATGACACAGCTGCCAGGGAGACACTGGAATTGCTCACCAACAAAAACCATGACTATGGTGAAGCCTGGAGAGAAATGCGTGTGAGCTCCATCACTGATATTATTCTCATGAAATTGTTTAGAGTGAAACAAATTGAAGACAATTCCGGTAAAACAATCATCTCCGAAGGTATAGGAGCAAATTATCAGGACATGATTAACTATGCCGTTTTCTGCCTGATCAAACTAAACTGAATTGCGGATCAATAAGGATAAGCGAATATGAAAATACTTAAAGAAATTGCCAGGTATCCGGTTGGAGCCTTGTTCATCTTCTCCGGGCTCATCAAGATCAATGATCCAAAGGGTACTGCCATCAAGCTGGAAGAGTACTTTGATGTTTTTTCGTATGATTTTGCTCCATTCTTCGAGTACCTGATCCCTGCAGCCCTATTCCTTTCTGTCTTGCTGAGTGTGCTGGAAATTGTGCTGGGTATTGCCGTGATCATTGGATATGAGATGAAAATCTCGGCATGGGTATTACTGGGCCTTATTGTCTTCTTTACCTTCCTCACCTTCTACTCAGCTTATTTCAACAAAGTGACTGATTGTGGATGCTTTGGGGATGCCATCAAACTCACACCATGGGAATCATTTTACAAGGACCTGATCCTCCTGGTGTTGATCATCATCATCTTTATCAACCGGGATAATTATCAGGCATTCTACCCTGTAAAATGGCAACACATTACAATTGGCGTTGCAGCCGTGATCTTTACCTATATGGGCATCTTTGCTATCAGGCACCTGCCGTTCATTGATTTCAGGGCCTATGCCATTGGCAATCATCTTCCTTCATTGATGAATCCATCCGAAGAGCTCAAATATGAGTATGTGATGGAGAAAAACGGAGAGACTTTTTCTTTCGAACAATATCCTACTGACGAGGGCTATGAATTCAAAGAAATGAAATTACTCAACCCGGAGGCCCAACCAAAGATCACGGACTTAAGTGTATGGACTGACGAAGGAGATTATACAGACCAGCTTTTTGAAGGAGAAAAATTACTCCTGGTCATTTATGATGTTGAAAATGCATCTAAAGATCACATGGAGGAAATTGCTAACCTGGCGGGGCAGGCAGCAAATTTTCAACCCTGGATACTTACTTCTTCAGGATATGAGCAGGTTGAAGCACTCCGTCACGAGTACCAGTTGGCCATTCCGTTTTTTTATGCTGATGCCACCGTTTTGAAAACCATGGTAAGATCCAACCCTGGTATTCTTTTGCTTTCGGATGGTACCGTAGTAGGTAAATGGCACCACAATGATGTTCCGGATATCAGCACGTTAAACAGGTTGAGAAATTGAGTAGTTACAGAAAGGTTTTCTTAGTTGGGATGCCAGGATCTGGTAAGTCTTATCAGGCCAATCAACTCTCTGATCGCTTAAACCTGCCTTTTATTGACCTGGATGAGGAGATCATTAAGACTATTCACATGTCTATCTCTGATTATTTTGCCAGCCAGGGTGAAGAAGCCTTCAGAATTGTGGAGCGTGATGTGCTTAAAAAAACGATTGACAACAACAGTGAGTTTGTGATGGCTACAGGTGGAGGCACACCCTGTTTCTATGAAAACATAGATTTGATGAACAGTTCCGGGCTTACCGTATTTTTAGACACGCCAAGAGAAACACTGTTGGAACGAATTAAACTCTCCAAAAGCCGTCCGCTCATGCAAAATGATCCTGAGAAGAAGTTGTCTGAGCTCTTCGAATCCAGATATGAGATCTATAATAAATCAAAGCTCAGGACTTCTGACCCTCAGCCGGAAGCCCTGACCCAACTGATAAAGGATTATTTTAAAAGTTAAAACCTACAGTCAGCAAAAATGAACTGTTTCGGTTGACTATATCTGCCACAGGTTGATCTACAGAGATTGTATAGGGCTGATACAGGGTATTAAATTTTGACTGTACGTATGCGGCCTCAATAAAATAATCAGCCTTTCTGAAACCAATACCTCCTGAGATATTTCTCTTACCGGAGCTGTAATCCGATCCTTCGTACGGATCGCCAATAAATGAATAACCAGCCCTGAATCTAAATGACTCCAGCCGGGCTTCAGCTCCAAATCGGTAGTTTATGGCTGATCTAAAGTTATCATCGATAAAGTCATTATCTCCATTGGTATTGAAATCATTAGACTGCAAATGTGCACTGGTATAATTTACAAGCTCTACATCTCCTGTTATCAGTCCTAGTTTACCAAAAAATAGTGAAGTTCCCAGGGAAAGGCGGGAAGGCGACCTTAGGGTATAATTACTGATAGAAATATCGCTTGTGTAGTTCAGGTCGTTTAGTACAACAGTTTCACCATCTTCGATGACCTCAGCACCATTCCACCGTGTATCGTGCACAAAACTATATTCATCATTCAGCGCATAAAAAGTTGGAGTAACGTAGGAAAGGCCAATGGTCAACCTGTTTATTGGTCTGACAATTACACCAAATGTGGCATTGATCCCGGACCCATTGATATTGAGTTCGTCATTGATCCTGGTGCTATTAAGGGAGTCGAATGGTTGATACTGATCTTCTAAAAATCTCCGTACCCTGCTATAAGAAACCGTCTGTATACCCAGTCCTCCACCAAAGTAAACACGATCATTGTAATTGCCTCCCCATGCCAAATTGAGCTGATATTGCCCTCCTGTTGTCACGATCGTCTCAGTCTGGAGCGGATACCCGTATGTAAATGCATCATAACCCACAATTTGATTGTTTCCGTTGTACACCGGATTGATGAGATAATTGATATATGCGGAATATGCCTGATCTCCAAGATCATTAGGATTCTGTGTTCCAGCCTCCTCAATAAAAGCATCTATCACCGAGTTGTTGTCATTTCTACCCTGATATCTTATTGTATTATTAAAATCATTGATCCTATGCAGGGAAATGGCAAATGATCCACCTTTAAACTTTGTATTTACAATATCACCAACAGTATTGTTCAGGACTACACCAATGTTAGCAATGTTGAAGTTATTTCTGATTGAGGTAACATCGCTGGTCAGATAGCTGGCATCCGTAGAATGAAAATTCATGCCCGGCGTTACACTAAATACGCTACGATTAAAGAATCCAATACCTGCGGGGTTTATTCCTGCCACACTGATATCCCCACCCAATGAAACCGAAGCTCCACCAAAACCCTGCACCCTGGCAGAGCTACCATAGGCTGAGCTAGTCTGACTAAACATCAGGGCATCTTTATAATAACCCAGTGGCTGGGCCTCTATTTGTCCGTATCCTGCGAGGTTAAACAACATAACCCCAATCAGCATAATATATTTTGAAGCTTTCATTTTGATTAATGTGTTTTTGTCCTACCCTGACCACTTTCGGATCAGGAAATAAGGTAAGTACATAACGTTCATTATGTACCTACCATATCCAATATTTGACCTTTATAAAATCTTTTTGTTATCGGCCGCTTCTTCCTGAGCTTGAAGAAGAACCACTGCTTCTCCCGCTACTGCTTCCACCACTGGATCTGGATGGGGAGTAGCTGGATCCTGAAGATCTGGATGATGACCCGGAAGAATAACTGCTTCCGCTGCTTCTACCAGAAGACGATCCATAACTATTGCTTCTATAGCTGCTGTTTGAGGACGACCTGCTATTGCTATAGTTTGGACTATAAGATCTGCCGCTAGACGATGATGATGACCTGGAGTCATATGAAGAACTGTTGTATCGTCTGGTGGTACCCGAAGACCTTGTATTGGTAGAAGATGGGCTTGAATAAGTCCTTCCGCTACTGCTATTGGTTCCAGACCTTGAGTAATCAGCTGTACCAGACCTTGAAGTCCTTGCATTGTCATAAGTAGCAGATGAACTGGTCCTACCTGAAGTGCTTGTTCTGGCGGATGAAATAGTTCTGCCGGATGTTGCACTCGTTCTTGACCTTGAGAAGTACTCATTCTGTGTACCGGTAAAATCTCTGCTGTCCGACCTTCTGCTAATGCCTTCTACATTATTTCGTGTGGTAGAGTTTGTTCTTGGACTATTGGAAACGAATCCACCACGAGTACTGCTTCTTGCACCCACCACATAGTTTCTTCGAGAATAATTTCTGTCGTTGTAGTGTAAACCACTATGGTAGCCATTGTAAAATCCGCTATAGTAGCCATTGTAGTAGGAATTTCTCCATCCCCAGCCACCGTAGTAAGGTGAGCCAAAACCACCGAACCATGGGTCATAAAAACCACCGGCATAATAAGGGCTGTACCATGGATCATACATGTAATATCTGCTCCAGGGATTTCCCCATCCCCATCGGGATCCGAAACCAATAGAAATTGACCATGAATTTCTCCACCCGAAGAAAGGATCGTAGTAAAATCCGCTATTTATTCCCCAGAATGGATCATTCCATGTATTCCAGCTATTCCATCGGTTCCACCTGTTCCAGTTATTTCCCCAATAAGGGTCATAATATCTGTTGGTATTACCATAATAATTATTGTTGATTATGGTTTGACCACTGGTATTATCATTAGCGTACTGATTATTTTCATCGTAATATTCTACAGCACCTTGTGAAGGTTGACTGTAGTTGGAGTTGTCATTATCAGAATTGTAACTGCTAATGGAATTACCTGACTGATACCTTGCGATATAATCGGGGTTCACGTTATGAGACGAATATTTATCCGAATACGTGTTATTTGAATAAGATTCATAAGTAGATCTTGACTCATCACTTTTTGTGACGGTTTCTCCATCATACTTTATCTCTTTTCGGTCTTTGGGGGTGAAATACAAATCGTCGTATTCCTGCGCATAAGCCGAACTCCCCACTACCATCAATGCGATGATCATTGATGAAATCCCTGCTATTTTTTTAAATGCTTTCATGATCGTCCTTATTTAAATCTAATACATTCAACGTAACTTAATAGTTTCCGGTTACTCCCGTTATATTTGCCGCCGAATATTTACTTAAAAATAAGCAAAATTTATACCAAGATAATAGTAAATGGGGAAAGCAATACCGAATCGATCAGAAGATTACTCTCTTTGGTACAATGAACTAGTAAAAAAGGCCGGATTAGCCGAAAATTCGCCTGTTAGAGGCTGTATGGTGATCAAACCGTATGGTTTTGCCATCTGGGAAAAGATGCAGGACATTTTGGATAAAATGTTTAAAGAAACAGGGCATTCCAATGCATATTTTCCGCTTTTTATTCCAAAATCTTTTTTTTCCAAAGAAGCTAACCACGTAGAAGGATTTGCCAAGGAATGTGCCATTGTGACACATTACAGGCTGAAAAATGACGAAGAAGGAAAGGGTGTAGTCGTAGATCCGGAAGCTAAACTGGAAGAAGAGCTGATCGTAAGGCCTACTTCAGAGACTGTTATATGGGATTCTTATAAAAACTGGATCCAATCTTACCGGGACCTGCCGCTGCTTATCAATCAGTGGGCCAATGTGGTGCGCTGGGAGATGCGAACCCGACTTTTCTTGCGTACGGCCGAGTTCCTTTGGCAGGAGGGCCATACCGCACATGCTACGAGCGAGGAAGCACAGGCCGAGACAAAGCAAATGCTGGAGGTCTATGCTGACTTTGCTGAAAATCATATGGGACTACCTGTGGTAAAAGGCATCAAGACAGAAAGCGAACGATTTGCAGGAGCTGTGGAAACCTACTGCATAGAAAGCATGATGCAGGATGGAAAGGCGCTTCAGGCAGGGACTTCTCACTTTCTGGGGCAGAATTTTGCCAAGGCATTTGATGTGAAATATGCTACCAAAGAAGGCAAAGAAGAATTTGTTTGGGGAACATCGTGGGGAGTGAGCACACGACTCATGGGGGCCTTGATCATGGCACATTCCGATGATGATGGGCTGGTATTGCCTCCCAAACTAGCTCCAATCCAGGTTGTTATTGTTCCTATTTACAAAACTGATGAAGAATTAGCCAGGATCGCTGAACTGGCCGACAGCTATACAAAAGAATTGCGTAGCAAAGGCGTATCTGTTCAGTTCGACAAACGTGAGACACATAAGCCGGGATGGAAATTTGCGGAGTATGAACTGAAAGGAGTACCCGTGAGGATTGCCATTGGTCCTAAAGACATGGAAAATGGCACGGTAGAGATCGCCCGTAGAGACACCAAAGAGAAGCAAACAATCAACCAGGGAGATGCTGTGGGGTTTGTTTACAATCTTTTAGATGAAATCCAGCAAAATATCTTTAGTAAAGCGTTAAATTTCAAAAAAGAAAATACACACCGGGTAGATGACTATGAAACCTTCAAAAAGGTGTTGGAAACGAAAGGTGGATTTATTTATGCACACTGGGATGGGACAGCCGAGACAGAGGCTAAGATAAGTGAGGAGACCAAAGCAACAATTCGTTGTATCCCCCTGGATCAAAAGCAGGAAGAAGGCAAATGCATCTACTCGGGCAAGCCATCAAAAGGTCGTGTACTCTTTGCCAAAGCATATTAGAAAAATGTAAGACATGGAATGGTTTGCAGTCATCGGTTTAATTGTCCTCGGGATGGGGCTATTGATCATAGAGATCATTTTTATTCCGGGTACAACAGTAGTGGGCATTGCAGGCTTTTTGTGTTCAGTTTATGGCATTTACCTGGGCTATGATTACTTCGGAAATACTGGAGGAACTCTGATATTGCTTGGGGCAGCCGTTTTCAATGGAGGTGCAATCGTTTATGCTTTTAAGAGTAAATCGTGGGAGCGGTTTTCATTGAAGGATGTGAATTCTGGCCGATTTAATGAAGACCAGGGGTTTCAGCTGAACGTCGGTGACCAGGGTACTACCGTTTCCTCCCTAAAACCTATCGGGAAAGCAATTTTTAATGACAAGGAATTGGAAGTGAGATCGGAAGGGACGTACATTCGTGAAAATCAGGAAATTGAAATTATTAAGATTGATAATAAAAAAATAATTGTAAAACCAATCACCCAATAAAATGGATTTAACCCTCATTCTATTACTATTAGCGGGCATTGTCGCCTTTTTTGTGTTTCTCTATTTTGTTCCGGTCAACCTCTGGATTACCGCAATTTTCTCCGGTGTCAGGATTGGGTTGCTGGAGCTGGTATTCATGCGAATCCGTAAGGTGCCGCCATCGGTAGTTGTCAATTCATTGATCACCGCTACCAAAGCCGGACTTTATATCGCAGAAGAAGGCAGCAGCCAACGCAGAACATTGAAAGCTTCTGATCTGGAGACACACTACCTGGCTGGAGGAAACGTACCTCAGGTTATCAAAGCATTGATCTCTGCTGATAAGGCAAACATCAACCTAACATTCCGTCAGGCTACTGCTATTGACCTGGCAGGAAGGGATGTATTCGAGGCGGTTCAGATCTCTGTAAATCCCAAGGTGATCAACACACCTTCTGTAGCAGCTGTTGCTGCAGATGGTATCCAGCTGATCGCCAAAGCAAGGGTAACCATCCGGGCCAACATACAACAATTGGTTGGGGGTGCTGGTGAAGACACCATCCTGGCAAGGGTTGGTGAAGGTATTGTAACATCCGTGGGTTCTGCTGCTTCTCATAAGGAGGTGCTGGAAAATCCTGATAAAATATCGAAACTGGTTTTACAACGTGGTCTGGATGCGGGTACCGCATTTGAGATCCTCTCGATTGATATTGCTGATGTGGATGTAGGAGCCAACATTGGAGCTAAACTGCAAACAGACCAGGCTTCTGCCGACCTGAAAGTGGCTGAAGCTAAGGCTGAGGAAAGAAGAGCCATGGCGGTAGCTGAAGAACAAGAGATGGTGGCTAAGGCGCAGGAAGCACGTGCCAAAGTAATCCTTGCCGAAGCAGAGGTACCTAAAGCCATTGCTGATGCTTTCCGAAGTGGTAATCTGGGTGTAATGGATTACTACAAGCTGGAAAACATCCAGTCTGATACCAGCATGAGAGAGTCTATTGCCGGATCAGGAAAGCGTAAAGGCGGTTCTACCAGCAAGAAAAAAGAATAATATAAAAAGCAGGGAGGGCTGATTTACCGAATTTAGCCCTCCCAATTATCTATGATCCAGGAAATCTCCAAGAAGGATAAGTGGATACCAATCCTGGTATTTTTTCTTTTACTTGTCGCAGTTTTTCTCAACCTCGGGATTTATCCACTCTATTTGGAAGAGCCTCGACGGGCCTTGATTTCGTTGGAGATGTTGTACAATGACAACCTCTGGGTACCAACCGAGTTTGGGGTCTACTACTACAAAAAGCCACCGTTCTACAACTGGGTGATTATTGCAGGATATAAGCTGTTCAATGACAATTCAGAGTTTGCGGTTCGCTTTTTCTCTGTCGTCTCATACCTGCTGATGGGGGTAGCCACATTTTGGGCCGGGAGAAAGTATGTGCACCTGACGTTCGGAATCTATGCTGCTTTCCTGTTTTTCATCTGCTCAGATCTGCTGTTTTACTTTACAATCACTTCAGGTGAGATAGACCTCTTTTATTCACTGATCGTTTACCTCAGCTTCCTGACTATTTTTCATTTCTATAGGCAGTCTAACTTTTGGATGCTCTTTCAGGTAAGTTATTTTCTTACCGCTATTGGTGTACTGACCAAAGGACTTCCATCTATTGTGTTTCAGGGAATCTCAATCATCACAGTATTCCTGTACCACAAAAACTTCAAAGGGCTGTTTAAACTCAGTCATTTCGCCGGGATTTTCACCTTTATCATTATTGTGGGAGGATATGCCCTGATATACAGCCAATACAACGACCCCTCGCTGTTTATTTTCTCCAGGGATTCGATTGTAAGTCAGTCGATGGAACGCACCCCCTTCGAAAATGGCTTTTTCAAAGTGATTCTACACCTCTTTGAGTTTCCATTGGAATTGTTGAAGATCCTGGCTCCAGGATCACTTTTTATCCTACTTTTCTTCACGAAAAAGGCTAGAAAATCTATCCTACAGAATGACTACATCCGTTTTTGCCTGGTCCTGATTGTGGCCAATATTTGGGTATACTGGATCTCTCCGGGTACAGCCAGCAGGTATCTTTACATGTTCTTCCCATTGATGATTACGGTGGTGGCATATCCGCTTTTTGTAGAAGAAACTAGCAACAAGATTAAATCCATACTGAAGTACATCTTCATGGGTGTGATGATCCTGTTTTTCATCACCAGCATTGCCTTGCCTTTTATTTCCAGACTGCAAAATATCCCTAACCTTGTAGTGATTTCTGTACTGGGAGCTCTTTGCTTTGCCGGGGTACTCTATTGGTTTATCAAATGGCCAAAATGGCAATTGATGTCTTTCATCACGGCCTTTATCCTGATGCGAGTCCTCTTTGACCTGATCATTTTACCTATCCGCGCAACCGAGGAACTGGGGGCTCAGGAAAAGGCCATTGCAGAAGAAATTCATGAGATTACTGCCGATGCACCTATCTATATTTATAAAGAGGAAGTGGCATTTCGTTCTGCGATTTTTTACCTTGAGCGAGATACCCAAAAAGTTTTGAAGCTTGACTCCGCATCATCGCCCAATCAATTTTATCTTGCCAATTTTAAGCTCATTGCAAAAGACCAACCATACGAAACCTACTATCAGTTTAACCACAAGGGAATTGATTTTGGGCTAATCAAGTTTAATCCATGAACAAAAAGAAAATCAATGCCATCCTCAAGCTTGTTGTGAAACTGAGCCTCACTTCAGGAGCATTGATATTTGTGTTCAGAAAAATTGACGTTGATGAATTCAAAGACAGTATCCTGGACACAAGCATTCCGCTATTTTTTCTGGCTTTCCTGGCATTTAACCTTTCGAAAATTGTAGCGGCTGTCCGGTTTAAACAGTTTTTGCGACCGCTTGAGATCTACCTGGAAGACAAGTACAACCTGATGCTCTCCTATGTGGGGATGTTTTACAACTTGTTTCTGCCTGGGTCTATAGGAGGTGATGGCTACAAAGTTTTTGTGCTTAAGCAGCAATATAAAGAAGCAAAGACCAGGCACCTGGTATCTGTGTCTATCCTTGACCGGGTCAGTGGTTTGGCATTTTTGTTTATCCTGGGTTGCTTGCTGCTGCTCTCCAGTACTTTTCAGGTAGATATTCCCTGGATCCAATGGGTGATCCTGACTCTGGCGATTTTGGTTTTGCCAGTCTACTACCTGTTTATCAAAGTACTATTTCCTGTTTTCAAGTCAGCATTTATTCCAACCTCTCACCTCTCTTTTTGGGTTCAGATCGGTCAGTTGACAAGCGCTTTTTGCCTGTTGTTGGCCTTGAATATCCAGGACCCGTTTGTGGATTACCTCACCCTCTTTATGATCTCATCGGTGGTGGCTGTCTTGCCCTTCACCATTGGTGGAGTGGGAGCCAGGGAGCTAGTTTTTCTTTATGGATACCAGTACCTGCAGATCCAGGAAGGAAAGGCTATCGCTTTTACTATTCTCTTCTTTATGGTTACCGCGCTTTCATCATTGGTAGGCCTCCCATTTGTTTTTACCATTGATAGAGAAAAGAAAGAACAACAGCCGGAAGAAGTCTGAAACAGAATTAACCTACGCTGATTGCCTCACTCTGTCTGTCTCGGTAGTTCTTCAAGATTCTGTCAGCCTGATCAAAATTCACCCATGTAAACCGCAGTGAATCACCAGGTGCAAGCTGTGCGATATAATTTAGATCAGGAGTGATCACATTACCTACCCTGGCGTAACCCCCGGTAGTGGGTCCGTCATTCATCAGGATAATCGGTTGGCCTGATGGAGTGACCTGGATAGTTCCCAGAATAACGCCACTTGATAAGATCCCCTGAGGTAAATCTTTTGAATCAAAATCACCTATGAGTCGGTATCCCATACGATTGGAATCCGGCGATATCGTCAGCTGCTGAGTTGTTAACTGATCCATGTATTCCCGGGGGAAGCTCTCAAATTCAGGCCCAGGTAATAGCCTGGCTGTAAAATGTTTGGTATAGATAGGTCTATGGAACTCCGATGAGCTTCGCTCTACTTGCGAATTGGTTGAATACAATTCTAAAATAGAGCCGTCCTTTATTTTCTCTATTCCAAGATCAATCATGGAATGAGTGGACCTGCTCCCCATGATCTTTGATTGCTTAATACCTCCTGATATGGCCAGATAGGCTCTGAAACCGGAAACTTTCTTATCAAATGCCAATACATCACCTTCTCGCACCTGAACTGACTCCCATAATGTCACGGGCCGATTGTTGAGATGGGCTCCCAAATCTCCCCCGGCAATAGCTATCATTCTGCTATCCTGAAATTGTACGGTCAATCCCTGAAATGTGGTCTCCAGCAGGGCCGTATTGGCATCATTCCCCACCAACCAGTTGGCCAAGGAGGCACTTTGAGTATCCATTGCACCTGACCTGGCCACACCTTTGTTCATGAAGCCAATTCGGCCCAGATCCTGGATGGAGGTATACAACCCAGCTTTTTTTATCAACAGTTGATTAGCTCCCATGAGACTCCTCCATCCTGTATTTTTTATCCTTTAAAATTGTCTTGAACTCCTGCTGAGAGATCGGGTAAAACAGGATCTCATCCCCTATCTCCACAGGAAAAGGTTTTTCATCTGTGGGGTCAAATAGTGTAATAGGAGTTCGGCCCAGTATATTCCATCCACCCGGAGACATGATGGGGTAAACTCCTGTTTGTGCTCCGGCAATGCCAACAGAACCAGCCTCCACCTTTTTTCTGGGGGTTTTCTTCCTGGGTAGCCGGATCTTCGTATCAACTTCGCCCATGTATAGGAAACCCGGCAGAAAGCCCATCATATATACATGATAGGTTGTCGATGTATACAGGTCAATCACCTCCTGCCAGCTTAATCCCGTGGATTGACAAAAGTCTTTCTGATCTAAAGCAAAGTCATAGCAAACCGGCATTTTCCATTTCTTGCCTGGCTGCCCGGCTTTTTCAAAATCAACTTGCGAAATTGACTCTCGCAATTGATCAAATTGAACCCGGAACGGGTTAAAGATGATAGTCAGGGCATTGTATGAAGGGATAAGATCTGTTATACCTACCAGAGGCTGGGACTTAAAATGTCCAAGCAGTGCCATTACCTGATGATGGGTACTTTTTGAGATCTCTTCCTTAAAACTAATGATACAAGCTTGTTCACCAATCCTCTTAATCTCCATTCTCAGCCAATAAAAGATTTGACACTTACTCCTTCCCTGGTTAGGATCTTTCTGATCATCCTCGCATTTTCGATTGCTCCGGGATGGTCGCCATGGATACAGATGCTATCTGCATTTAAATCAATCTTATTTCCAGATATCGAGGTCACACTTTCCCTTAATACAATCTCAAGCAATTGTCCTTCAACCCCCCTCACATCGCCAATCACAGCATTGGGCTTACTTCGAGGTACCAATTTGCCCTTATCATCATATCTGCGATCGATAAAAGCTTCATAATGGTATGGCAAACCTGCTGCTTTTGCCTCTATTTCCAGCTCGGAGTTTGTCGGCCCCAAAAACCTTAACTCCAGGCCGGTCCTGCTTGCTCCGGAAATCACAGCCTGTGCTATTGCTTTATTAGTCAAAGCATCATGATATAGAGCTCCATGAAGCTTGATATAGCTAACCGTACTATTGGATTTCAAGGCGATCTCCTGAAGCCGAACGACCTGATTATAAATTAGCTCTTCAACCTCGCTACCAGCCAGATCCACGGATACTCTGCCAAAGTTTTTGCGATCCGGATAACCCGGATGTGCCCCGATCACCACCTGGTGATTGATTGCTTCAAGTACAGCCTTTGACATCAATTGTGCATTTCCTGCATGCTCACCACAGGCGATGTTACAAGATGAGATAAATGGCATGATCAACAGATCACTTCCATCATCCAGTTCTCCCAGATCACAATTGATATCAATGTTCCTCAATGATTTCCTTTTGGGAAAATTAGGAATCTTCTGACGGATATAAAAACTACTTACCAGCTATGACCTGCCCTTCGACTTTGGGGCCTGGCTCATCCATGGCCAGTGTCTTCTCTATATCCGGATCCTGAGCCTCTTTTTTGATCTTATGATAATTGAACGGTGCCATCATCAGGCCAGCAAATGTATTGGGATAATTGGGTAGATCCACGCCAATATCATCGCTGGGTTTTTTCCCTTTGGGCAGATAAAAAGTCCCAAAAAGCAAATCCCAGATAATTACGTCGCCACCATAATTAGAATTGCCTTCTTCAATGTTTTTCTGATGGTGGTATCGGTGATTCTTTGGAGAAGAAAAAATATAGTCAAAGGGCCCCAGGATCACATCCAGGTTGGTGTGTTGGAACCTGCCGATAGTTCTGCCTAGCAATCCAGTTACAAATACAATCTCTACAGGGGCTTTGATGAATGCAAATGGGATAGCCCAGAGAAAGCTGGAAACAAGCCCCTCCAACGGGTGACTTCTGGTACCGTTGAACCAGTAAAGTCTTTTGGAAGAGTGATGCACCGAGTGCCACCTCCACATAAATTCATTTTCATGCATCCACCGGTGGTACCAGTATCTAAAGAAGTCTTTCACACATAGTAGAAGAAATACCTGCACAACAGGATGAAGAGATGTTGGCCATATATCCTGCCCTATTTCCGGTGAGATTTCTTGTACAATTAGCGCAATAGTGGCCAGCTTTAGAGGAGCATTGATGTAATCACCCCAAAATTTTCCTCCAAAGAAAAGCATAATGTCTGTGGTAGTTTCACTGTCATTGAGCCATTTTCTGCTGTAAGGGATCAATCGTTCCAACGGCGCAAAGATGAATCCAAAGACAAGGAACATAATGATGGTTCCAAAGAATGTCCGAACAGTATACCCTCCCTCTACCATTTCAAACCCAATGACAATCGTCAGGGTCATGAAAATGGGGTAGAGACTGTACTGTAAGATCTTTTTGAACAAAGTGCCTTCGACTTTATAGCTCAGTGGATCTACTTTGGTGAGCAGCCAATGAAATGGGTACAGGAAATACTTTCGGGCAAAATTCTCAAATGGTGTAAACAGCCATTCAAGCAGGTTAGTGATTGCTTTTAGCATGGGGTTTTTGCTATTTTCTAAAAAATGACCACTTAATTTAACAATTTTATTTTTTGAATGTAAATAATCGGACTTTTAATGAATATGTAATAATTCAACCACCTCCCTTCCAATAAGCTTTTTATGTGAGACATTTCGGATAAGGAGTCAATTATGATTAAATTGACATAAAAAGGACAACCATGAAAAAGACCTATACTAAAGGAGATACCACGGTAGTTTGGGAACCCACCAAATGCATTCATTCAGGAGTGTGTGTGGGTGGACTACCGGGCGTATTTAAGCCAAAAGAAAAACCGTGGATCCAGCTAGATAACGCTTCAGAGGAAGAGATCAGGGCCCAGGTAATGAAATGTCCATCCGGGGCGCTTTCGTTGAAGTAGTTTATAAATTTTGTAAGCTATATTTCAAAGGAATGTTCATCCTCCTATGACTTCGATTCCCTTTGATTCGGCCATTTCTCTAATAGTTGATTTGATCTCTCTTGAAGTATCAGAAGTTGAACGGTAGCTGAATACATAATCTGAATCTGGCAGCTCAAAAACGATCTTATATGGAACAAAACTTACGTTTTTAATGTGATCCCAGGGAATCTCAACTGCACGTTTCATCAACTTTTCTTTGATAAAAACCAGTTTTTCACTGATTGAGACCCTTGGTGCATACTTTGACTTCTTGGAGAACATTAAGATACTATAGATACAGATTCCAATACTTGTTGGAATAATAATAAAACCTAAAATCAACCAGGCGAGATGGATTTCGCTTGTTACCATTCTTACTCCTTGAATAATATTTATTATACCAACCACAAAAAACAACCGCATATTCCAAACTGGAGCAATATCATTTCCTGATCCTATTAAAACAGTCTTTTCCATATGTGTATTCTATCCACCAAGTACTTCAATTCCTTTTGAATCGGCTATTTCTCTGATTGCAGATTTGATTTCTAAAGATATTTCCGGATTGCTTGAGTAGTGCATGACAGTTTCAGATTGTTCTGTAGATACTATCAATAAATAGGGAGCCATTTCAATCTTTTTGATGTGACCCCATGTTATCCTTTGAGCAGGTTTAAAAAGATTTTTTTTGAAAGATAATTCGTCTTCACTGATAGAAAAACGAGGTGCATATTTTGAAGACTTATTAAAAGACAAGAGTCCATAAATCGAGTATACTATACCCCCTGGAATCAGTATTACCCCGATCATTAGTCCAAAAGGAAAAACAATATCAGATTCTATGTGGTAAACACCTTGAATAAGAAATAGTGCCCCCAAAATGAGATGCCCCCAAAGATTAGTTTTAAGGGAGAATTTATTATTCAATCCTAAAAGAATAACCCTATCCATATAGGAATAATAATCAATAATGAGGACTATCGCAATTAACTAATCAATCAAAGACCACTGTCTTATTCCTATGGACCAGGGTCTTTCTTTGAAGATGACTCCAGATGGCTCTGGAAAGGACAATTTTTTCCAGATCCTGGCCTTTCCTTACCAGGTCTGCAATAGAATCTTTATGGGTAATCTTCACCACGTCCTGCTCAATGATGGGCCCTGCATCCAGGTCTTCGGTCACATAATGACTAGTGGCACCAATGATCTTTACTCCACGCTCATGAGCCCGGTGATAAGGTTTTGCACCTGCAAAGGCAGGCAAGAAAGAGTGATGAATGTTGATGATCTTGTGCGGAAACGTCCTGATAAATTCTGGGCTCAGAATCTGCATGTATCTGGCCAGGACAATGAAATCAATGTCGTGGGACTTCAATAATTCTATCTGTGCCTTCTCGACAGCTGGCTTATTCTCTTTGTTGATGTCAAAATAATGATAAGGGATCTCATACCGGTCAGCCAGGGCCTGATGCTTTTCGTGGTTGCTGATGATGAGTGGGATGTCAATCTTCCACTCACCGGAGTATTGCCGAGCCAGAATGTCGTACATACAATGAGAGCTCCCCGAAACGAACAGTGCCATCTTTGGTCGCTTGTCAGTGAAGTATAGCTCCCATTCCATGTCAAACCTGTTGGCAATCTGCTCTGTGAAAACATGTTTGATCTCATCCTTTGGAATATCAAATCCGGCCAATTCCCAATGAACACGCATAAAGAATATACCTTCTTCTTTTTCCACATGTTCATCCAGATCAATGATGTTACCATTGTGATCTGCCAGAAACTGTGTGATGATGGCAATGAGTCCTTTTCGGTCGTTGCAATGTATGAGTAATATGGCCTGATTAGGTTCCATTGATCTTTTTTAGCTTCCGCGAATTTAAGACTTTTAACAAATGGCCCTAAAGGTCAATCCTTCAGAAACTCGATATTGCGTTTCAATCCTGAAAACTTTGTCCGTTTAACGGCGGATTTTTTAAAGACCTTCCTGAAAACCTCTTCAGTCAATTCGGTCCAATCATCTTTAGTGAAATTTTCCCATCCACCTGGCTGAAATGCCGGTTCCTCATGAGGTTTGGAGAAACGGTTCCAGGGACATACATCCTGGCAAATATCACATCCGAAGATCCAATCCTCCATCTTATCATGAAACTCATCGGGAATTTCCTCTTTTAGCTCTATGGTAAGATACGAGATGCAGCGACTCCCATCCACTACATAAGGTTCTGGAATGGCATCAGTGGGACAGGCATCCATACAGGCAGTACAGGTGCCACAGTGATCTTTTACCGGTCCATCGGGGTTCAATTCCAGATCCAGAATAATCTCCGCCAGAAAGAAGAAACTACCCATTTCTTTGTTGAGCAATAGGGAGTTCTTTCCAATCCACCCTAAACCGGATTTTGCTGCCCAGGCCCGCTCATGAACAGGTGCTGAATCAACAAACACCCGCCCATCTATCTCTCCAATCTGGTTTTTCAGCTTCTCAAAAAAATCTTTGAGCTTATCCTTGATCACAAAGTGATAATCCTTGCCATAGGCATATTTGGCCACTTTAAAACCATCTCTGGTAGCCTGATCCTTTTCTGGAAAATAATTGAAAATCAATGAAATGACCGATTTCGCTCCCGGCACCAACTTTCTGGGATCCAGTCGCTTTTCAAAATGGTTCTCCAGATAGCTCATCTTACCCTGATAATTCCTTCTCAGCCATTCTTCCAGCTTAGGGGCTTCCTCTTCCAGGTAAGTAGCCCGGGAAATCCCACAAAAGGAAAATCCCAATTGCGAAGCGATCTGCTTAACCAGGTATGTGTGCTTCTCTTTGATAGTTACAAATCAAATTTGATTCCCTGAGCCAATGGCAGGTTGTCGGAATAATTGATGGTATTGGTCTGTCTTCGCATGTAAGCTTTCCAGGCATCGGATCCGGACTCCCTGCCTCCTCCGGTTTCTTTCTCACCACCAAAAGCACCACCTATCTCAGCGCCGGATGTTCCAATATTCACATTCGCAATCCCGCAATCTGATCCCGCTTGAGAAAGAAACAGCTCTGACTCTCTCAGACTATTGGTGAGTATGGCAGAAGAAAGCCCCTGTGGAACAGCATTTTGTTTTTCTACCGCCTCTTCAATCGTCTTGTATTTGATCAAATACAGAATCGGTGCAAAAGTTTCGCTACATACGATGGGGTAGTGGTTTTCCACTTCATAAATGGCTGGCTTCACATAACATCCTGATTTCCAGGCTCCGCCTTCCAATACTTCCCCTGCTATCACGGCCTTGCCTCCATCTGAAATGATCTTTTTCAAGGCGGCTTCATACATGCTTACCGCATCCCGATCTATCAGTGGGCCCACATGATTTGACGCCTCTAATGGGTCACCGATTTTTAGCTGACCATAAGCCTTGACCAGCCTGGCCTTAACATCCTCATAAATGCTTTCATGGATGATCAGCCTTCTGGTACTGGTACATCTTTGACCTGCTGTCCCCACGGATCCGAATACCACACCTGGAAGGGTCACGTCCAGGTCTGCATGCTGACTAATGATGATCGCATTGTTGCCACCGAGCTCTAAAATTGTCTTACCCAATCTCGCACCAACTACTTTTCCTACTTCCTTACCCATTCTGGTTGATCCTGTTGCAGAAATTAGAGGTATTCGGGTATCTGCTGCAAGCCATTCCCCTACCTCTCGAGCACCGTTCACCAAAGAGCTGACTGCTGAATCTACACCATTGCTGTGAAATACTTTTTGTACAATCTTTTGACAGGCAATGGCTGTCAAAGGGACTTTTTCAGAGGGCTTCCATACGGTGACATCCCCACATACCCATGCGAGGGCAGCATTCCAGGACCATACTGCAACCGGGAAATTGAAAGCTGATATGATCCCCACAATCCCCAGAGGATGCCATTGCTCGTACATCCTATGACCAGGGCGCTCGGAGTGCATGGTAAGGCCATATAACTGCCTGGACAAGCCAACGGCAAAATCGCAGATATCGATCATCTCCTGTACCTCGCCCAGACCTTCCTGTAGTGACTTTCCCATTTCATAGGACACTAATTTTCCGAGATCGACTTTATGATCACGCAATGCCTGCCCTATCTGCCTCACTATTTCTCCACGTTGGGGAGCCGGCTTCAGGCGCCAATGACGAAAAGCATCCTGTGCATTTGAAATCACCTGCTCATATTGTTCTTCGGATGTGATCCGGACAGAGGCAATTTTCTCCCCGTCGACTGGAGAAAAGGATTCTAATTCTTTTCCTCCATTCAGCCACTGCTGGCCAAATGAAGTGCCTGCGTTTGATTCTTCTATTTCCAGATTGCTCAGGATCTTTTCAATTGATGTGCTCATAGGATTTAATGCTTAATCAAAAGTACGCGTTTACAAGTGATTATTAATAAAAAAGGCCATCCACGAAATGTGAATGACCTTTTGTACAAACTAACCTAACCTAACTTTACCATCCAATACCGTAATAGGCTTTTTCGCCATTCGGGTATAGTCCTTCTATCAATATCCCTTCTCCCTTAGCAACCCTTAAGGCACTGGTAAGATCTTCAGGATTTCTGATGTCTCGCTTATCAATCTTGGTGATGATAAAATCTTCTTTGATGCCTGCTCGCTTCCACTTTCCTTCACCCAAAGAAGTAATCTGAACACCACCTTCAATACCTAATTTTTCTTTCAAGCTTTTGCCCACCGGTGTGATTTTAGCTCCTTCGATCTCAAACGAACTTGTTGTGCTGACCACATCTGTCGTATTCAGGATATTTTTCAGTTTTGCCTGCGTATTGTAGGTTTTACCATTACGCACATAGGTTACTGAAATCTTGTCACCAGGGCGGTTGAGTGCTACCTGTTCCTGTAGCTGAGCCACATTGGTGATCGGCTTTTCATTGATCGCGATGATGATATCATTCTGCCTGATGCCAGCTTCTTCAGCTGCGGAATTTGCGTTTACGCCTGCGACATAAACTCCACGTAAAACATCTGCATTATGTTCCTCAGCCAATGAGGCGTTCATATCCTGAATCCTGATACCGAGCAGTGGTCTTTGTACAGCACCGAAATCTTTCAGATCTGCAATCACCTTTTTCACCAGGGTAGTAGGTACTGCAAATGAGTAACCTGCAAATGCACCGGTAGGTGATGCGATGGCTGTATTGATTCCCACGAGCTCTCCTTTCAGGTTCACAAGTGCTCCACCACTGTTGCCCGGATTTACAGCAGCATCGGTCTGAATAAATGCTTCGATCTGAGTGTCCCGATCTCTGCTTGCCAGTATACCGATATTCCTTCCTTTGGCACTTACGATCCCTGCTGTGACTGTAGACCTGAAAGCAAATGGATTACCAATTGCCAAAACCCACTCTCCAACCTGAATACTTTCGGAGTTACCCATAGCCATTGTAGGCAGGTCCTTTGCATCAATTTTTACCAATGCAATGTCTGTATCTGGATCTGTTCCAATAATGGTTCCTTTAAAACTTCTGTTGTCACTAAGGACTACTTCAATCTCCGAAGCATTCTCCACCACGTGATTGTTTGTGGCGATGTATCCATCAGGGGAAACGATCACTCCGGATCCTGCACCTTGTCTCTCTCTTTGCCTTGGCTGGCTGTCTCCTCCATAATAATCCCGGAAAAATTCCTGGATTGGATTATGAAATTCACTCACTTCCGCTGAATATGTAGTCCTGATGTGGACAACCGCCGGGGTAGCTGACTTGGCCGCATAGACAAAGTTTAATCCCTCCGGAACAACAAAATCTGCAGAATCAAAAACATAGTTAGTAAAGCTCACTGGATTTTGATATCCATTGACTGGCACTACAGTGTTGTTGATTTCCGGTTGTATGATTGTATAGCCGCCGATTGCGATCACTCCTCCCAAAAACGAGGATAGTATCATGGCTAGTATTGTGCTCCTTTTATTCATTTTCACCTCTCAATTAATTTCCTAAATTATTAAACTGAAATACTTTCTTGTGGTTAGGTTAAACTGGAAAACTACCAATTTAGATACACCTGGTTAACAATATTTAACAAGAGCGTCTTATTAATTTACTAAAAAGAAAAAAGGCAGGCAATAGCCCACCCTTCTTCTTCATCTATATTAAAGCTTACTTAATTGAAATGGTTCTCTTTGACTCTTTTTTTCCATCTTTAGGAACTGTCACAGTCAAAATGCCATCTTTATATGACGCATCGATCTTTTCAGCATTCACTGTATCTGGGAGATAAAATGACCTGCTGAATGTGCCATAGTGACTTTCTACCTTGTGATAGTTTTTGTCTTTCTTCTCGTTTTCAAATTTCCTTTCACCACTCACAGTCAATCGATCGTTGTCAACATTGATGCTGATATTCTCTTTTTTCATTCCTGGTAGATGAAACTGGATTTCAAATTCTTTCTCAGTTTCAGCAACATCTACAGTAGGCGAATAACTGCTTCCATTGAAATAGTCATCATTGAAAAATCGATCAAAAAAGCTACCAAATGTGCCTGGTACGTAATCGTTGGGTTTATATTTAATAAGTGTCATTTTTTTAATTTTTTTAAGTTTAACATCGTATGCTGAGGAATGATCGAATTCTGTGCCAGTACTAATAACCATCTATTTTCAGCAATTTTCATGTCATAATGTCTTATTTAATGAAATTAACTTGAAAATATACATGTCATTATGTCTGCTTTTGCTTTTTTGGACGTCATTCCCAAAGAGTAATAAGCCTTATGCTTAAATTCCCGTCGTTAACTATTGAATGATGAAATATTTCACTTTGACCCTTCTACTCTTTATATGCATCTCCGCTTTTGGGCAGTTCCAACCTAACTATGACGAGTCCAGGGTTCCGGATTATGAATTGCCGGAATTATTGAAATCTGAGGAGTATGGAAAAATCAAGTCAGTGAAAGATTGGGAGGCAAAACGCAGACCAGAGATCCTGGCATTATTTGCGGATCAGATGTACGGAAAGATTCCGGATGTTCCCTACTCTTTGGATTTCGAAGTACAGAAGGAAGACATCCCCATTTTGTCAGGAAAAGCATTGTTGAAAGAAGTGCTCATCACCGTCAGCACTGTAAATGGCTCTCTCCCTTTCAGCCTGATGATTATCACGCCCAATACCCAGGGTCCTCATCCCTGCTTCATGACCATTAATTTCTATGGGAATCATACCCTACTGGATGACCAAAACATCACGATAACCAAAGCATGGGTAAACAACAATAAGGATTTTGGAATTTCGGACAACAAAGCGACAGAGGTTACCCGAGGTGTGCGCAGTTATCGCTGGGATATTGAATCCATCATCAATAGAGGCTATGCATTGGCCAGCATCTATTATGGAGAAATAGACCCGGATTATGATGATGGGTTCCAAAATGGGTTACACCCACTTTTTTATGCCGATGGGCAAAAAAACCCTCAACCGGAAGAATGGGGCAGTATCGGAGCGTGGGCTTTTGGAATGAGTCGTTCAATGGACTATTTGGTGACAGACCCTTCAATTGATGCCAAAAAAGTTGCCGTAATGGGGCATTCGCGCCTTGGCAAGACGTCACTGTGGGCCGGAGTGAATGATCAACGATTTGCCCTTGTGATCTCAAATGATTCCGGATGTGGAGGAGCAGCACTATCCAGGAGAGCATATGGAGAAACTGTAGGCCGGATCAATACAGCCTTCCCTCACTGGTTCAACGACAACTTTACCCAGTACAACGAAAATGAGCCTGCCTTACCAATCGATCAGCACATGTTACTGGCTCTGGTGGCACCACGTGCATTGTATGTAGCCAGTGCGGTAGACGATAGATGGGCAGACCCTAAAGGAGAATTTTTGTCCACATATCACACAAACCCGGTTTACAAACTTTACGGGGAAAAGTCGATAAATGATCCACAGATGCCTGCGGTTGATCAACCAAAAATGGTAGGCAAGACCGGCTATCATGTCAGGACCGGCGGACATAATGTGACTGATTATGATTGGGAGCAGTATATGAACTTTGCTGATAAGGTTTTTAAATAATGATGCATTTGCCGCGAGGACGCAAATAGGTTACTCCCTTCGCTAATCCAGATTTCCAACAATCTTCTTACCGTGGTAGGCAGGTGCGCTGATCAGCTGGTCAATTTCGGATAGATTCTCATTCGTCACTTTTCCGCAAGCGACAATCTCAATGTTTCCCGATATCTCTACCATTTTTCTAAGAAGATCCGAACCTTCTCTTGCGGTACCAGCCTTTCCTGAAGTCAGAATAGAATCAACACCAATAGTTTTCAATTTTTCAACCTCAGCCAGGGGATCAATACACGCATCGATAGCCTTGTGTATAGTAACCTTCAATGGTCTGGATTCTTCTACAAGAGCGGATAATGCCCTAATATCAAGCTCATTATCCTTCGTACAAACACCAAATACTACACCCTCAACACCAATCTCTTTACACACTCTGATACTACTCTTCATCTCCTTCAGCTCCGATTCTGAGTATATGAAATCACCTGGTCTGGGACGGATCATTACCCTGATGGGAATGTTTAATTTCTCCTTTGTCTGCTGTATCAAAGCTTTAGGAGGCGTAAGTCCATCATTCGCCAGATCTGCGCACAATTCTATTCGGTTTGCTCCATTTTGTTCGGCTTGCACACATTGCCCGAATGTCTCTACGCAGGCTTCTAAGATTACTTTCATCTACAAGATTTAAATATTGAGCAAAAATTAAGGCAGGATAAACCTGCCCTAACAAAACTCAATCATATGTAAACACAAATCTAAGATATTCTTCTATGAGGGGGCGGTTCCATCAAACCTTATCCAGTTCGCTCCAATTCTTGAAATTGTCCCCTACCAGCTGGCGAATTCCGTTTTCGCTAACACTGTAATGTTAACATATCAAATACTTAATTCAAATAAATTCACGCATTTTCTATAAAATAAACGCATTTTTAAATGCTGTTTTTTGCGTGTTATAAATTTATCCGGATTTCACTTAGAACTCCTTTATGGCTTTGATATCCATTTAAACATTAAATCAATAATAAAATCTGCTGACATTCTCACTTTTACAGAATCTGCACAAAAACGCACATCTCAAAGATGGGTGCGATGCTTGGCATAAAGCGGAAGCATCAGAATCAATTGCCAGACATAGAATAGGGAGCATCCTCTGGTCCTGATCCCCAATCGTGATTCGGTTTGTCGGACATCTCAAATGAAAGGGTTCCTCCATTCAGGATATCAAAGTGATCAATCCAGGTTTTAGTTCTCTCTGCTCCATTCAGGTAAAGCTTGTTTACATAAGCATTCTTAATGTCGTTGGAAGGAGCTTTGATAATGAATTCTTTCCCATTCTCAAGAGACATTGTGACCTCTTTGAATAAAGGACTTCCGATTACGTACTGGGTAGTACCCGGCGTAACAGGATAGAACCCGAGTGCGCTAAATACATACCAGGCCGAAGTCTGACCATTATCCTCGTCACCACAATAACCATCGGGAGTAGGAGCGTAGAGCTTTGTCATGACCTCTCTGATCTTTTGCTGAGCTTTCCATGGCTCGCCGGCATGATTATACAAATAGATCATATGCTGAATTGGTTGATTTCCATGTGCATAGTTGCCCATGTTCATGATCTGCATTTCCCTGATTTCATGGATGGTAAATCCATAGTAAGAATCATCGAAAACCGGAGGCATCTCAAATACTTCATCGAGCTTTTTAGAAAAGGATTCTTTTCCTCCCATGAGTTCTGCCAACCCATTGATGTCATGAAATACTGACCAGGTATAATGCAGACTATTACCCTCTGTAAAAGCATCTCCCCATTTCAATGGATTGAATGGAGCCTGAAAAGCGCCGTCTTCATTTTTACCCCTCATCCAGCCCGTTTCTGTATCAAAAAGCTTAACGTAATTTTTTGACTGTCCATAAAAGTGGACAGCATCTTCACCTTTACCTATTTCGGTGGCCAGCTGAGCTATATTGAAATCTGCAAAGGCGTATTCCAAAGTACGAGCTGCATTTTCATGAATACCTACATCATAGGGCACGTAGCCAAGCTCGTTGTAGTATTCCACGCCCTCTCTACCCACAGACCGGATAGGGTTACCATTTTTGGAAGTTGGGCGTCCTTCACTGGTAGTAGCATTTTTGATCATGGCTTCATACAAAGTCTCCACGTCAAACCCTCGAACACCTTTCACATAAGCATCGGTGATATTGATAGCTGAATTTGAGCCAATCATACAATCCCTGTGTCCGGGACTGGCCCACTCAGGAAGCCAGCCGGACTCCTTGTAAGTATTGACAAGACCTTCCATAATCTGGGCATCCAGCGTAGGATACATCAGGGTAAAGAAAGGAAAAACCGCCCTGAAAGTATCCCAAAAGCCATTATCGGTAAACATATAACCAGGCAACACTTCTCCATTGTAAGGGCTGTAATGCACCACCTCATTGTTGGTATTCAACTCATAAAATTTTCTCGGGAAGAGTAGCACCCGGTAAAGACAGGAGTAAAAGGTCCTGAGATTATCAATATTATCATCTTTGACTCTGAGCCTGTTGAGCTCTTTATCCCAGGCAGTGAATGCCTTTTGTTTTGTTTCTTCGAAGGAGTCATCACCAATCTCCCGATCAAGATTCAACTGTGCCTGTTCCGGTGAAATAAAAGAGGATGCCACCTTTACGTGCACCTTTTCTCCCTTTCCTGTCTTGAATCCAATAACAGCTCCCACATGATTACCTTCATTTTCAGTAGAACCTTTGGCTAGCTTCCATTCATCGCCCCACGTGTGTGTCACTTCAAAATCCTTATCAAATTGAGCCACAAAATAATTATGGAAATTCTCCGGCACGCCCCCGCTGTTGTTGCGACAATATCCAATGATCTTGCGTTCTTCAGGTAGGATCTTCACCATAGAACCTTTGAAAAAGGCATCCAATAAAACATAGGATTGATCATTTTCAGGAAAGGTGAACCTGAACTGTGCGGCTCTTTCTGTAGGAGTTATTTCAGTGGTAATATCATAATCTGCCAGGTATACCTTGTAGTAATGTGGCTGTACTGTTTCGGCTTTATGTGAAAACCAGGAGGCTCTTTCGTCCTCTTTGAATTTCAATTCTCCAGCTACAGGCATAAATGAGAATGCCGCATAGTCATTGATCCAGGGACTGGGCTGATGGGTTTGCTTGAATCCCCTAATCTTGTACTCATCGTATTTATACGTCCAACCATCGCCCATCTTGCTCGTCATGGGTGTCCAGAAATTCATTCCCCATGGAGTAGCAACAGCCGGATAGGTATTGCCATTGGAAAGGCTGAACTCCGAATCTGTCCCCATCAAGGGATTGACCATTTCAACCGGGCTTTCATAATCTACTGTGAAGGTCTGGGTTTCAGGATTTTGGCATCCCAACATCATTGAAACGCCCAAAAAAACAATTGCTAATTTTTTCATACGATTAATCAGTTAGTCTATCATACCAAAATTTCTTGAGCAGGATGGATCCAAGAATAAACACACCAACAGCCATCCACATATAATCAAATTCCTTAATCACCATATAGATGGGGATAATCACCATGGACAACTGCCAGATAGTCCCAACAATGATATTCAAAGCATCTCTACCAGCATGAGCATCATTGACGAAAGACGGGTCGTTTTGTACTACTTTCTTATGAATGGGTTTCCAAAACCCCCAGGGTCTAACTTTTTTATAGAATTCAGCAAGCACATTCTCATCATCCGGAGGTGTCAGCAATGTGCCCGCCAACGAGCCAATCATTGCGAAGATGAATATAAAAGGGAACGCATAAAGTGGCTGTAGATCAGGAAAAATAACTGGCATTAGTAAGCTCGCCACCAGGCCGGAAATCATTCCCCAGAAATAACCATATCCGTTAAATCTCCACCAGTGCCATTTGAGCAGGTTTGAAGCGGCATAACCTCCAAAAAGCGCTCCGAAGATCCATTGCATAATCGCGTTGATGCTGTCAATAAAAAATCCGAACAAAGTTCCTATCACCACCAACAGGAAGGAAACCAGGTAGCTCAACCGCACATATAGTTTATCACTTCCGTCCGGATTGATGTACCGTTTGTATATATCATTGACCAGGTATACGGGGGCCGCATTTACTGATGCCGCAAAAGTAGACATGAAGGCAGCCAGTAGCCCGGCAATCAATAGGCCGGTTAGCCCAACCGGAATGAAATTATTGATGGCATACGGTAGAATCAGCTCAAAATCAAAAACTTCACCCGAAGCCTGGATTTTCGGACCCAGGTATACCAAAGCAAGCACTGATAGCCCCGTCACCATCATGTATCTGGGGATAAACATCACCAGCGAAACGACTCCACTCATCTTGGCTGCGTCCGACGGTGATTTGGTCGCTAATATCCTCTGCATATCGTAATTTGGCACTGGTCCGGCCATGCTGGACATCACCCCTTTGAATAGCATCATCATAAAGAAATATCCAAAGAGGGTAAATCCATCCTGCTCCATTTTAAGATTTACGGAATCTATTATGCCCGTCCAGTTGAGGTCCATTCTCCACCCAAAGAAAAGGTCTTTCCATCCCTCCGGAACCACTGCACTTATCTGTCCGGCAGTCACTTCGTTCATGGCAATGATCCCAATGGCCACGGCAGCTATTGTCATGATCAGAAACTGAAGCACTTCTGTAAACACCACACTGTACATGCCACCCTTCACTATGTAGATAGTAGTAATCGTGAAAATGATCACAGCATAATAATTTGGGGGAATATCCCAGGGGAAAAAGATGGCTGCAAATCCACCAATCCCTTTGAAGGCATAGGAAATAAATCCAATGGCACTGATAACCGCAAAAATCACCACAACCTGGTGTGAAAGGGCAGCTCCCTTCCCTGCCCCAAAACGTGTTTTCAACCACTCGGCGCCGGTCATCACGTCAGACCTGCGCATCCAGGCGGATAAATAAATCATCAAAAAGATCTGATTGAAGGTAGGCCATATCCAGGGGAGCCAGGCACTCTTAAGTCCGTAGACAAAACACATTGACACGAGCCACATGGTACCTGTAATGTCAAACATTCCCGATGCATTGGAAACACCCAAAACCCACCAGGGAATAGTTTTCCCACCTAAAAAGTAAGAATCGAGGTTACTGGAGGCTTTCTTGGAAATATACATGCCAATGAAGACCGTAAATCCCAGATAAAGCACAATAATAGCTATGTCAATAAACTCAAGATTCATCTACATCATTTGGGTTGATGTAAAGAAAACTGATTTTATGATCTGCAGCATCCTTTTGGGATTTTGACATGGTAATTGTTTTCTTCCTGTGTGGAAGCAGATCAAAGAAATTGTCTGAGAAATTACCTTCTAATGATTCGCTATAGACATATAGACTTTTCACAAGCCGGTCTGATTGTAATTCAACTAACAACTGGTCCCCAGTATCCTTTAGCTGAAATTCAATTGATGGCTTCCTCAGCTTTAGTTCCCTGGGCTTTCTAAAATAGAAAACGGTCTCATAAGTTTTTACTCCAGGACCTTTCAGAGTAGCTAACAGAAAAACCCCCTCGGGTGCATGTTTCTTTACCAGACTACTTTCTTTAGCTCTGAAAACCTCCACGCTTTTATGCTGAAACAAGTCAATTTCTTTTGATGACTGAAGTATGTTTTCCCCGTTGAAATCATATACCTGGATAGTAAGTGTGGCTTTCAAGTCTGTCAGGCCATCTGTGATGGCATTTATTACAACGTCATCTTTATCGGCAGCTATTACCAGCAAGTCTCTGGAAAACGAACGCTTTGCCTGGTAATGCAATGCTTTCCATCGGCCATAGTAATCAATGCTTGACCATGATGCTACCGGCCAGCAATCGTTGATCTGCCAGTAAAGCGTCCCCATACAGAAGGGTTTTGTCGCTCGATGTGCCTCCAGGCCAACTTTCATCCCATCCGCCTGGAGTACCTGGCTCTGATAGAGAAACTGCTCAAAATTGGCCGGTTCGGGATAATCCTTGAGCATGTACTTTTTGATCAGGCTGTTTCCCCTG
This sequence comes from Cyclobacteriaceae bacterium SS2, assembly GCA_019192515.1. Lineage (GTDB taxonomy): Bacteria > Bacteroidota > Bacteroidia > Cytophagales > Cyclobacteriaceae > UBA7330. The sequence continues at coordinate 44,767 of JAHCMM010000268.1, forward strand.
GGATGCTTCTGATGCGTCGTCATTACCTCGGAAGTGATGTCCCAGTCATTTTCAATTGTAAAATTCTTTACTGACTGAAGAAGGGGAAAAGACTGAAAACCAAACTCACTCATGAAACGGGGAACCCGCTTTCTGAATTCTTCAAAATCCTCCTCACCATGCCATACACCCCAGTAGTGATTGTCTCCTCTTTTGTCATCTTCCGCATTTTCCCAGAAACCGATTGGTGAAGAAGAAAAATAAAACCTGTCCGGATCATGCTGCTCTACCAGTGCAGGGATAAAGTCTTTAAAAAGCTTTTTATAGTCTTCCTGCAGTTGGTTCCATAAGTTGTCCGAATATTTAAAACTCTTTTTCCATCCCCAGAAAGCGATACCCANCTCCACCTCATTGTTGCCACACCAAAGTGCCAAGCAGGCGTGATTTCTCAGTCTTTTAATATTGTATATAACCTCTTTCCTGACGTTTTCCAGAAACTCATCAGTCGCCGGATACAACGTACAGGCAAACATGAAGTCCTGCCAAATCATCACTCCATATTCATCGGCAAGCTCATAGAAAATATCCTTCTCATAAATACCTCCACCCCATACTCGCAGCATATTCATGTTGGCATTGCATGTATCTTCGAACAGCTGACGATACTTTTGATCTGATGTCTCAGGAAGGAAACTATCCGAAGGAATGTAATTAGCTCCTTTGGCAAAAACAGGATGACCATTTACATTGAAGTAGAAACTTTCTCCGAATTCATCCGGTTCATTCACCACTTCAATGGTTCTGAAACCTATCTTTATGAGTCGCTCATCTAATAACTCATCACCAGTAGAGATCTTCACCCTAAACTGATATAAATGAGGTTCACCAAGCCCATGTGGCCACCATCTTACAGGATTTTTGACCGGTATCTGAATGCCGTGTGAATCGTAAGCCACTTTTGCTGTCTCCAACTCAGGATGATTGTCACAGGAAACCTCCACCATCAAAGGCTCTATATGGCTGCTTTCGAGTTCTATATCAAACACAGCATTGACCAGATCTTCTGAAATCCATTGCTGCTGTATGGCCACATCGCTGATTCTGGCTTGTCCGTGTACCTCCAAATAGCTGCTTTGCCAGATACCCGACGCAACAAACTTTGGACCCCAGTCCCAACCAAAGTGATAGGGGGCCTTTCGTACAAAGACACTCAGCCTATTCTCTGTCTTGTCATTCTCTGCCGGATATTGAAATCCATTCTTCTTTTGGATTCCCTCCACCATTTTGATGGGAGATCTGAAGATCAGATGCACTTCATTCCTGCCAGACTTAAGTAAATCTTTGCAGGGAATCCTGTAAGGGGTAAACATATTATCGGATTCCAGGATTTTCTCTCCATTAAGATTGACCTCACAAAATGTGTCCAGCCCTTCAAATACTAGATTTACTTCATCGCCTAGCAGTTCTTCCTCTACTTCAAAATAGCGATGATACTCCCAGTCTTCATTCTCTACCCATTGAAGCTCATGTTCATTGTTTCTGTAAAATGGATGGTCTATGATGCCATTTTGCAACAGATCTGTAAAATTGGTGCCCGGCACTTTGGCATCTGACCATTCATTGTCGCCCAGCTTTCTGAACTTCCACCGACCATCAAGAGATATTCGTCTTAGCATGGCTTTTTCCGATTTCTCCCCTGTGCTTCTGACACCTGATATATTAGGATGGTTGAGCATCAATACAAGTACGTTGCAGCTTTGATAGCATCTTCATCCTTATGCTTCACAGCGTAGGTAAATCCTTTTCTCAGGCTGTAAGCCCCAAAGTTTCCTTTGGTATCCATGGCAAGAAAACCAATTTGTATTTCCTTCCCCTTTCTACGCTCATTGATTCTTTTTACAATGGCCTCACAAGCCTCCTGCGGACTTTTTCCATTGCGCATCATTTCCACTACCATAGCTGAGCCAGCTGTGCGGATCACTTCTTCGCCCCATCCTGTTGCACATGCGCCCCCAGCTTCCTGATCCACAAACAAACCCGCACCAATAATAGGTGAGTCACCCACCCTGCCATGGTACTTGTAGGACGCACCACTGGTAGTACATGCTCCTGCGATCACTCCATTTTGATCGATGGCTAGCGTGCTGATCGTATCATGGTTTTCAATGTTGATTGGTGGCATGTAGTCTGTCCGCTTCAGCCAGTTTTCGTAATCTCTTTTCGATGCTTCAGTGAGCAATTCTTTTTCCTCAAAACCATTATCCAATGCAAACTTCTTTGCCCCGGCTCCTACAAGCATTACATGTGGAGTTTCATCCATCACTTTTCTGGCTACCGCCACCGGGTTTTCTATGTCCCGAAGAAAAGCTACTGACCCACACGATCCATCACCTTTCATCAAACATGCATCGAGTGTCACTACACCATCTCTGTCTGGGTAACCTCCAACTCCTACGGTACGAACTTTTGGATCTGACTCTACTACCATTACACCCTGTTGCACTGCATCTATTGCATCGGCCCCATCAGTCAATAATTTAAATCCTACATTATTGGCCATGGCACCATGATCCCAGGTAGAAATGATAATTGGTTTTGTAGAAGAACCTGACGAGTCACTGGCCGATGAGATGGATAATGTAGCTGAGGAGACCCCAAGGGCTCCAACTTTAATAAAATTTCGTCTGTTATAATATTTTGAATTCACTGCGATGACTTTTAATGTTTACCCATGATTCAAACCCTTAACGCCAAAGGGCCGCTTCATGTCCGACAATTTTATTCAATCTCATAAAACGCAAAAACAAATACCAATCTGCGCTATTGAGCTCTTTCTGATGCCTAAAATTACACTTTCTCTATCAATATCTGCACATATACGCACAAAAACAAAGTAAATATCTTTTGTTTTGCGATTTTGTGCGCTTTTACGATTAAAATCGCCATCAAATAGAAAAAATATTAAGTAAATTAGCCTTTAACCCATTTTATTACTTGAATGCTCAAAGAGGAAAGACAGCATATAATACTGGAAAAAATCCAGGCCAATAATAAGGTTCACTCATCAACTTTGAGTGAGATCTTAAACGTTTCCGAAGATACAATACGTCGGGATTTGAAAGATCTGGCGGAGCAGGGCTACATCAAAAAGGTACATGGTGGAGCCATGGCCAACCCCAACCTACCAAAAGCCAAGATTGATCACAACATATCGAAACAAACTGAACGAACGATTATCGCCAGAAAAGCCGCAAGTATGATTGAAGATCATCAGGTAATTGTGCTGGATGGTGATCTGACTAACCTGATGCTGGTCGAATCATTGCCAAAAGATCTAAACCTCACAGTATTTACAAACTCCCTGAGGATAGCATCGCTACTTTGTGAATATGAACTTGTCGAGACTATTTTCCTTGGAGGACGGGTATCCAGACAAACTCAAAGTACAATGGGTATGGAAGTGATCAACTCCCTTTCCGATATTCACGCTGATTTTAGTTTCCTGGAGATCAACAGCCTGCATGAAGAGCTGGGCATCACAGATGGAGACCGAGAAAATGCTTTTATCAAGAAGTCAATCATAAAATCTTCATCTCAGGTGATTGCACTTTGCCTTTCGGATGATATCGGCAACATACAGCCATTCAAAGTAGGACAGATCAACTGGGTCCACTCGCTCATTACAGATCTTGACCCGGATGACCCCAAGCTTAATCGATTCAGAAACAAAGGAATCGATCTGAAATGAGGTTTACAGTTTTACTGCTACTTTCAAGTCTTTACACACTTTCTTTTGGACAGAAGGTTACACAATATGTCAATCCATTTATTGGGACATCCAACTATGGTGCGACACATCCCGGGGCTAATTTTCCCCATGGCATGGCCTCTGTGACACCATTTAATGTTGCCCACAAAAAAGGAGAGGAAAATAAGTTTGAAAAGGATTCCGAATGGCATTCCAGGCCCTATGTACATGAAAATAAATTTCTAACAGGGTTTAGTCATGTCAATCTCAGCGGTGTCGGTTGCCCCGACCTGGGTAGCATATTGCTCATGCCTACCACAGGCCAGCTGGAATTTGATTCCGAAAAATACGGAAGTACTTATGAGAATGAAGTAGCAAGTCCCGGATACTATTCCAATGAACTGATTAAATACGGTGTGCGGACAGAAATGACCAGCACTTTGAGGACAGGACTGAGCAAGTACACCTTCCCAGCAGGAGAGTCTCATATATTACTAAATCTTGGACTTGGACTCACCAATGAGACTGGCAGCTATTTAAGAATTGTGTCTCCTACAGAAGTAGAGGGTTTCAAAAACTTTGGCACCTTTTGCTACAGTGACGAAGATGTAAGACCGGTCTATTTTGTCATGAAGCTCAGCAAGGCTCCAAAGGCTTTTGGGGCATGGAAAAAAATGCCTCCTTACCAGGGAGTAGAAGGTGAGTGGATTGGGTATAATGACACATATAAGCCCTATGAGCAATATATGTTTCCCTTGGCAGGAGATGATATCGGAGCTTATTTCACTTTTACCACATCAGAGGATGAACAAATAAGTGTCAAGGTTGGGATCTCCTATGTAAGCATTGAAAATGCCAGGGAAAATCTTGAATCAGAGCAGCCCAAATTTGAATTTGAGAATACGCACCTAGCCAATGAATCAAAATGGGATGAGCTTTTAGGAAGGATTGTGGTAGAATCTGGGAACGAAAATGCGAAGACCATATTTTACACGGCCTTATATCACAATTTGATCCATCCTAATATCGTGAATGATGTGAACGGTGAGTATCCGAAAATGTCTTCCCACGAAATCGGAAAAACAGAGACAAATCGCTATACCGTGTTTTCCATCTGGGATACCTATCGAAATGTACACCCACTACTAAGTCTGGTCTATCCTGAAATACAGTCTGAAATGATCAATACGATGCTAGGGATGTATGAGGAGAGTGGCTGGCTCCCTAAATGGGAATTGATCGCCATGGAAACCGATGTGATGGTGGGCGATCCTGCCACACCGGTTATCACAGATACGTATTTAAGAGGTATCAGGGATTTCGATATCAAAAAAGCTTATGAGGCCATCAAAAAGGCATCAGATACTAAGGAAAGTGAAAATAGGCTCAGACCCGGAATCGATGAATACAATAAACTCGGGTTTGTACCGGTGGATACTGCAGATATCTGGGGAGGGAGTGTTTCCACATCTCTCGAGTATTACATAGCCGACTGGAATATTGCGCAATTGGCCAAAGTACTTGGGTATCCGGAGGAAGCCAGGCGATACCAGTCTAAATCCATGGGCTACAAGCAATTATTTGATAAGTCAACAGGGATGCTGCGACCTAAATTTGCTGATGGGCGTTGGATACCCAATTTTGATCCTGAAGCAGGTAAGAACTTCGAAGCAGTAGTTGGCTATGTAGAAGGAAATGCCTGGCAGTATCGCTTTTATGTCCCACATGATATCGCGGGATTGACAAAACTACTTGGTGGTAAGAAAAAGTTTTATGAGCAGCTTCATCTGCTTTTTGAAACAGATAACTATGATATGGCCAACGAACCAGATATTACGTTTCCCTATCTTTTCAATTATATCCCTGGCAGGGAGCGAGAAACACAATTCCAGGTCAACAGATTGATTAACAAATACTATAAAAATAGCCCTGACGGAATTCCTGGCAATGATGATACGGGTTCACTGTCTGCCTGGGTAGCGTTTAGCATGATGGGGATCTATCCGGTTTGTCCGGGTGATATGGATTACGCCATTACTTCTCCCTATTTTGATAGGGTCACTATTCAGCTCAACGATGACTATTATCCCGGAAGAGAAATTGTGATCGAATCCAACAAAACATCTGAGAAATCCATTTATATTGACAGGGTTTCTTTCAATGGGAAACCTATCAAAGAATTTTTCATTGATCACCAACAACTGACAAATGGAGGTATTTTGAAATTTGAACTGGTTGAATGAGCTCGGGTCAATGGGCAATCGAATCTTTCACATATGATCAATAAAAATCCATACATAGAAATACCATGTGACAAAACCTCATGCTGGGAAGGGTGGGAAGATATAGGCACCATGCTGAAAGCCCGAATCAGTGAGATACCAAAGAAGAAGATCATTATCACCATTGAATCAAACCTGGGTACTCACATCACACCTAATATTCAGGCTCTGAAAGATGCATTCTCTCCTAATGTGACATGTAGGGCTCGAAATATCTTCAAGACACCTGAGCAGATCAGTAAACTCACTAACAGAAAAAGTAACGGAACAACAAGTCTGACCAATCCATCATTTACCATTGAGGATTATTTCGACACACAAAAACTGGATGGTCTTAGGAAAAACATTGACTTTATTGAAGCAGGCGTAATTCTCATTTATGGGATTGGAGCCTACAAGATCTGTGAACCCGACATTCTGATCTATTCCGACATCTCCCGATGGGAGCAGGACCAGAGATTCAGGAGAGGTGAAATAGAAAATATTGGGCTAGACAATCTACATGACCCATACAGGGCCAAATCAAACTGGTTTCATTTTGTAGAGCGGAAAATTTGTGACAAAATAAAGCGATCGGTCATCCACGACTGTGACTTTTTCCTGGAAACAAACAACTGGAAAAAGCCCAAAATTGCTACAGGGGATATCATAAGAACAGCTTATGAATCTACCTATTCCCAGCCATTTTTCAATGCTCCATTTTTTGATCCTGAATTATGGGATGGAGAGAAAAAAGAGTCTAATAATCCTGATGATTTTAGCTGGGGCTTTGATTGTAACCTCGACCGAAACAATGTGCTGTTTAAGTTTGAGGACATTTTGTTTGAATCTCCTGCAATCAATTTGATCTTCCATGATCCTAAGAAAATACTGGGGAATAATATCTTCAGAAAGTATGGTCTGGATTTCCCAATCAGGCACAATTTTATAGATACACTGGATTCTGAGGACCTAAATCTCTACACTTTCCCGGCGAGTGATCGTGTTAGGGACATAGACGAATACCATCAGCATTCAGAATGCTATTATGTAATGGAATCAGGACCTCAATCTGGTCTGTCCCTTGGCCTTAAGCCTGGTATTTCTACCGAGTATTTTAAACAGGTTGCGCTTGATGCAAATACCAAAAAATTGAGAAGAGAGCTTAAAAAGCTGCTCAATCGGATTGATATGAAAAAGCATGATCATCTGATTATTCCTGACCAAACGCTCCATGATAAAGGAATCAAGCTGATGATGCTGGCCATTTCCACCACTTCTTCAATTCATGAGATTCCCTTATTCCCGGAAAATGAAGAACCTATTGAAATCCATCGTTGTATGGACTCTGTTTCCAACCTTACTCCATCAAAAGAGGAGCTTTTTAATTGTGAGCAGTCTATGGATTTTTATGGGATTTCAGCTGAACTCCTAGGGTCATCTGACCAAAGCGAGTTTGAATTGATCAGATTCTACGTAGACAAGCCATTGAAAATTTCAGGAGAGAGCATGATCAGTGTACTCAACATGATCGATGGCCCGGAGGCAAAAATCACCGGACAATTCAACCCCTTTACCGTACACTATTCCGAAACCTTTGTGATCCCGGCTAGTGTAGACAATTTCACTATTGAACCTGTGAATGGAAGAGTTGGATTCCTGATCAACAGAAGCAAATTAGGCTAATAGCTTATTTCGTCTTATAGATCACTTTTTCCAATTCCACCCAATGCTCCGGTGTCATTCGCTCTGGTGTAAACAGGCAAATCCCTGCCGCACCATTCTCCATAGAAAGCGTGATGGCTTTTCCTAAATCCTCAGGGATCAATCCATGGTTTTCCGGATCTGATGTTTTGGTCTCTGGGTTGGGGCAGATAAACAATCCACTAAAAACTGGTTTATCCACTGAAGAAGTTGCCTCGTTGGTCACTTCGCCGATCCACTCTGTACCTTCCAGGTAAAAATCATTGTAATTCATAGGGAAGAAGGCATCCAGGTCCCACTTATCCCATTCCTGCCGTACAATTTTCTTAGCAACCGAATGTGGTCCGGGAAAAACCGCCGCATTGATCTCCTTGCCTTTCGACCGGACAGAGCTCGCCAATTTATTGACTATATTGGTGATCAGATCATATCGATATTGCTTCCACTCTTCTACAGTTGATGGATCCTCAACAGCACTGATATCAATTCCTGTATCTTCCATAAATCCATCCTTACAATCATCACAATAGCAATAGTCATACTGAGGATACTCACGGTCCATGACTAGCCCATATTTATCCCATAATCCTCGTGCCAGAATCACATCAGGAAACCTGATGTAGTCAAGGTGGATGGCATCCACTTCTTTCACTGCCGCAATGTTTGAATACATGCTATCCAGGAAGTGGAATGTACCCGGCTTACTGGGGCATAAAAATTTGTAATAGTCCACATAAGCTGGCTTATCATATGCTGACTCACCAAGCCCATTGAAGGCGTACCAGGTGGTATCAATTCCCGGCTTAGGCGACTGGACCATCGTCGGGATCCAGGTATGAAATCCCAGGCCAGCTTCTTTCGCTATTTTCCCCACCCGGGCATAAACAGCCGGATCCTGACCTCCATTATACATCAACACATCAATGCCATGCTTCTTATAGTCTTCAAATCGTGTTTTGATCTCAGCATCTGTTGCTTTACCAGGACCACCGGTCCACGCATAAACTGGAATTTTATCCGGACCAGAATTATCACTTGTTGGTGATGAACATGCAGCTACCAACAACACAAATACCCATATCGAAATGTATTTCATTACCTAAACTTTTAAAATGATTAATTATTTACTGGCTGCCTGATAAATAGCGTCCAAAAGACTTCCTTCTTCTTTTGTGTCATTACCCAACTCCCAAAACATGATTCCTCCCAGACCTTTTTCGATGGTGAACTCAGTTTTTAATCTAACCGAAACAGTATCATCATAAGAAATCATGATGCTGTCCTTCGCATTGTACAGATATGGAGCACTTGCATCTTCGTCCCAGTACCGAACAAAATTCGCATCCGGTTCAAACGTTTTTCTAATGTGATGATAGGCACTCCACCCAATGTGGATCCCTCCACTTAGCTGATACAGTCCGTTATTGTCCGGGGGAACACCCTTCCAGGCCCTGCCATAAAATGCACCACCAATCACCAGTTGGGCTGGATCGGCTCCCTGTTCTAAAAGAAAATTGACAATCTTTTCCGCTGATCTTGGATTAGGATCTTTCAGTCTACCAGCCTGATACAGGCTATCCATATAATTTCCAAATGGTGTACCGGCAACTGCTTCGTAGCTCACCGCACCTAGTGGAGTGTGATGCCCGGTATAAATGGAATTACCACTCACCTGGTCATAGGTTATGATGTTCATATAGTCCGCATATTTCATGACCTCATCCAGCTCAATATTATCATAATACCGCTTCCATCCCGCTGAGGCAAAGGTCAGGGTCTGTGGTCTGCCGGTCTTATCCAAAGCTTCTCTCAGTCCTTTCATCAACTGGGTAAAATTTTCTTTGTCCTCAGGTCGTGCCATGGTTCCCGCCCCTGATATGCTGGGATATTCCCAATCTATATCGATCCCGTCTAGTTTATATTCCTCTACAAATGCGTAAGCACTTTGAATAAACTTCTCTCTGCTTTCCGGCGTAAGGGCCATATCTGAAAAACCATCGGCTCCCCATCCACCACAGGCGATCATCACTTTCAGTTCCGGATTTCTGGATTTTTGTTCAACCAACTGCTGTAGTTTCGGTCCTGCCGATTCAGGTCTTCGGAATTTCATCTCACCATCAATCACATTGGTGAAAGAATAAATAATATGTGTAAGCTTTTCTACAGGAATCTTTTCAGGCTGATAATCCCTTTCTGCCACATAGTATGCCATCACCACAGGCCGGGTCTTTGTAGATACTTTCTCGGTCTGCGAACTACAGGAAATAACAAAAATTGTTACTAACAGAAGTAAAACTCTCATAGGGTTGATAAAGCTTGTTTGGAAATCGAAGTTAAAGGATTTCTATGCAAACCTATATTTAAACCCTAAGGTTTTCAATAATCTGCTAAAATCTTTGTGAAATATGAAATAGAGAGCAGTAAGTTATACGTTCTACTCAACAAACTTTTCAGGCAATCTGGTGATTTCACGGATACGGATATTGCGGTAGAAAATCTCTGCGCCCTCGGATTGCAGCTGGATCTTCCCACTTGTCAATGGTTTTGGCACATCATTTTCAAAGAATCGGATATTTTTGAGATGCATATTTTTCTG
>JAHCMM010000269.1 GCA_019192515.1 Cyclobacteriaceae bacterium SS2
CATTGTTTCTTCCTCTAAAGGAAGAGAGAGTGTATAAGGTGGTGGAATCAGTGGCATTTCATCATACCTGAATACCCACTCAGGGGAATCCCATGCATAATGATCCTTTTCATACTTCGTTACAAACTCAAAATTTAGCCTTGCTGGAGATTTACCTGAGAGCAAAGCCGCTCTTGATGGAGAGCATAACGGTGCCGCCGCATAGGCATCCGTAAACTTCATGCCTTCTGTTGCTAACCGGTCAATATTGTGGGTTTCAGTCAGTTCATTGCCAAACTCCCTTCCATAGCAAGAGAGGTCGGAATACCCAAGATCGTCTACATAGATCAAGAGGATATTGGGTGGCTGCTGTTTGGGTGAACAGCTCCAAATAAATAGAATTAGGATTACAAGGATTCTGTTCATGGATATAAATCTGCAGTAGCTCCATTTAACAATGGATCATTAATAGAGGTCATTCTTTCCTGTATCTTATTGGTCAGCATGGATATTACAGTTTTCACTGTCTCATCCTGACTATTGATAAGGTTGTGTTGCTCTGCAGGATCTTCAGCCAGGTGATACAGTTCATGCCGGTCCGGGTTCAGAAAATCAAGTGTCAGCTTCCATTCAGGTGTTCGATAGGTACGCATGTAAGCTTTGCTGTAATTGATCATGCTATATTCTGCATAGATGTCGTTGTCCCAGGAGGTTTTCTCATCATTTAATAGTGGCACAAGGCTTCTTCCCCTAATTATTTGGTGTTCAGGCAACTTTGCACCAGCCATCTCCACTACTGTTGGATACCAATCCAGACTGAGCATGTTTTCCTCAATTACCATCCCAGGCTTTGTTACACCAGGCCACTTAATAATGGCCGGGACCTTAAGTGAATTGTCATACATGTTAGGTCGGGAGTTTTTAGCCAGGTTTCCCTGCTCGGGAGGCACCGTTTTGGTGATCCAATACCCATTCCCCTTGTGCTCAATACCATTGTGACCCATGTTGTACCCATGATCGGAAGTAAAGATCACAATGGTCTCTTCGTCAATACCCATCGCCTCCAACAGTGCCAGGATACGACCTACGTTTCGATCAACACCACTTATGCTGGCCATGTACTCTTTCATCTTGCGCTTCACCTTCTCAATATCAAGATCGGGGTAATCCGGATTTGGGATCTCCGGATCAAGCTGATCATAAGGGGTCCAATCCTCATCCGCTACCGGAAGCCATTTTCCATGCGGGGCTCTGTAATGAAGACTGAGCAGAAATGGTTTATCATCACTATTTCTGATAAATTCCATGGCATAGTCAGTCAGAATATCCGTTGTGAGTCCCTTGAACTGTTGCATCTTCCCATCCACTTCCAGTGGCGGATCTACAGGAGAAGTACCTCCCCCATTCAGACCCATGAAATAATCATAACCATGGTTAGTAGGATGGTATTTTTTGGAACCTTCCTCCGTCCAGATACCAACATGCCACTTGCCTACCAGACCAGTTCGATACCCAGCCTCTTTTAGTACTTCTGGAAAAGTGATACTCTCAGGAGACATACCAATTTCGACTTCAGGGTTATGTAGCCGATGGCCCAACTGAGGAATAAAATCCAGCACATTATGTTCACTTGCATACTGGCTGGTCATGAGGCTTACCCTTGCCGGGCTGCACACCGGGGTGGTTACAAAAGAGTTAGGTAGATAAGCCCCTTCGCTGGCGAGTCGATCCAGGTTAGGTGTTTGGATCTGGGCATTGCCACTCTTTCCCAATCCCCACGCTGCCTGATCATCGGTATAGATAAATAGGATGTTTGGAGGTTTGACTGGTTCCTGTGCACAATGAACACAAAGTGCTGCCAATGAAACAATAAGTAATTTCCTGGAGAGCATCTTCATTTAATTTCTATTTGTTTTCAAGGTAGTAAAAGTGACCATCTTCCGCTCCAATTACAAGATCGGGTTTCCCGTCCTTATTCCAGTCGACCGTTGTCGGACTTGTAGTATGACCTGCAAGGTGATGACCTGACATCTGACCATGGTTTTTGTAAGTTGTAATACCGTCTTTTGTACCCAGGTTTTCGAAATAGTCTGCATTCCTGCTATTTGCAATCATATCCAGGTCTCCATCCAAATCCCAGTCCACAAAGGTCAGTTTCCGTCGACCGCTACCTCCTGCTTCCCGCTGGTTTAGCCTCAGCACTTCACCCTGTTCATCTTTGAATACCCTTTGGCCAGGCTTCAGATACAACGAACCTCTTTTCTTGAATCTCTCAAAAAATGCCAGATAACCTTCATGATCAAGCATCACAATATCCATCAGCCCGTCACGATTCCAATCAATTGCAAAGGGTGTCGTCCTCCATTGAGTTACAAATTCTTCTTTACCCGGATCCCACCAATTCCATTTGGGCTTAGGTATTTCCTTCCCCCAGGCTATCTTCACAGTTTGTTTAGGCCCCAGTTTCGGGTTTTGAGCTGTCCCTATATTCTGATACCACTCTATCTTCCCCCAAATTGAGTTGATGATGATGTCCTTTAATCCGTCACCGTCCCAGTCAGCAACTGTCTGAGTTGTATAACCCCATCTTCTTTCAGCAGGCCCCTGTATCGATCCATTCATACCAGCCTCTATTCTAAGGATCTCACCATCAGATTTAAGATACTCAGGAGCTGCCCAGGATGGAAAATCGTTCCCTCCCAAATTCTCAATAAAAGCGATGTAGCCTGCTGTATTGCCACAGATCAGGTCTTCGTCACCATCATTGTCCCAGTCAACACTATAAGGAGTGACCAAACCACCAAATTTTAGATTGTCAGGCTCCTGCTTCAAATAAGCAGGTTGTTTAAATACGGGTGTATTTTCTTTGACATCTCCGGTATTTTCAATAAAGGCTACTCTTCCATCCTCATCGCCCACAATCAGGTCCACTGTTCCATTCCCATCCCAGTCTACTGCCACCGGACGCATCATCTCCAGGTCCATCCGGATCATTTGCCCATGGTTCATCAGCTTTTTACCTGTTGCATATTTTGGGTCGGTTCTGCTACCAGTATTTTCAAACCAGGTAAAACTGTCCACAAACTCACCACAAATGATGTCGAGATCTCCATCGCCATCAAAATCTGCCATATTAGGAGTTGGGTTACCATAAACATCAATTACATTATTTCCCGCCTTTAGTTTGCCCCTATTAATGTATTTTCCCTCTACATTTTCCAGAAGGTAAACATAACCATGGAGGTCTCCATTGGTCCATTCTCCTTTCTCATTAAAGGCGTTGTCCCAGCCATAGGCCAGCCAGTCATCCACCCCAACGATCAGATCCTGGTCCCCATCACCTTCATAATCGACATAATGCCAATTATTAAATCGCTTTTTAGGATACTGATCCAGGATCTCATTAGACTGGTATATGCCTTCCGGTCTGTCATAGGCAAACCGCTTGAAATTGGTGAATTCCACTCCGGAAGCTGTTATAACAGGCTCTCCATCAACATAGGAAATGCAAACATTCCGCATTCCCTCGCCAATTCTTATTGGTGCTGCAAACACCAGCTCCCCATTTACCCTCTTGCCTGTGTTTTCATAGAAATAAGTGCCTGAAAAAGGGACATCAGTACATGAAACGACCAGGTCCATATCTCCATCATCATCATAGTCCATCGGTAATGGACTAGCCCAGAGACCAACACCCAGATCTACATAGGGGATATCAGGGTTGTTAAATTTTAGGCGCTTCAACTCTTGTCCAAAGATGTGTGAACACACCAAAGCGGAAAGTATAAAAATTATGCTTTTCATTGAAATTATAGAGTAAATGAGCAGGTTATTGTATTTCTACAATAACCTGCCTTTAAAGATTAATAACCAGTATTTTGGATGAGCAAAGAATCAGAATCGATAGCCTGTTGGGGAATAGGATATCTCACATGGTGGCTTTTGGCATTTTTGCCTCTTGCCTGGGCAAATTCTATAAATTTACCCATTCTGATCAGATCAACTCGTCGATGACCCTCAGTGTAAAGTTCCCAGCCTCTTTCAGCAACGAGATGATCTCTAAGACTTTCTTTTGAAGGGAAATCACCCAGAACCAGATCATCGACCCCAGCACGATCACGCACAAGGTTGATCAGGTCTAAAGCTTCCTGGGTTGGTCCATTCATCTCATTCAAGGCTTCTGCCCTTGACAAGAGAATATCTGCATATCGGATAACCGGCCAGTCATTTCCATGGGCGGCTCCATCGGCATTAGGATCCGGCCAAAACTTGAAAGATCGTGTATCATCATTTCCAAGTAAGGTCAGTGTATCCTGACTTGTATTTACATATGTAGTGAGTATGAGGTTTCGCCTTTTATCATTCGGATCAAATGAATTATAGAAGCTATCATACAGACGATATTGAGACCCGAAATTTGCCCATGTACTTTGCCACAACAATCCGGAAACAGGATCAGCTCTGAATCCGGCAGGAAAAGCAGAAGCCATCCAGTCCAAACTTTGACTTCTGGACAAGTGTGTTCTTGGCCTCACAAAGATAAACTCCTTGTTGCGCTCGTTTTCTACTTTAAAAAGATCTTCATACTCAGGATACAGATCGTATCTCCCTGAATTGATCAGATCAAGTGCCAGGACAGCACTTTCACTCCATCTTCCGGTATTAAGATAAAATTTGCATAAAACAGCTGTAGCGATATCTTTATTGACTCTTCCATAAGCTTTTTCCTGACCCTTCGCAGGCAATCCATCTATGGACTCTGAGAGTTCTGTAATAATGAAATTTTCCATCTCCTCTTCACCAACACGTAATTGAGAAAGCGGATCATTTTCACTGGTTCGCAGTACAACCGGTCCAAATGCCTGATAAAGTGTGATGTAATTCTGTGCTCTCAGGAACCTTGTTTCCGCTGTCCATTCATCGATTTTCTCCACAGGGAAACTTGCATCCTGAAGATTGTCAAGGAGCACATTACAGTTTCGAATACCCTGGTATGGCTGGCTCCATAATCGACTGAACAGATTCCCTTCTGAGGCATCAATGGTGAAATTCATGTACAGCAAAGCGTATACATTTTCTCCCCCACCACTTTGCCAGGAGATATCAGTTGACCATTCAGATTCTATCTGGTGGTATTTAGAACCACCAAGACTGGTCTCAGCATAAGCCGCGGTAAGCAGAGCTTCAACCCCATCTTCAGTTTGCAGCAGATTGTCTGGAGCTAATTGATTGTAAACAGTTTCGTCAAGAAAACCCTCACATCCTGAAACAGCGAGGATTATCATTATATATATGTATTTAGATAATTTCATTTTTTCAGATGTTTAAAGGCTAAGATTGATTCCGAACATAAGGGAAATTGCATTGGGGTATGCATTAAAGTCCACCCTGAGATCTGCATTTCCATTGGGATTGATCGATGGATCTAATCCCTGATAGTTTGTGAAAGTCAACAGATTGACTGCACTCACAAAAAAGGTGGCTGAACCAATGAAAGCACTCTTTGGCTGATATTGGTAACTAAACCTGATGTTTTTCACCCTCAGATAAGATGCATCTTCCACCGTATAACTATTCACATACTTTTGGCCCTGACCTAGCGGATCAACAAATGATGGGTACTCATTGGAAGGATTTTCCGGTGTCCACCTGTTTAGGATAGGCTCGGCGTACCTGTTTCTTCTGAAACTGATTGGAAAGTAAGTCTCCGCAAGGTTATTGTTGTACATGCTCACTCCATGGACACCCTCGATCAGGATGTCGAGGCTAAACTGCTTATAAGAGAAGTTATTCCCCAGTGAATAGAAAAGCTTCGGTATTGAATTACCCAGAATGGTCCTGTCGTCCGCATTTACCGTGCTATCCCCGTTGATATCTCTATATTTAAAATCTCCAGGACTAACATTATCATTGGTGCTGGCAAAGTCATCATTTTGTTGCCATACTCCTTCAATTTCGTATCCATAAAACGAATAGACAGGCTCCCCTTCGCGAATGATAGAAATCTGATTAGCCCAGCCAGCACCACCTGTTATGATTTCTGGAATACCACCCAGGTCAATCACTTCATTTCGCAGAGCAGTAAGATTAGCAGAAGTCGACCAGCTAAATTCATTGACCAGGTTTCTTGTTAGAATACTTAACTCAAAACCGGAATTTCGAACGCTTCCAACATTGGATGTTCGGGTATTAAATCCTGTAGTTGTTGGCACCGGCAGATCCAAAAGCATGTCATAGGTATTCTTGATGAAATAGTCGATACCTCCAGAAATACGATCTTCAAAGAAACCAAAATCAACTCCAAAATTGATCTGCTCGGTAGTCTCCCATTTCAAATCAGGATTGGAGAACCGTGAAGGCTGCTGAGATGATGCTAGTTGGTCATCATAAACATATACCGGACCATTGCTGAAGGTCGTCAGCGACTGGAAGTTACCTATGGCCTGGTTTCCGGTTTGTCCCCAGCTGGTGCGTACTTTCAAAGTACTCAACTGCTCAAAGCTGCTTAGAAAAGATTCCTGATCTGCTCTCCAGGCGAATGCGAAAGATGGGAAATAACCAAACTTGTTGTTCTCCCCAAACCTGGAAGATCCATCCACCCTGAAACTAGATGTAAATAGGTATTTATCAAACAAAGAATAATTTACTCGTGCCAAATAAGACAAAAGTTTGTTATCTGTCTTTGAACTACCTATACCTCGTAAGGTTGGATCCCCGGAACCAATGTTATAGGTTTTGGTCACATCAGAAACGAACCCCTCTCCAACTGTAGTCACATCATCGTAGATAAATTTCTGTGTGGTCACACCCACAAGTGCATCAAAATGTTGATTTTCATTAAAATCTTTATTGTAACTCAACAAACCCTCTACCAGATAATTGGAATTCATCCCCTGCAGGATACTTGCAATTCCATTCGAAGCACTTCCGGTGATTGTAGACTTATCAATGTATACATCGCGTCTCTGGTAATTCATATCACCACCTATATTGACCCTCGCTTTGAATTCCGGAGTGAAATTGTACTCACCAAATACAGTTCCAAAGGTTCTGTACTTATTGGAAACGGCCTGCTCGCCATAAATCAAGGCGAGTGGATTATCGGTATTGATAAAAGGTGAAGTAAAATAAGTACCGTCGCTGTTGTAAATCGTCTCTGTAGGATCCCAGTTGAAGGCAGCATAAAGCACTCCGGCACTTTCATTCGTACCAAAACCTCCTGAGATATAGTCATCAAAGGTGTAGGAAGTCGTTAGGTTAACACCCATATTGAATTGTTCTGATGCCTTGTGGCTAATGTTCAGTCGTGCAGTATACCGTGTAAAAGACGAATTCTTTACCACACCTTCCTGGTCAAAATAGCCAAAAGAGGTAAAGAAGTTGGTTTTATCATTTCCTCCAGAAAATGAAATGTTATGACTTTGGATGGCTGCATTCGGACTATAGATATGTTCCTGCCAATCGGTTCCTCCATCGACGATGCCAGTTACACGCTCAGAAACGGCAGCTCCTCCAGCATCCTGAATCTCATTCATTGCTGTCATGTATTCTTGAGCATTCAGTATATCCAACCTCTTAAGTACGTTTTGTACTCCTCCATAACCCTCATAATTGATCTTAAGATCACCTGATTGACCTTTTTTTGTGTAATGAGAATAACACCATTTGCGCCTCTTGCCCCATAGATAGCAGTTGCCGAGGCATCTTTTAATATCTCAATAGACTCTACATCAGCAGGGTTTAAGGTACTCAAAGGATTTCTGGGTTTACGGGCATTGTCAAATCCGGAACCTCCACCTGTGACTGGTGAACCGTTGTCGATGGGTAACCCATCTATCACGTAAAGTGGAGCTGTTCCTGCATTGATAGATCCTGAGCCACGGATCTGAATGGAAATCCCACCACCTGGTTCAGCACTGTTT
>JAHCMM010000270.1 GCA_019192515.1 Cyclobacteriaceae bacterium SS2
CAAAGCCTGTTTGTGGCAGTGGAAGGACTGACTGTGGATGGGCATGCCTATATCAGCCAGTCTGTGAAAGCCGGAGCGGCGGCAATAGTGTGCGAGACTTTGCCAGAGGAGCTACAGGAAGGTGTGACCTATGTATCTGTAGACAACAGTGCCAAAGCTGTAGGGATCATCGCTTCCAACTTTTACGACAAGCCATCCCAGAAAATTATTTTGGTTGGTGTGACGGGTACAAATGGTAAAACCACATCCGTCACCCTTCTTTTTGACCTGTTTAAAAATCTTGGTTATAAAGCCGGGATGCTATCTACTGTGGAGAATAAAATCGATGACAAGATCTTACCAGCTCAATTCACTACTCCGGATAGCATCCAGCTTAACCAGTTGCTTCACCAGATGGTAGAAGCTGGTTGTACACATTGTTTTATGGAGGTGAGCTCTCATGCATTGGTACAACACCGTGTGGCTGGGGTGACCTTCAGTGGTGCCATTTTCACCAATATCACCCATGATCACCTGGATTACCACAAGACATTTGAAGAGTATATCCAGGCCAAGAAATTATTGTTTGACGGATTGTCTAAAGACGCCTTTGCGCTGACCAACCTGGATGATAAACGAGGTATGGTGATGCTTCAAAACACCAAAGCATCGAAGAACACCTATTCACTGAAGTCCATGTCGGATTTTAAAGGTAAGGTGATCCACAATACTCTGCAGGGTCTGGAGCTTGATCTGGACGGAACAAATGCCTGGTTTAAGCTCATTGGCGATTTCAACGCCTACAATCTGCTCGCTGTATATGGTGCGGCAGTGCTTTTAGGTGAAGCAAAGGAAGAGGTGATGACGGCACTATCCATGCTGGGTGGAGCGAGAGGACGATTTGAGCAGGTAGAAAATAGACAGGACATCCTGGCCATTGTGGACTATGCCCACACACCGGATGCCCTGGAGAATGTACTGAAAACGATTGACAACCTGAGGACGCACCAGGAGGTGCTGGTGACCGTGGTAGGATGTGGCGGAAACAGGGACAAGACTAAGAGACCTGAGATGGGACGGCTAGCTGCTGCTTATAGCAACAAAGTGATCCTGACCTCAGACAATCCCAGGAATGAGGATCCGGGTGTGATCCTGGATGAGATGATGGCAGGGATTGGAAAGACCGACCAGCGCAAGACCATGGTGATTGCAGATCGTAAAGAAGCGATCCGCACAGCCTGTAACCTGGCTGGTAAAGGAGACATCATTCTCGTGGCAGGAAAGGGCCATGAGACGTACCAGGAGATCAATGGAGTGCGTCATCACTTCGACGATCGGGAAGTATTGATGGAAATGTTAAAAGATAATTAGATAAATGCTGTATTACCTGTTTGATTATTTAGAGCAACAATTCGACCTGATGGGAGCGACGGTATTCCGTTTCATCTCCTTCAGAGCAGGTATGGCAGCGCTGTTTTCATTGCTCATCACTATATATATAGGTAAATGGATCATCCGGGCTCTGCAAAAGAACCAGCTTGGCGAAAGCATTCGGGATCTGGGACTCGAAGGACAGATGAAAAAACAAGGCACTCCAACCATGGGTGGCCTGATCATTCTGGCAGCGATCATCATCCCTACCTTGCTATTTGCCAAAATCGACAACATCTATGTGATCCTGCTGCTCATCACAGCGGGTTGGATGGGACTGATTGGGTTTTTGGATGATTATCTAAAGGTCAAAAAGAAAAACAAAGAAGGCCTGCGAGGACGCTTTAAAGTCATTGGCCAGATAGCTCTTGGTCTGGTAGTTGGTCTGGTGATGGTCTGGCACCAGGATGTATTACTGCCCGGCACCAGCTTTGCCGGGATCATCAATAGCGAGGCCATTTTTACGACGCTACCTTTTATCAAGGGAAATGAGTTTTACTATAATTGGCTATTACCCAACTTCCTGGATGATTATACCTGGATCATCTATGTGCTAGTAGTCATTTTCATTATTACCGCTGTTTCCAACGGTGCCAACATGACGGATGGGCTGGATGGCCTTGCTGCAGGTACTTCAGCCATCATTGGACTTACATTGGGCATATTGGCCTATCTCTCGGGTAACGCCATTTTTGCCGAATACCTCAACATCGCTTTCATTCCCAATTCCGGTGAGCTGGTCATCTTCAGTGCGGCATTTGTCGGGGCTTGTATCGGTTTTCTTTGGTACAATTCATACCCGGCACAGGTATTCATGGGTGATACGGGCAGCCTGTCTATCGGCGGGATCATCGCGGTGATGGCCTTTGTGATCCGAAAAGAATTACTGATCCCTGTCTTGTGTGGGATCTTCCTGATCGAAAATCTTTCTGTGATCCTTCAGGTGTCCTATTTCAAATACACCAAAAAGAAATACGGAGAAGGAAAAAGAATTTTTCTCATGTCGCCACTTCATCATCATTATCAGAAGAAGGGCTGGCATGAAGCCAAAATTGTTACCAGGTTCTGGACTACCGGTATCCTACTTGCCATTATCACATTAGCAACTTTAAAACTTAGATAGCATGACATTAGAACAGCTCACACACCTCAATGAAAAGTTTCAGCAAAAAGCTGCAGAGCTACCCAACCTGCTTCCGATAGGGAGTCTTGTAGAGTATTCNTCAGTGCTGATCAGGAGGTCACGAAGATTGGAAAAGATCTTCAACAGGTTGCTGATGGCTGATGGCGAAGGTGCGCTTTCAGGTGCCATGAGTGCTGCAGAGCATGAAATGGATGAGATCATCTATCTATTGGACAGGCTGGATATTGCCAACAGGAAAAAGAAATATGTGCCAATCACAGAGTTTGTGAAGTTTGGATTCGAGATGCTTTCCTTCTTCTCCATCAGCTGTGATCAGGTACTGGAAAAACGAATGAGATTAAACTCCTTTGATGAGTAAACGAGTCACCATATTAGGTTCTGGAGAAAGTGGTCTGGGTGCGGCTAAGCTAGCATCAAAGATGGGCTATGAGGTTTTCTTATCCGATTACGGAAAGATCAACCGTCAGGCTCAGACTCAGCTGAAGTCCTTCCGTGTAGATTTCGAAGAAGGTGGTCATGACATTCCAAGGATCATGACTTCTGACCTCATCGTGAAGAGTCCCGGGATTCCGGACACAGTCAAGGTGGTAGTAGAAGCTTTGGCAAAGGGAATACCTGTGATTTCAGAGGTGGAGTTTGCTTATCAGCATCTGGATGATCAGGCAAAGGTTATTGCCATCACTGGCACCAATGGTAAGACCACTACCACATTGCTGACTTATCACTTACTGAAAAAAGCAGGACTAAAAGTAGCGCTAGGAGGTAATGTAGGCGTGAGCTTTGCCGGGCTGGTAGCCAAAGGCGGTTTCGACTATTATGTGATTGAGGTAAGCAGCTTTCAATTGGATGGCATCGTGAAGTTTAAGCCGGATGTGGCGGTATTGCTGAATATTACACCTGATCATTTGGATCGCTATGAAAACAGCATGCAGAAGTACATTTCTTCAAAATTCAGGATCACCGAAAACCTGACGAAGGAGGAGTGTTTCATCTATTGTGCAGACAGCAAACCTATCACAGAAGAGCTGGCCCGAAGAAATATTGAAGCGTGTCTTTTTGCCATCTCAGCCACTAAAAATGACAAATGGCATGCTTACCTGGATGAAGAACATCTGATCTTCAACTATGAATACAAAGAAGCAAAGTCACATCATAAGATTCCTGTTTCGGAAATCTCGCTGATAGGAAAACACAACATGATCAATACCATGGCCTCTGTATTGTGTGCCTTGAGAATGGAAATTTCTATTAAAGAGATTTTGAAGGGATTGAAAAGCTTTAAAAATGCGCCCCACAGGTTGGAAAAGGTAGCAGAAATCGATGGCGTCACCTTCATCAATGATTCCAAAGCTACCAATGTGGATTCAGTCTACTACGCCCTTGAGGGGATCAATCAGCCGGTGATCTGGATGGCTGGTGGGGTTGATAAGGGGAATGATTACACGGCCCTCGACGACCTGGTAAAAGACAAGGTGAAAGCCCTGATCAGCCTGGGAGTGGATAACAAACCGCTCAATGAGCATTACAGAAATACAGTATCTGTTTTGGAAACAGACAAAATCAAAAAAGCGGTGAAGATGGCCTTTGAGCATGCCAAGCCTGGGGATGTGGTGTTGTTGTCTCCCGCATGCGCAAGTTTCGACTTGTTTAAGAATTATGAAGATCGAGGGGAGCAGTTTAAGAAAGCAGTGAAGTCTTTGGTGAAACCTAAAAAAGTGAAATCATGACGATGATTAAGGAATGGGCATATCGCAATCTGAAAGGTGATCCGGTAATCTGGTTCATCGTTTTCATCATCTCAGTATGGAGTATCCTGGTAGTCTACAGCTCTACCGGTAGCCTGGCCTATCGTATGGAAGCGGGTAACACAGAATATTACCTTTTTAAGCACGCTACCCTGGTTTTCCTCAGTCTGGTAGCTATGTGGATTGCTCACCGCATCGACTATCGGTATTATTCGAGGATTTCCAAGCTGTTGCTCTGGGTCTCAGCCCCATTGCTGTTGCTCACCTGGCTATTTGGTACCAATGTGAATGAGGCTTCCCGTTGGATCACCATTCCAGTGATCAACCAGGGATTTCAGCCATCGGACCTGGCTAAGCTGGCTTTGTTGGTCACGCTTACCAGTATGCTATCCAAAAAGCAGCAGGACATTGAGAACTTCCAGAAGTCGATCATCCCCATGCTTTTATGGGTGGGTTTGATCTGTGGGTTGATTGCCATGACCAACATTTCCACGGCGATATTGCTTTTCCTCACCTGTATGCTGGTGCTCTTCATCGGAAGGGTTCCGGTCAAATACCTGGTAATCCTCATGGTAATCGGTTTTTGTTCCGGCTCTATCTCCCTGATGATCGGTCAGCGGGGTGAGACGGCACTACACAGGATCACTGACTTTCTCGATAAGGAGGAGGTTCCGTACCAGGAGAAGCAGGCTAATATCGCCATCGCCACAGGGGGATTATTTGGCAAAGGCCCTGGCCAAAGCGATCAAAGAAATTATTTACCTCACCCGTATTCTGACTTTGTGTATGCCATCATCATCGAGGAATATGGATTGATTGGTGGGGTGACGGTCATGCTGTTGTTTTTGGGATTGCTCTATCGGGGCATGAAGGCCGCAGCAGAAAGTGAGCGGGCCTATGGGGGGCTGCTCTCAGCAGGATTGTCATTTGCCCTGGTGATGCAGGCATTTGTGAACATGGGTGTGACAGTAGGGCTGGGACCGATCACGGGTTTGCCATTGCCATTGTTCAGTATGGGGGGTACCTCACAGCTGTTTACCGGACTGGCCATCGGGATCATCCTGAGTGTAAGTCGTGGAGAGATAGAGGACATGGGCACAGCAACAGGCAACCAGTTCAAAGAGAAAATTAAGCAGGCAGCGTAAAAATTTTGAAACGATCGAGACAAAGCGGAAATATAAGATCATGATAAGCGGAGGCGGAACAGGCGGACACATCTACCCGGCAATATCCATTGCCCAGTCGCTTCAGCATATGCTGGAGGAGGTGGAGATCCTGTTTGTAGGCGCCAAAGGAAAGATGGAGATGAAAAAGGTTCCTGAAGCCGGATTTCCCATTGTAGGACTTTGGATCAGCGGTCTGCAACGTAGTCTCACCATCAAAAACCTGCTTTTTCCGGTGAAAGTGATTGCCAGTCTCATCAAAGCCGGATCGCTGTTAAGAAATTTTAAGCCTGATGCTGTAATAGGTGTGGGCGGTTATGCAAGTGGGCCCCTGCTATTCGTGGCTTCATCCAAAGGGGTTCCCACTATAATCCAGGAGCAAAATTCCTATGCGGGTCTGACCAACAAATGGCTGGCTGGCAAGGTGAATAAAATATGTGTGGCCTATCCGGAAATGGAAAGGTATTTCCCCGCTGAGAAGCTGGTTCTGGCAGGTAACCCGGTCAGGAAAGACCTGATGGATGTGCACTCAAAACGAAAGGAAGCTTTTGAGTTTTTCAAACTGGATCCAAAAAAACAGACCATGCTGATCATTGGAGGCAGCCTGGGAGCGCGAACCATCAATGAATCTATTAAAGCAGGAGTTGATCAGTTGGTGTCGCAGAACATCCAGGTCATCTGGCAGACGGGCGAGTATTATTATGAGAGCATCAAAAATGAGATCCCGGCACATGACAATGTGAGGATCATGCCATTCCTGAAAGAGATGGTATATGGGTATGCTGCTGCTGATTTGGTCATCTCACGTGCAGGTGCACTCTCTATCGCTGAGCTGATGCTGACGGCAAAAGCCAGCATTTTGGTGCCTTCACCCAATGTGGCTGAGGATCATCAGACCAAAAACGCCATGGCACTGGTGAAGAATGATGCGGCAGTGCTGGTGAAAGACAATGAGAGTAAGGAAAAGCTTGTGGTTGAAGCCATTAAGCTTTTAGCTGACGAAAAGAAAAGAAAAGAATTATCGGCGAAGATCCTGGGTATGGCACAGAAAGATGCCTCGGATAACATCGCCAAAGAAATTATTGAATTGATTAAATGAACCTGGATCAGATACATAGGGTCTACTTTATCGGCATAGGAGGCATTGGCATGAGCTCACTGGCCAGGTGGTTTAGTCAGCGGGGGATAGCGGTGGCCGGTTATGACAAGACGGAAACTGCTCTCACTAAGAGACTTGCATCAGAAGGGATGGACATCCACTATGAGGATGATCTGAATCTTGTGCCGAAAGAAGTGCTGGAGGACAAAGCGCATTCTGTCATTGTATTTACACCGGCTGTCCCTAAGACACACAAGGAGCTTAGCTTCTTCCAGTCAGGTGAATACAAGCTGATGAAGCGGTCCGAGATGCTGGGTACAATCTCCAGGAGTCATTGGACAGTGGCCGTGGGAGGTACACATGGCAAGACAACGACCTCCAGCATGATTGCTCATATCCTTCACGAAACGGTAGGATGTTCTGCATTTGTGGGTGGTATCATGACCAACTACGATTCAAACTTATTGATAGGTGCTGAAGATGCACCGGTAGTAGCTGAGGCAGACGAGTTTGATCGATCCTTCCACAGACTATCACCCAACTACTCCATCGTGACTTCGGTCGACCCCGATCACCTGGATATATATGGTGACCTGAAAACAATGCACGAAGCGTTTGCGGAGTTCCTGAAGAAAACCAATCCGGAAGGTAAGGTCCTACTCCATGCAAAGGCGGCTGAGATCATCAAAAGTCACCTGACTATCCCTTTTTCCAATTATGGAATCGAAATGGGTGATGTGCAGGCTCAGAATGTCCATGTAGAAAATGGCAATTTCTATTTCAACTACTTGGGTAAGCAAAAAATTGAAAAGGTTGAGCTCCAGGTACCGGGTTACCACAATGTAGAGAATGCCATTGCAGCCATTACAATGGCCCTCGATTTCGGTATCGACGCTCAAAAGGTGAAGGCAGCGATAGCAGGATACCGGGGAGTAAAAAGAAGATTTGAATACATCGTGCGGTCCAAAGAGGTTGTGTACATCGATGACTATGCACACCACCCGACTGAGATCACCGCATTGCTGAAGTCAGTCCGGAGTCTTTACCCGGCTAAAATGATCACAGCAATCTTTCAGCCACACCTATATAGTAGGACAAAGGACTTTCAGGATGGTTTTGCCAAAAGCCTGGAGCTGGCCGATGATATCATTTTGATGGATATCTATCCTGCCAGGGAAGAACCTATTCCGGGTATTACTTCACAGGTGATCCTGGAGAAGATCAACAGTACCAATAAGATGATCTGCAAAAGGGACAGGCTGATAGAAGTGATTGCACAGAAGGATCCGGAGGTACTGCTCACAGTTGGAGCAGGCGATATAGATAGAGAAGTAGAGAGAATTAGGGACTATTATCTAAATGAACGAAAAGTTGAAGTATAGCATCAAAACCATATTGTTTTTCTCCATTTCGGCGATTGTGATGATTGTTCTCATCTCCTTGTCCGGATATCGGAATGTGGCCAGGCAGGTAGCCAATGTGAAGGTAGAGATTGAAGATCAGCGTGGAGATTTCTTTACGGATCAGCTGGAGATTGTAGATCTGATCAATGACAAGGGTGGGGATTACGTGCTGGGTTTACCAGTAGGGAAGCTCGATCTGAACGTGTTGGAAGCCCGGGTGGAGTCGCATCCATTTGTAAAAGATGCACAGGTCTATAAAGATATTAAGGGAAACCTGATGGTGAGAGTGGAGCAGGCCAGACCACTTGCCCGTATTTTAGAGAAAGGGGCTGCCGATCATTATATCGATGAGAATGGTAAGCTGCTGCCAACAATTACCAAACACACCTCCAGGGTTTTGATCCTGGAACTGGAGCATAAGTTTTCATGGGGCAAAAACATTCAGGAGACTGATTATGGAAAGGATCTGCTGAAGCTACTTAGGTATATCGATAAAAGTGAGTTTTGGAGAGCACAGATAGCCGGAATAGTGGTGCAAAAGGGTGGCGAACTGGTTTTATTACCCCAGGTCACCAAGCAGGAGATCGATTTTGGGATGCCGGTAGATTATGAGGAGAAATTCAGGAAGCTCAAGCTCTTTTATACCCAGGTACTTCCCAATAAAGGGTGGAACACCTATGAAAGGGTGAATGTGAAATTTGATAATCAGTTGATCTGTAAATAAAAAATTAAAAGTGAATCATACGATAGCTAACTATAGAAGATATGGAACAAGATAAAATCATCGTTGGTCTTGATATTGGAACTACCAAGATATGCGCCATAGTAGGTCGCAAAAATGAATTTGGCAAACTGGAAGTACTGGGTGTTGGGAAAGCAGTGTCCGACGGGGTGATCCGTGGAATTGTAACCAACATTGACAAAACAGTCAATGCCATTGAAAAGGCTGTGACTGAAGCCAGCGAGCAATCGGGTATTGATATCCGGGTGGTCAATGTGGGCATTGCAGGCCAGCATATCAAGTCGGCTGTACATCACGGATCCATCACACGTGACTCTGATGATGAGATCACTGTGGAGGATCTGAACAGACTGACCAATGACATGTATCGTATCGTGATTCCTCCGGGCAGTGAGATCATCCATGTGATGCCCCAGGACTATATCGTAGATTATGAAGATGGCATCAAAGACCCTGTTGGTATGTCCGGGGTTAAGCTGGAAGCGGATTTCCATATCATCACCGCTCAGACCAATGCTATCAATAATATTAATAAGTGTATTCGCAGAGGAGGCCTTGAGATTGAAAACCTGATCCTGGAGCCATTGGCATCCAGTCTGGCGGTACTCAGCGATGAAGAAAAAGAGGCCGGTGTTTGCCTGGTTGATATAGGTGGTGGTACCACAGATATCGCCGTCTTTTACGACAATATCATTCGTCATACTGCGGTGATCCCATTCGGGGGAAATATCATCACATCTGATATCAAGCAAGGGTGTATGGTGATGGAGCAGCAAGCCGAACAATTGAAGATCAAGTTTGGAAAGGCCATCGCAGAAGAGGCAAGTCCAAACGAGATTGTATCTATCCCAGGATTGCGAAACAGAGCTCCCAAGGAAATCTCGATTAAAAACCTGGCTCATATCATTGAGTCAAGAATGGAAGAAATTATCGAGATGGTGCATACTGAGATCATCACTTCTGGATTCAATAAGAAGCTGGCAGCAGGTATTGTAGTTACGGGTGGAGGGTCGCTTTTAAGCAACCTTCAGCAGCTGTTTGAATACATGACAGGTCTGGATACCCGTATTGGTTACCCCAATGAGCATTTGGGTAAGAGTAAAGTAGATGCAGTGAAAAGTCCTGTATATGCTACTTCAGTTGGTCTGGTGCTTTCAGGATTCAGAGCTATTGACATCCGGGAGCAGCGATACAATGAAAAGCAGTCGAAGGGTAGCCTGAAACCAAGAAGCAAACAGAGCGCCAAGTTTTTCCAGAATATCCTGGAGAAAACCAAAGGACTTCTGATTGATGATTTTGATGAAAACAAAGATTATTAATTCCGGTTGGTGAGATTCCATTCACAACCCTGGTTGGTGCCTGCCTGTCGGCAGACAGGTCCTCACCAACCAGTTGTTGGAAGACACCGATCAGTCGTTGAGTTAAAACAAAAATATTATGGCAGAAAATACGTATCAATTCGATTTACCCACGCATCAGAAATCGATCATTAAGGTGATCGGTGTTGGTGGTGGAGGTAGTAACGCAGTCAACCACATGTTTAACCTTGGGATCAAGGACGTAGAATTTGTGGTTTGTAACACCGACAGTCAGGCGCTGGAGAGCAGTCCCGTGCCCAACAAGTTACAATTAGGAATGAATCTCACGGGTGGTCTTGGTGCTGGAGCCAATCCTGAACGAGGGCGCAATGCAGCCATTGAGAGTAAAGAAGAAATCAGGGAGCTCCTCTCCGAGGATACCAAGATGGTTTTCGTTACCGCTGGTATGGGTGGGGGCACCGGAACAGGTGCAGCGCCAATCATAGCACAGGTAGCCAAAGAGCTTGACATCCTCACCGTAGGAATCGTTACGGCGCCTTTTGCCTTTGAAGGTAAAAAGAAAAATGCTGCAGCCAATGAAGGGATTGCAGCTCTTAGAGAAGTGTGCGATACCGTCCTGGTTATATTGAATGACAAGCTTCGGGAGATCTTTGGCAACCTGCCGANCAGGGAAGCTTTTGGTCAGGCAGACAATGTATTGACTACTGCAGCCAAGGGTATTGCAGAGATCATCACAGTTCCGGGTTATGTCAACGTAGACTTTGAAGACGTGAAGACCGTCATGAAAAATGCCGGAGCAGCCGTCATGGGTTCTGCTCAGACACACGGAGAGAACAGGGCTATCAGAGCTGCAGAAGAAGCACTTAACTCACCATTGTTGAACAATCGAAATATTCACGGTGCAGAAAAGATCCTGCTTTCAATCATTTCCGGTGAGGAAGCAGAGCTTCAAATGGACGAGCTGGCAGAGATCACAGATTACATGACCGAATTCTCCGGAGAAGATGCAGAGGTGATCTTTGGTCACGGTGTGGATCCTGAGCTCGGTGAAAATATCCGGGTGACAGTGATTGCTACTGGCTTTGACAGGGAAGGTGGCGAAGTGGAGTTTGCCAGTCCAGCCAAAGAGCCCGCTAACTCTAAGAAGGTATTTGACCTTGAGTCTTCCAGGCAGATTAGGTTATTTGTAGACGAGGATGAGGAAGATGATGAGCTGCATGAAGAGGAAGAAAAGGAAGAAACAAGCTTCACTTTTGATTCGCTGAGGGAAACAATCGAAAAGGAGGTAGAGCAGGAAGATCAGGAATTTGAATATGAATTCGAAATGCCTGACCAACGCGAAGAGGAAGAAGAGGATGATAATGCGGTAGAAGAATACATGAATTCGGAGGTTCACAGGATGATGAGCCAGGGGGCAATGAACAGGCGTAGGATAGAGTTGATGGAAGAGCGGATGAAGCGGGAGGAAGCGTTGAACGGTTCAAGCAAGAAAGACCTGAGCTCTACGGACTATAAAGAAAAGTTTGATGTTCCGGCATTCGAACGCAAAAAGGTGACTTTACAAAAAGTGCCACATTCATCAGAAAGGAATATTTCAAAGTTTAACCTGACTGATGACAATCAGATACTGGGAAATAATCGGTATTTGCACGACAATGTAGATTAGTAATTAATTTAAGCTCTGCCATAAAAAAGACTGGGTTTTTTAGCTCAGTCTTTTTATTTTGTGTAATCTTTACACAAAAGGAGGCCTGGGATTATCTTTTTAAGGAAAAATTTGATATTTTTAATTGAAATATCTTTTTTTCGAGGAATTTTCAATCCTATTGAGGCCTTGGAATCGGAAAATACAAAAGTTTCAATGATCAATCCAATCCAAACTGCTCCGGCTAAAAAAATCAACGATCAAAAGTTGTGGGATCAGGTAAGAAGCGACAACAAGGAGGCTTTTGAGTGTCTTTACAACAAATATTTTCCTGAGCTTTTCAGATATGGAATGACCATCCATTCAAACAAGGAGCTGATTGGTGATGCGATACAAGAGCTTTTCATTGATCTATGGTCTTACAGGAACAATCTTTCACGAATCAATCGACTGAAGTTTTATCTGCTTTCGTCATTGCGCTCTAAGATTTTTACTATCCTATCAAAGGACAACAAGAAGTTGACCATTGAAAAGGAATACCTGAATGAGACCATTCAATTTCTTGACTCTACCGAGGATAAATTGATTTATGTGGATCAGAAAAAACGCAAAAGAAATCAGTTGACCTTACTCATCAATGACCTGCCACTCCAACAGCGGGAAGCCATTATGTTGATTTTCTTTGAAGGAAGGTCCTATGAGGAAACTTCAACCATGATGTCTAAAAGCATTCAAAATGTTTACACCCTTGTTTCAAGGGGTGTGTCTACACTAAGAAAGAGGCTGCAGAGCTAATCTTTCATTGCCAAATTCTTAACTATTTCCTGTTTTAAGTGCGGATATCACACGCCTTACGTGAAAACGCACTACCTGGTTGCAAAAATTGAAATGTTTTTTCCTGAAGGTGTAAGAAAGCATAAGCTACGGCACTCTTTTATATAAGAGGAATAATATTTTGGTGAAGAACCTAAAAACCGTAGACGATTTTGTATTAAACGCTGAGTTTAGAAACTGGGTGGTCCATCCAAGCGTTTCTGCTAATATCTTCTGGGAGAAGTGGTTACAGGCACATCCGGATAAGGAAGCCAATTTTCAGGAAGCGGTCAAGGTAGTTCAGACACTGAGCAGAATTAACTATAAGACAGACAAGGATTTTTCTGATCATATCTGGAATAAGATCAATTCCAGGCTAGATGAAACATCAGCGAGTGAAAGGGAAATAGTTCCATTAAATATTCAATCTGTTACCAAGAATAGAAAAAAGAAGCCAGGGAGTAATCGTCTGATCTTCTGGAGTCTTGCAGCATCAATTTTATTACTGATCACCTCTGTCTACGTACTTTTCCACGAGCATTTAGTGGAAATGCAAGAACCTGAGACCATCACTTCAGTCTTAAAATCTAATCCAAGAGGTCAGAAATCCACAATCATGCTACCTGATGGCACCACAGTAATTCTCAATTCCGAAAGCTCACTTAGCTACACCAGTGAGTTTCTTAATCAGGAACGTAAGGTGACTTTGCAGGGTGAAGCATTTTTTGAAGTGACAGAAAATCCAGAGATCCCTTTCATTGTAGAAACCAGAAATCTGACCACTACAGCCCTGGGCACATCTTTTAATGTCAATGCTTATCCAAATGATGTTGAAGAGGTGACTTTGGTCACAGGTAGCGTAAAAGTGGAGACGCATGAGGCCATGCACAACACCACCATTTTATTTCCTGGCGAGATGCTTTCGGCTAATGGATCAGGAATTATCCAAAAAATGAAAAAAACATCCTTTGACCATCTGGGATGGAAAGATGGTGTAATAGTATTTCAAGATACTCCACTCAAAGAAGCCATTGCGGAATTAGAGAAATGGTATGGTGTGGATATAACTCTCCGGAATTATCCTGAAGGGAATGACATGAACTTCTCGGGATCATTCAGGAATGACAATTTGTCAAATGTGCTGAAAAGCTTAAGCTATACCATGCCATTTGATTTCAAGATTACAGGAAAAAAAGCTGAAGTAAACTTTAAACAAAAACGCCTATGACATAGAGACTACAATAACCAAAAAAACCCGGGTCGAATGCGCCAACACCAAACCCGGGCGATGATCAAGAATGAAAATTATTCACCCTTTAACTAAACAAATATATGAATGGATTCAACCATTATCTACGAAAGGTGGGAAAAATTGCTGTCTACCTGTTCGTATTAACAACTGTGATTTTTAATGGGCTTATGGCAGAAACTGTGCGAGGCCAGGCCATTAAAAGCGTTAAGGAGGCAAAAATCAGCATTGAAATCAATAATCAAAGCATTGAGAAGTCGCTCAAGATGATTGAGGAAAATTCCGATTATAAATTCGTTTATAAGCGAAATGAACTCAAAAACAAGGCTTCAATCAATCTCGATGTTCAAAATCAAACGCTGGAAGAACTTTTGCTGGAAATCTCGAAGCAGGCTAATGTCAGCTTCAGACAAATCAATGACCGGATCAGTGTAAAATCTCATAAAAGTGCAGACTTTACTGAGAAAGTAACGATCGAAGAGCAACGGACTGTTTCTGGTAACATACTTGATGAAAATGGTGAACCTCTTCCAGGTGCATCAATTGTCATCAAGGGTACTACTGTAGGTACTACTACAGATTTCGAAGGTAACTTCCAATTGAATGTCAGTGACGGGGCCATCCTTACAATATCCTTTGTCGGATACAAAGCATTGGAAATCCCGGTTGCTAACAGAACCTCTTTCAACTTTACTATGGAGCCTGATGCCGAGCAGTTGGCCGATGTGGTAGTTGTTGGATATGGTACTCAGAGGAAAGTAAACCTGACTGGAGCTGTGGGTGTAGCAGATGGTGAGGTACTTCAGAATCGACCAATTCCCAACGTAGGAGAGGGTCTGAAAGGTGTGATCCCTAACCTGAATGTAAACATCAGGAACGGTGACCCATCTCAACCAATTGAGTTTAATATTCGGGGATTCGAATCTATCAATGGTGGTCAGCCACTTGTTTTGGTTGACAACGTACCAATGGATCTGAACAGGATCAACCCGAATGATATCGAAAGTATCTCAGTACTGAAAGACGCGGCAGCTGCTGCAGTATACGGTGCTCGGGCTGCATTTGGTGTGGTTTTGGTAACTACTAAAAAAGGAAAAGGTGATAAGATCAATGTAAACTTCTCTGGAGAATTTGCAATGGCAAAACCTATTCTGTTCCTGGATCCTATTACTGATCCGTATCAGTTTGTATTGGCCAGAAATGAGGCCAACCAAAGAACAAATGGTGCACCTGCTTATGATCAGAATATGATTGATGGTACCAAAGCCTGGAGTGAAAACCCTACCATGGAAAATGCATGGGGTGTTTATAATGGAAGTCTTCGTTTCTATGGCTACAACAACTATGTAAATGAGCTGATTACTGATTATGCTCCACAGCAGAAATACGATGTTAGCGTTTCTGGGTCTTCTGATAAAGCATCATACTATGCATCATTTGGTGTATTGAACAAAGATGGTTATCTCAAAAACAAAGAGCGAAATGAAAACTACAAGCGTTACAATGCCCTCTTAAAAGGGGAATTTAAAGTGAACGAGTGGTTAAGTCTGGACAGTAGAGCTCTGATCACTACTGAAACAAGTGATAAACCACACTTCTACCACTGGGATGTGAACATTAATACCTCAGCAAGACAGAATCCTTTAGATCCTATCAGATTCCCTGACCTTCCTTACTACCTGACTCCAGGTGATCGGGACCAGTATTCAGACCTGATTGGAAAGTATTTTGGTGGAACGAATTTCTTTCCATACCTGGAAGATGGTGGACGCGAGACCTGGATGCGAAATGATATGTTCCTGACTCAGGGTACTACTATTTCTCCTTTGAAAGGATGGAACATTCGTGGTGCATTCACTGCAAACTTCACCCACAGAGATTATCAGGACGTACAAAGCAAAGTGGAAGTGGTTCGTGAGAATCCTGATCTGACAGCTGATCCGGCGACTCTTGTCGACAATGGATTTAGTGGAAATGACTGGATTACCAATAGAACTGATTTTGATCAGTATTATGTAATTCAACTATTTACTGATTACACAATCGAGAGTGGTGGTCACTACCTGAAAGGTATGGTTGGATTCAACCAGGAGTGGGGTGTGTTTAAATATCACAGAGCGCAGGCTTATTCTTTGATCACTCCTCAGATTACTGATATCAATGCTACTACTGGTAATCAGGAAGCTTATGGTGGAAAGCAACATACAGCATTACGAGGAGTATTCTACAGGTTAAATTATGTGTTTAACGACAGATACCTTGTTGAGACTAATGGTCGGTATGATGGTACATCAAGGTTTCCAACTGACGATCGGTTCGGATTCTTTCCTTCCATATCATTGGGATGGAGAATTTCTAATGAGAGTTTCATGTCAGGTACAAGTGATTGGTTGGATAACCTGAAATTGAGAGCTTCTTATGGTGAATTGGGTAACCAATTGATCTTTAATGGAAATACTCCGGTTTACTATCCATATATAGCTACAATGGGATCAGGAAATGCACCATACATGATGACAGCTGGTTCAAGAACTCCTTATGTATCTGCAGCCGGATTGGTTAGCCCGACATTGACATGGGAAACTGTAATATCTCAAAACATCGGATTAGATTTCAGTATGTTTGGAAGTCGCCTTGATGTATCAGTTGATGCTTACATCAGGGATACAAAGGATATGTTGACAAATGTTGAATATCCTGAGATCCTGGGTACAGGTGCTCCTGATGCGAATGCCGCCGACCTGAGAACAAGAGGATGGGAAGTAGCAGCTACGTGGAAGACTAACGTAAGCAATGACTTAAACTACAACATTACGTTGGCCTTGTCTGACAACCTGTCTAAAATCACTAAGTATGACAACCCAACCGGTGCTTTGAATGAGTACTACGAAGGTCAGGTTGTTGGTGATGCGGGTGGAGAACGTTGGGGTTTTGAGACCCTGGGTATCTTCCAGACACAAGCTGAAGTAGATGCGCATGCAGACCAGTCTTCACTGGGAGCCAACTGGAGACCAGGTGACATCAAGTATGCAGATTTGAATGGTGACGGAGTGATCAACAGAGGAAGCAATACATTGGATGATCCGGGAGATCAAAAGATCATTGCTTATGAAAACCCTCGATACAATTTTGGTATCACCGGTAATGTAAGCTGGAAATCATTCTCTTTAAATCTGTTCTTCCAGGGAGTGATGAAGTATGACTACTGGCCACCAAATGGCAACTGGGTAGCTTTCTATCCTTTCAACGCCGGTCACGTAGAAAATTACTACCTGACAGATACCTGGAGTCCTGAGAATCCTGATGCATATTTTGCAGCACCTCACATTTCTACTAATACCAAGCAGAACATTGAGCCGCAAACCAGATACGTACAGGATGCCTCTTATATCAGGTTGAAAAACGTAACCTTGACATACAACCTGCCTGCTAACATTGCAAGCAAGGTTGGTATGAGTACTGCCCAGGTTTACTTCGCAGGAATGAACCTTTGGGAAGCAACTAAAATGCGTAAGCCTCTTGACCCGGAAGTAAGACCTACTTTGACTCAGGAGTACTACAAGCAACGTATTTTCTCACTAGGATTTAGAGTTGGATTTTAATTGAAAAAGGAAAAGAAAATGAAGAATCATATATTAAAAATTAGTTTGATAATCGTTGTGACAATGTTTGCATTCAGTTGCAACGATGAGTTCCTGGAAAGACAACCTCTGGATCAGATAAGTAACGAATCATTCTGGAATACAGAAAATGATTTGAGAGTATATAATAACAGTCTGTACAACCTGGCAAGAAACGATTATAATGTGCCTATTATGATGGGGCATGATGATGGTTTCGATAGCCACAGGTATGGTATCTGGCATATGTCCGGTTACAGTGATGACACTGCTCCTCGACACTCACGTCATACAGAGTATCAGCGAGTAAGAGCTGGGAAGCATTCGTATGATCAGAATCTTTGGTATGGATATGATGGTTGGAATTTTGTTCGAGCTATCAACGTCGGCATGGATAATTATGACAAAGCTTCTGTGAGCGACGAAGTTCGTAACAAGTATGTTGGTGAAGCCCGTCTTTTCAGAGGATGGTTCTACGCTGACAAAGTATCTAAGTTTGGTGATGTTCAGTGGGTAGATACCGAACTGAATATCGATGATGAGGATGTGCTTTATGGAACACGTGACGACAGAGAGACTGTCATGGATAATGTACTGGCAGACCTCACTTTTGCTGCTGAAAACATGCCTGATGACTGGGGTGATGGAAATGCTCCTGGTAGAATGAATCGATGGGCAGCCCTACTGGTGAAATCAAGAGTATGTCTTTTCGAAGGTACATGGAGAAAATACCATGGGGGCTCCAATGCTGACATGTGGTTGCAGGAAGCTGCTGATGCAGCACTGGAGCTGATACAGGATGGTCCTTATTCACTATACTCTACCGGAAACCCCGATATGGATTACAATGCGATCCACAGGATGACTGACTTGTCAGGAAACCCTGAAGTGTTGTACTGGAGACGTTACGAACTGGGTATTTATACCAATCACGTTCAAAGCTATCACAGAGGTTATAATGGTGGAGCTACAAAAAGTTTTGTAGAAGACTATCTATGCACAGATGGATTGCCTATCTCACTGTCACCTGACTACATGGGTGATGCAAGCTTTACTGATTTATTTATCAATAGAGACCCAAGGTTGAGACAAACCATTTTGCATCCTGATGATGCTGATTTCTACATGTATGGTAATAACACTGGCCTGGTTTACCCAAAAATTCAGGGTATGACCAATCCTGGCCAGTCAACATACACTGGTTATCATATCATTAAGGTATTCGATGTAAACACAGCTTATGCCACATATAACACTTCTTCTACCCCAGCCATTACGTTGAGGTTTGGAGAAGCACTGTTGAACTATGCTGAAGCAATGGCTGAATTGGGTACTATTACTCAAAATGATCTGGATATCAGTATTAACCTGTTGAGAGACAGAGTGGGAATGCCTCACCTTGATTTGAATCCTCCAATGGACCCACGATATGCTGGGGACGGAGTTTCATCTCTGATTGTAGAAATTAGAAGAGAGAGAAGGATCGAGTTGTTTATGGAAGGTTTCCGATATGATGATTTGAGAAGATGGAAACAAGGTCAGAAACTAACTGTGCCTGATTATGGTATCCGATGGGATGCCGGAATGCAAGCAGCAATTGATCCTGCTGGTGAGGCTACTGTACAAACATCTTTGGTGGGCGGCATTGAGTACCTGGATATTTATAAAGGTACTGACTTCGCTACTCCTGAGTTTGATGAGAGTAAGCATTACCTGTGGCCAATTCCTGTAAGTGCATTGTCACAGAATCCAAATCTTGGACAAAACCCAGGATGGCCTGGAGTTGAATAAGTTAGACTTAACAGTCTAAGACTATTAAGAACAAAGCCGTAGTTGTAATAATTACGGCTTTGTTTTTTTCTAAAAAACAATAAATTGATCATCTTAGTATGATGCAAGTACCCCTCAGAATTGCCTTAAGGTTTCCTACTGTTTTAATCTTATTATTTACTGCTTCTTTTATAACAAAAGCCCAAAATCCTGATCTTGAAAAAATAAGGAAACGAGTGGTCTTTGAGATGATGGAGGCCGATGTAGACTACACACACGTTACTCATCTCATCAATACGATTCAGGGAGATGGGAGCTGGCCTGGTATCAACTATGAAGATACTTCGAGAACAGGCTTTGAACACAGCAGGCATTTATCTTACATGGTAGATCTGAGTCACGCCTACAAGAAATCCCACACTAAGTTTTACAAGGATAAGAAAACCCGCAAGACATTAAAAAAAGCCTTAAACTACTGGTTTGAAAATGACTTTATCTGTGAAAACTGGTGGTGGAATCAGATTGGTACTCCCGATAGATTTGTGACGATTCTCCTGATCATGGATGAAGACCTGACAGATAAAGAAAAGGAAGGTGCAGCTATTATTATGGCCCGGTCTACACTGAATGCCTGGGGCGCAAGACCAGGTGGAGATCGCATCAAAATAGCAGGAATTTATGGTAAATACGGCCTTTTTTTAAGGGATGAAACCATCCTCAGGGAAGTCATCAATACCATGGCTACCGAGATCCGGTATGCGGTGGATCGTGGTACTCCCAACGATATCAGGGGATTGCAAACAGACCTCAGTTTTCACCACCGCGGTGATCGTGTCAATAACACCCTTTCCTATGGATTGAATTTCTCATCTGTCTTTGCCGAATGGGCTGCCAAAGTAGGGGATACCCAGTTTCGGTTTCCTGACCGTGCCATACAGCTACTAGTAGACTATTATCTGGATGGAGTCTGCAAGATGATGGTGTATGGAACCTACCCTGATTTGGGAGCAAAAAATAGAAGCATTTCCAGGATCGGTGCCCTACAACCTCATGGGGTAGAGACACCTAAGAAGCTGATTCTGGCAACAGATTATAGAAATAAAGAGTTGGCCCAGATCATCAGCATTCGAAGTGGCAACGAAAAGCCTGATCTGACCAGCAGCCAGTTTTTTTGGCATTCTGAATATTACAGTCATCAAAGGCCGGATTACTTCTCTTCTGTTCGCATGTACTCCACCCGAAACCGAAGCATGGAAGAACCCTATAACCAGGAAGGATTGAAAAATCATCATCTGGGTGAGGGATCTAATTTCATCTACCAGGTTGGAACTGAGTATAATAATATTTTCCCGGTCCTGGATTGGCAAAAAATACCTGGAACGACTATTGTTCAAAAGGCATCATTGCCTCCTGAGGATGAGATACAGCAGGAAGGACTGATGGATTTCGTTGGAGGAGTGAGCAATGGGAAACGAGGT
>JAHCMM010000028.1 GCA_019192515.1 Cyclobacteriaceae bacterium SS2
CCAATTGTGGGGTATATATTTTGAAATATGATGGAAGTTCGTTTTCAATTGAGCAATCAAATGAGACAAGTCATCTCAATGGAATAGAAATGATTCGCTAAATTTATTCATGGATTGAAGTCCATTTGTTGAATCATTACACGTCATTGAAGTAAAAAATGAAGTTTGGAGCCCCCGATAGTCTTGAGNATCTGGATAGCCTGGATCTCTCGTTACCTAAAGATCATATTGACAATTCATCTGTTGTATCCGTAGGTAAAAAAGATGCCAGCGTATTTGTAGGCTGTAGCGTATGGGGTCAGGATCCCTGGGTTGGGGATGTCTATCCTGAAGGCACTAAAAAGAAAGACTACCTCGAGGAGTACATCAGGCATTTCAACTGCATTGAACTAAACAGCACCTTTTACAACATCAAAAAGGACAATATGCTCAGCTGGGCAGAGAAGGCAAAGGGACATGATTTCAAGTATTGTCCCAAATTCAATCGCAGAATCAGTCATCTGAAACGGTTGAAGGAAGTAGAGGACGTCACGGAATACTTCGTATCCATGTGTCAGCAGTTTGGCGATAATTTGGGAATGTCTTTCCTACAAATGCCTGAAAACTTCAGCGCAAAATATCTGGACAGGGTAGAGGGATATCTGAAGCTGATCCCCAAAGACTTTCCAGTGGCAGTGGAATTACGTCATCCCAGCTGGTTTGAAGGTGAAGCATTTAATGAGACCTTCGAAATGCTAGGTTCGCTGGGTTGTACGGCTGTTATCACAGATACGGCGCTCAAGCGTGACATCATCCATCAGCGATTCACCAATGACAAAGTGTTTATCCGGTTTGCAGCTTACGAATTACATAACTCCAATTACAGAAGATTGGATGAGTGGGCTGAAAGGATTACACAATGGATAGAGCAGGGGATTTCAGAAGTCTATTTCTTTAGTAAGCAGGAAGATGAGACCTTCGCACCCCGACAGGCAGATTACTTCATTAAAAAATTGAATTCACTCGCCGGGTTGAGCATCCAATCGCCTTACACTTAAATACTCAGGATAGATGGCCAAGAAGAAAGTTCATGTGGAGGTGGGTCGTCAGACACTGGAGCTATCAAATCTCGACAAAGTTTTGTACCCTGATGATGGTATCGTTAAGGCTCAGGTAATAGAATATTATCTCAAGCTAGCACCAACCATCCTTCAGCACATTAAAGGTCGTCCGCTTTCACTAGTACGATATCCGGATGGTATTTATGGAGAACAATTCTTCCAGAAAAACCGCCCTGAGTGGACCCCTGACTGGATCGACTATATCCGACTGGGTAAGGAACGAAAAAAGGAATACATAGTCGCCCGGGAAGAGGCTACCATGGTTTGGTTAGCTAACTTGGCCTGTCTGGAGCTCCATCAGATCCACAGCTTCACAGAGTATGCCGATAAGCCTGACTACATCGTGTATGACCTGGATCCTCCCGAAGATCAGGACAACTTTGCTGAGGTCAAGGAGCTGGCTTTTAAGCTAAAAGAAGATCTGGAGAATGTAGGCTATCATGTATTCGTCAAGACTACCGGAGGAAAAGGACTACACCTGGTCACGCCGATTGAACTTTACTATTCTTTCGATGATTCATTCAACACGGCCAAGGCCCTTGCAGATGGGTTTGTAAAGAAGTATTCCAATACAACACTCCACCTGAATAAAGAAGCCAGAAAAGGCAGGATTCTCATAGACATCTTTCGCAATAAAGGTTCCCAGACCATTGTGAGTCCCTACAGCCTGAGAGGCAGGAAAGGTGCACCTGTTTCCTGTCCGATCAATTGGGATGATCTTGAAAAGCTGGATCACCCCCGGGATCTGAATCTGAATTCGGTATTGGAAAAGGTATTGAATGAAGGCGATCCCTGGGAAGCTATCAGGGGATGGTCTGTGCCGATACATACCGATAAACGTAAATCGTCTTACAAGGATCTGCCTGAGAATCCCAGGCACAAGTCACCTGAGCAGCTGGAAGATTATGCCAAAAAGCGCGATTTTAATAAGACTCCGGAGCCGTATACCCCGGCCGATGATGGTTCAGGTAATCGGTTTTGTATCCAAAGACATCATGCCTCGCATCTTCATTATGATCTGAGGCTCGAGCAGGATGGGGTTCTCAAATCCTGGGCTGTTCCCCGCGGGATGCCACCANTACCCGGAGTAAAACGCCTGGCAGTTCAAACCGAAGATCATCCGCTGGAATACCTGTCCTTCGAAGGAGAGATCCCTAAAGGTCAGTATGGTGGGGGAATGATGTGGGTGTTTGCCGGAGGGAAATATGAGATCACGAAGGAGAAAAAGAATGGATTCTATTTCAGACTCTCCAGTCCGGTAATCAATGCCGAATACAGAATGCACCTGATGAAAGACAAAGAATGGCTCCTCGAGCGGGTCGATCAACCCCAGGTGGACATGCTGAAACAGGAAGTACAACCCATGGTAGCGGAAAGTGCCAAAAAGCCCCCAAAGGGTGATTATCGCTATGAAGTGAAATGGGATGGGATTCGGGTCATTATCACGCTCAATGAAGGAGAGCTGACTATCAGAAGTCGTAACATGAACATTATCACAGATTCATTTCCTGAACTGAATGTGCCTGAGGATGCTTTTCGCATCAACAATGCTGTTTTTGATGGTGAGATCGTGTGCCTGAATCCGGAGGGAAAAGCAGATTTCAGAAAGGTCATTAAAAGACTGATGACCAAGAAACAAATGGAAGTGGAGCACCAGGTGAAAAGAAATCCGGCATACTGCTATTTGTTTGATGTCTTGTATTTAGATGGTCGGTCCTTGCTAAATGATCCCTGGGCAAGGAGAAGAATGTGGCTAAAAGATTCTGTACGCAAGGACACGAAATACAGGATCAGTGAGGACATTGAAGATGGCAAAGCTCTTTTTGCAGCAGCTGAAAAACTGGGTGTGGAAGGCATCATGGCCAAGGAGGTGAATGGAAAGTATTATCCCGGAAAGAGAAGCACTGCATGGATTAAAGTGAAAGTAAAAAATACTGCTGACGCATTGATTATTGGATATACTAAGGGTCAGGGTGAAAGGGAAAAATACTTCGGTGCTGTGCATGTAGCAGAGCAAAACGGCAAGGGGTTGGTTTACAGGGGTAGGGTAGGGACCGGCTTTAGTGATAAAACCTTTAAAGAGTTGAAAACGTTTTTTGATCAAAGGGCAGAGGTTTCTCAACCTGTCGATGAAAAGGTTGATCCGGATTCTCGATGGTTTGAACCTGTTCCCTGCGAAATCGAGTTTAGCCAGATAACCAAAGACGGTCATTATCGAGATCCTGTCTTTAAAAGATTAAGGGAAGATCTATTATAAATATTTGATACACAATATTTTAAATACCTATAGTTGCTTTAATTATTTAATTACTTTTTATTTGTTAAATAAAGACTATTAAAGCCCATGAGAGCAATCTGGAAAGGTCATATTCGATTTTCACTGGTTACCATACCCATCAGGATTTACAATGCCATCAGCACGGAAGAGAAGGTTAGCTTCAACCTGCTTTCAAAAGAAAATCACAACCCAGTGAAATATGAGAAAAAGGATAAAGTAACGGGTGAAGTCCTGCGTCAGGAAGACATCATCAAAGGGTACCAGTACGAGCCCGGACAATTTGTGATCATTGATGATGAAGATTTTGAAAAGGTAAAGCTCAAGAGCACCAAGGTCATTGAGATAGAGGGATTTGTAGATACCAGTGAGGTACATCACACCCTATTTGATTCACCTTACTTTGCAGGACCAGATGGAGATGTGGCTGCTCAGACCTATAGCCTTCTGGCAGAAGCGCTCAGAAAAAGTGGTAAGGTTGGTGTAGGAAAAGTGGTGCTCAGAGACCGGGAAAGTGTAGTGCTTTTGACTCCGCATAAACAAGGGATTTTACTCTATAAACTTCGCTATCCCAACGAGCTCAGAGATATGAAGGATGTGCCAAACCTCGAGGAGAAGCCGATTGATGAGGCTCAGCTCAAGATGGCCAATACCCTGATCGACAGTATGACAACAAAGTTTGATGAATTAACTTTGGAGGATAAATATAACTCCGCACTCAAGGAGATGATCACAGCCAAGATAGAAGGCAAAGAAGTGGTTTCTATTTCTGAAGAGGAGCCGGAAGTAGTAGACATCATGACTGCATTGAAGCAGAGCATAGAACAAGCCAAGGCAGACAAGAAGCCTATGGAGAAAGCAGGAGACAAGTCAGAAAAACAAGAGAAAGCCAAAAAAGCGAGCTAAATGTCCAGGGTAGTTAGGTTTCCAGTAAACCCACCGGAGAAGCTTGGTCATCAAAAGGTCAAGCGAAAGCGGAAAAAGCCAAATCCTGAAGATTATGGACAACTCAACTTATTTGCTGGCCAAAACAAAGAAGCCAAAATATTTCANCTACTCGGTAACAACAACCTTTTTGAAGAAGCTTTATTGAAAGACGATCAAAATGATCAGGAAGCTGAGCGTTTGTATCAGTTGGCAATCCAAAATGGGGATGCCAAAGAAGACGCACTTTGCAACCTGGGTATCCTGAAATCTGAAAAAGATGAAAAAGGGAAAGCCATTGATTACCTGACACAGGCTTTGGAGGTCAATCCCAGACATTTCGAAGCGCACTATAACCTTGCTAACGTTTACTCAGACCTGGGTAATCTAAAACTGGCACAATCTCATTATGAAGTAGCGATAGAAATAGAGCCTGAGTACCCAAACAGC
The DNA here is from genome assembly GCA_019192515.1 of Cyclobacteriaceae bacterium SS2. GTDB lineage: Bacteria > Bacteroidota > Bacteroidia > Cytophagales > Cyclobacteriaceae > UBA7330. Next base: position 4,750 of record JAHCMM010000028.1, read on the forward strand.
TATTATAATCTGGGTTTGGTCCTTATTTCCTTAAAAAATTATTCCAAAGCCATTGAGGTCATCAACAAATACATTGACCTGTCTCCCGCAACCGAGCATGGCATAGCAAATGAATTGGTCAAAACATTAAAATCACTCGCATGAAAAACCCTGCATTAAAAGCACATTTCGAAAGGCTCAAAGAATTGGTTCCTGAGGTCTACTCAAAAAAGAATGATGATTTTTCTGAACGGGAACGTCTGTATGGGTTACTAAAAAAATCCCTGAGTGTAATAGAAGCTGTATATCTTCAGAATCAGGAGACTTTTGGCAAATCGTCGATAGCCGAGTATGGTAAAATCGTATATGAGCTCGAACTCATGCAATATGATTATGAAGGCAATGATGACCTACTCAGCTCAGCTGCCGCCCAAATCCTCATGCGGTCTAAAAAGCCGATGAAAAAAGCAGGCAAAAAAGGATCTCAGGATCATGGATCAGGTCAGGATAGGGAGGCGATCTAGGAAAGTCCCTTTATCCAACTTGACGATTTCTCTATCAGCTGCTTAAAGACTTCTGAAGTTTTCATGGGAGCAGTCTTCGGTGTTTTGAAAGAATGGTCTGCCTGCTCAAAAGCAACAAGATCAGCCTTTTTCTGTCCTGCGACTACTTCACTGATCATTTCAAAGTTTGCCAGCGCATCATTTGTTCCCTGAAGGAATAACTGAGGGACTTTGATGGAGGATAAATGATTGGCCCTATCGGTTGAGGCTTTGCCAGGAGCATGCAAGGGAAATCCAAAATATACCAGTCCTTTGATACCTAATTCTGGTTGCTCGGCTACAAGGTGGCTTGACATTCTTCCACCATAGGATTTGCCGGAAAGTATGATAGCGCTGTCCGCGTACTTTTCTTTCGCAAATAATGCCACCTTTTCAAGGGCCAGGATAGACTCTTTTGGGCTTCCAGGCATTTTCTTTCCCTTTTGCTTATAGGGGAAATTGAACCTGATCACATGGATACCATGAGCGCAAATGCCCTTAGCCAGGGACTTCATAAAAGCATGCTCCATACCTGCTCCCGCTCCATGTGCAAGCACCAGGCAATGTCTGGCCTGGCTGCTCTCATCTATCTCCAATTGGATTCTTCCGGCTTTTTCGCTGACTTCAATTTCGTGTAACGCCATATTCAAAATTAAGTATTCATCCTTTATTCATTAAATTTGAATTCCTTTTACATCACATTAACATCACAAATTATTTAAAAGTGGCAATTGAATTCAAAGTACTGGGCTGTGGAGATGCATTTGGTTCTGAAGGGAGATTTAATACATCCTTTCTAATTGAATCAGCTGAGCAAAAGCTTCTGATAGATTGTGGGGCATCCACATTGATCCGACTGAAGCAGGAGAGGGTGGACATAGAGGAGATCTCGACGATCATTGTCACGCATTTTCATGGAGACCATTACGGCGGGTTACCATTTTTTGCTATTTCAAGATATGTGGAAGCCGGTAGCAGGGAACCCTATACCATCATCGGTCCGGTAGGAATCAAAGAAAAGACCTTTCAGCTTCAGGAAGCACTATATCCCGGGACAAGCCATATGCTGGAGGAAATGGGTGTGCAGTTTGTGGAATTAAAAAATAAAGGATGGATTGATCATCATGATCTTTCTGTTTACAGCAGGGAAGTCATACATAGTAAACCATCAAACCCGCACGGAGTCAAAATCAAAATTGATGGATACGTGATCAGCTTTAGTGGAGATACCGAATGGACAGATGCCCTGGTAGACCTGGCTGATGGTTCTGACTTGTTTATCTGTGAGTGCAATAATTATCAGGGTGAAAAACCAGCTCATCTTAGTTATGAAACCATACTTGAGCACGTGGATGTATTAAAGGCTGACCGCATTTACCTGACGCATATGAGCACTGAGGTGTTAAATGCGCATGAATTTGAATTGGTGAGGCTGGCAGACGGTATGGAATTCACCCTTTAGCCACTCAGCTTGTCCAGGTATTCCTGAATGAAAAGATCTTTCTTTTTTAATCGATATTGCATGATCCATCTGGGGTGAGGCACTGTAATGATCTTTTTGAAGAACTGATGCTTTTTATTGATCTCTTCAAGAAATTTCAGGTTTTGGCCCTGTCCGATACAAATGGCCATATCAGTATTGATGAATCCTTCCTGCTGTCGGATCATATCGACCGCGTAATCCGTGAATATTTGTTTCCAACTCGGGATTTCGTAATAGTTTAGATTCTTGCCATCCATCATATAGCCCAATGGAGAGACAGCCGATATATAAAACCTGGAATAGAACTTTTCAGGACCTCCATATGAATTGATCATGTCATAGATAAATCTTGAGGACAGTTCGGCCCGCTTGTCAAAGTGATTGGGAATTTGGCAATCTTCCTCCAGTCTGATGGGGTCTGTAAAGGGTATTCCCGTAATTCCTCCTCCTAGTCTGCCTGGGTTGATTCCAAAGAGGATGGTCTTTTTTTCCTGACTGTTGTAGTATATCTGATAAAATTTTTCAACAAGCGGCCAAACCCTGGCATCTGCATATGGATTTAATGTAATGACATCTTGAGGAAGATTAGATGGCGGGTGTAACTTTTTTAAAAAATCGAGTATTTGTTTTGAAATATTCATTCAGGAGATTGAGGTAATGATTTTACGCTATGCTTGATAAAATAATCTTCAAATTTCTAATAGAATTCGATGTTTAATTTGTTAAAGTCTTACATAAGATCAAATATTTTGGAAGAATAGAAGTTAATACATTAATATAAATTAACATTCCATTACTTGATACTTTAGTTTGTTTGCTTATCTTCACAACTAAACCCTTAGTTCCCATGAAAAATAAAAGGATTATTATTATTTCATCAGTATTAGTTGGATGCCTTCTGGTTTACTTTTTACTGATGGGGTCGAGTGGATCAGATGAGACTTCAATCATTGTGGATGTTGAAAAAGGCGAATTTATAGTAGAGGTCGCTGTCACGGGTGAATTGGAAGCCATGAATTCAGTTAAAATAACAGCACCACTAAACCTTCGTAATCATAGAGTTTATGATGTTACAGTTCAAAGGATTATTCCTGAAGGTACCGTAGTTAATAAAGGTGATTTTGTAGCAATGTTAGACCAATCGGATTTGAACAATAGAATTCAGGATAGACAATTAGAATTGCAGGAAGAAGAAGCGCAGTATGAACAAACACAATTAGATACAACTCTGCAAATGCGTGAAGAGCGAGATAAATTAGTCAATTTAAGATACGAAGTGCAGCAAGCACAGTTGACCTTAGATCAATCTCAATATGAACCACCAGCAACCATTCGCCAAAATGAGATTGCTTTGGAAAAGGCCCAACGAACTTTAGAGCAAGCTGAAGAAGCTTTGAAAATCCGACAACAACAGAACGTAGCAAAAATGCGAGCTGCAGCCACTGATGTGTTTAAGGATCGTCGAGAACTGGAAGCTATGCAGAACGTTTCAAAGGAAATGCGTATTGTAGCTCCTGAATCAGGGATGGTTATTTATACAAAAAATTGGGATGGTAGACCAATCAAAGAAGGTTCGCAGGTAAGTATATGGAGAGGAGGAGTTGTAGCTGAGTTACCAGATCTTTCAGAAATGAATTCGGTAACTTATGTAAATGAGGTTGATATTAGAAAGATTAAAACTGGTCAAACTGTTAGAATAGGTTTGGATGCTTTTCCTGATAAAAAATTGACAGGTGAGGTAACCAAAGTAGCTAATGTGGGTATGCAACGTCCTAATTCTGATGCCAAAGTGTTTGAAGTAATGATTAAAGTCAATGAAGTGGATGGTACTATGCGTCCTGGAATGACTACCAGTAACACCATCATTACTAATCAATTTGAAGATGTTGTCTTTGTGCCACTTGAGGCACTACACAATTTTGGCGATTCAGTTTCATTTGTTTTTGTTTCTGACGGAATTAATTACCGAAGGCAGGAGGTAAAAGTTGGGCATACCAATGCTGATGCAGCCATCATCGAACTCGGACTAGACGATAGTGATCGGGTTTATCTATCCATGCCTTCAAATGAAACGAAGCTAAGCAGTATTTCTTTATTGGAAGAACTTGAAGGTAAGCG
>JAHCMM010000271.1 GCA_019192515.1 Cyclobacteriaceae bacterium SS2
AGCCAGGTAGTATTTACTGAATTTTTTATTCCTGTAATAGTACAGAAAGGCGATTGCCGTGATCAAAGTCAGGATGCCTGAAGCGATACCTCCAAAGAAATGCCAGGTGACGAGCTCGCCTGAATACCCACCAGACTGATATAGCAGAAAACCTGTCAGGATTGCTATAATGGCAGTCAATGCACCAATTAAAATAAGGATACCCCGCACACCATCATTCAGCCTGATCAGCTTAATAAAATCACCAAGCTCCAGCAATGCCACAAGTAGTATGGCTACAATGGGGAAATGCAGGACAAGGGGATGAAACCGGGCTAACAATTCCAGCACAACAGGCACTTTGAATACTGGTAAAAAGGGAATGATCAGCAAAAAGACCATCAAAAGACACAAAGCGATGACAATAGATCGGGTATTTTCCCTGATCAATACTTTAATTTTAGTGTGCATGAATAGTATTCAGATAGAAATTTATGCCTCAATGGTTGACAATGAGCCTGTACTGTCAGCAAACCGATCCACATCGATATTCATCCCCTGTAACATCGATACGTAGAGATTCGCCAACGGCGTGTCTTTGTTAAATTTGAGGTTTTGTCCGGATGCCAGTTTTCCTCCTCCCTTTCCAGCCACCACGACAGGCAAATCATACGGTGAATGTCTGTTGCCATCTCTAAGACCAGAGGCAAACATGATCATGGACTGATCGAGCAAGTTACTGTCACCCTCTTTGTAAGACTTCAACTTATTCAAGAAGTAGGCATACTGCTCCACATGCCATAGGCCAATGCGTGCGTAGGCTTCCATGGTTTCTTTATTGTTCTGGTGATGTGAAAGGGAATGGTGATTGCCATCGACTCCTTCCAGGAAGCTGAAATTGCGATTGCTCACCGAGTTGCCAAACATGAGTGTGCTTACCCGGGTAGCATCGGACCAGAATGCCAGGGCCATGATATCCAGGATCAACCGGGTCTTTTCTGTGACGNCGATACCACTGTACATCTCTTCGTATTCATCAATTCGCTGATCCATGCGAGTAAGTTCAGCCTTCAGGTCCGCAGAAAGATTGGATTCGAACTTTTCCCTGTTTTGGTCATTCTGGATTCGTTTTTCCACCGACCGGATGGATTCCATGTACTCATTCAACTTGTCATGGTCTGCCCTTCCGAGGTTTCTGGACAGGTTTTGGGCGTCCTCCATCACGGCATCCAGGATGCTTTTCTTCCAGGGATCTTCCTTCACTTTCTTTCCTGGTACGTATCGCGCAAAAAGTCTTTCAAAAGCCAGTTTGGGTTCAATCTCTTTGCTTTGTGGGGTCGTAGGAGATTTCCATGAGATACTGGATGCATACTGAAGGGTATAACCTACATTGGCATCCACTCCTGTTTTGATCCTGTCTAATCCATACTCGAGGGAAGGGAACAAGGTCTGATCCCCTACCCTTTGCGCCATGAGTTGATCGACTGAGATCCCTCCCACGTCGATGTTATCTCCAGTAGTCTTGGCGATTGGCATGCAGGTGAGCAGGTTGGCGGTCTTGGCATAGTGACCATCAGAATCTGGAACAGTGGAATTCTTATTCATCAATTCCCCAAGTACAAGAATGTCTTTTTTAAATTTTTCTAATGGGGAAAGAATACGTGACAACTGGAAATCTCTGCCAAAGCCCTGGGGTGTCCATTGATCCGGGTGCACCCCATTGGGCATAAACAAGAACGCTGATCTGACAGCAGGCTTTGGGATGCTCGAAGAAAGCCCAAAAGAAGGACTCGCCATTGCTTCAAGGTATGGGAGCGCAATGCAAGCACCAACCCCTTTCAGCATTCTACGTCTTGAAATGTGCCATTTCTTTTTCATGTGTGTATAGTTAATTTTTTATCGGACACATGGAATTCGCATGATAAAGACTTTCCTTTTGAGTATGTCCTCTTTGAAAGCCTATTCATCCTTGGTTGGTGTTTCTCAAACATGCTCATTTCATAATAATTCTTTACCTATTTCTTTATCATTCACCTTTTCTCTGAAGGTGTAGCTTGTGACCAGAGTTATCAAAAATCCGTGGGAGTCAAATTCATTTTCCAACAGGCTATTCTGTAAAGCCCTGACGGTATATTCGTCGCTAAACCCTACCGAACGCCCGAGGGCATACGAGAGCATTTTCATCGATAAGTTCCGGGCAAATTTCTCCTTTTCACTAGCCAAAATGGATTTCAATTCCTTAGGTCCGGAAAAAGCTTCTCCTGTATCCATCACTCCCGAAGGATCGATAGGTGCTTCCCCATAGCTAGTCCTCCAGCGGCCAATGGCATCAAAGTTTTCCAATCCAAGCCCAATGGGATCCATCTTTTCGTGACAGGACTGACACTCCGGCTTTGAACGATGTATCTCCAATAGTCTTCTCAAACCAACCTCTTTGTGAGCCGCTTCATCGTCCTCCAACTCACCTGCTCCCGGTGGTGGTGGAGGTGGTGGTGTACCCAGTACCTGCTCAAGCACCCATTTACCCCTTATTACTGGGCTTGTCCTTTCGGGCAGGGAACTTACCGTCAGGATACTTCCCATCCCTAGGAGTCCACCCCGGTTACTTTCATCAAGCGCCACCATCCTTAGGTGATCCCCCTCTACATTGGGGATCCCATAGTGGTCAGCCAGGGTCTCATTGAGGAATGAATAATTACCGCTGATCAATTCGAGGAAATTCCTGGCATCTTTCACCACATATGAAAAATAGGCCACCGTCTCATCATACATGGCTTTTCTCAAGACTTCTGTGAGTTCCGGGTACCGTTCAGGATCAGCAACCGGCTGATCACCTATAAGTTTTTGTATCCCAAACCACTGACTGGAAAACGTTTCCATGAACCGTTCAGACTTTTGGTCTGCAAGCATTCTTAACACCTGCCCTGCCAGTACCGTGGAATCCTGTAGTTGCTCGTTCTTAGCCAGGATGAGCAACTCTTCATCCGGAGCGCTGCACCACAGGAAGTAAGACAACCTGGTAGCCAGCTCAAAATCACTGATTTGATACGGCGTTTTTTGTTCACTATCCTGCTCCAACCGATATAGAAAATTTGGGGATACCAGGATGGCTCGCAGAACCTGGGATATGGCCACGTTAAACTTTTCAGTCTCGCTCATCCCGTCAATACTATGATAGACTGATTCGAAAAGACCTGTCAGAACTTCTATCTCTGCCGGCTTCAGGTACCTCCTGTAAAACTTCGATGCAATGGGTGTGATAACTCTTCTGGCTGCTACAACTTCATGTTTTACAGGTTCGTAATCACTGATCACCATGGATTTAAACCATTCTGATATCCGTTGCCAAATCGTAATCTCAAACTCAAAAGGAACAATCTTGCTCCACAACTCCGGATTCTCTCTTAGTTCATCGACAATGATTTCACTGGCCTGGTAATATCGCTCGAGTTTTAAAGGAGACATAAAAAGGGTTCTCGCCTGATTATCAAAACCACCACCTCCCGAACCATCCGTGGGAAAGTACTCCATAGCTGCAAAGTCCACACCGAGCAGGTCTTTGATGGTATACTGATATTCCAGGTGACTCAACCTTCGTGCGGCAACTCTTCCCGGGTTTTTCATCTTTATGGAACTAGACAGCAGCTGATTGATGCCTTCAACTAAAACCTCATATTGCTCCTTGCTGAGTGGCTTTTCTGTTTTCGGTGGCATTTCACCTGATGCGATGATTTCATGCACCCTGAGCCATAATTGACCATCCTTATAGATGCGGGAAATGTCATCGTATTTTTCCAGGTTGATCCCTGCCCTGGACCTTTCATGCCCATGGCAGTTGTAGCAGTACTGTTCCAGGATCGGCTTAACGCTTTGCTCAAATAACACCTGATCATCAGCATCACAGAATGCCGTACTTTGAATGAAAAAGAAGAGAATGAATACGGATGCGGGCTTTAGCACTTCAACATCAATTTTTTGGGCATTTCCAGATGTCATTTGAATATTTTAAAACTACGCTAATTGTGTCAAATTCACAAGATCAAAGGATACCACACCAGTATTGACGAGGTGTTGATAAACAAAAAAGAGGATGACCTTTTGGGTCACCCTCTCATTATCAGAGCAAAACGCTTAAAAATTAATTTTCAAGCCTGACCTCTATGATGCCAGATTCAGTTTGACCTGAAAACACAATCGTAACAGCATCTCCAACATTATTCAAACCGGCTTCGGCTTTTGTATAGGTAACAGAACCACCTAAGCTGTTGTCTATTGTTACATCCTTTTTAGTTCCCGCTAAAGGTAAAAGTTGCAACGCTCCTCCCGGATCCCATGATGGTACCTGAGGCTTCAATACTTCAGCAACCAATACATCACCAGGCTTGGCATTTGGAAAATAACCAGATACTGTGAAGTCAGGTTGTGCTACTGTAGCAGGCGTAGCAGTGACTTCAGAAATTTCAGTAAAGATCACATTGCCATTTGCATCCACGGGGATATCAAAGTATGGCTGATCTGTACAGCTGGTCATTAGAACAAAAGCTATTAATGATATTGTTAATATATTTTTAGTTTTCATATCTATTCAATTTACAATTTCACCAAATCAATTATTAGCACTTTCCTGTACTGGCAGGTAGGCAAAATTCTGTTGAATTATACCATTATTGGCCATTTCATTACCAGGGATTGGTGACAACAAATGTTGTGCTGTGAAAGCGAAGTTGAAAAGCTCAGGCTGATGGCCTATGAAGTTCTGGATTGCAGAAATTTCATTGTTACCATAAACCACACACTTCCTAGTTCTTCTTTGATCCCACAACATCTTGTTTTCCATTACAAGCTCCCATGCTCTTTCACTCAGGATGTCCTTCAGTGTAAGGGTAGCTCCATCCAAAGGTGCAAGACCTGCTCTTTGACGTACTTCATTGATCCCTTTTTGGATCTCAGTAGCACTTTCGCCAAGTGCCCAGTTCACCTCTGTGAGCATCAACAGGATATCAGCATATCGGTAATGTGACCAGTTTAGCCCTGAAGCCTGGGTCGATTTTACTGATGCTGCATCGTAATATTTAATCACATGAGGAATGAATCTAACAGTATCCGTTACATCATCGGATTTGGTATCCCATGTAAAGAACATGCCTGAAGGCCAGGTATTATCTGAAACAGCTGCTCTAAGATCGTTGGCTGCATATGAATCATAATAATGTTCAGCTACAGTAAACGATCCGTTTTCATCACCTACCGCAATTCCACTTAGTAGTGGCAAAGAAGGCCTGATNATATCATTACCTCCATATTGAACAGAATACTGAACCTGGAAGATCGCTTCTCCACTGTTGTTCATAGCAGGATCGTGTAAATCATCATATGTTCCTAAAACATATTGACCATACAGAGCATCCAGCTGAGTTTTGGCTTTTTGTAAAAATGAAGTGGCACTTGCACTCACTACCGGGTAGGTTTGCATGGTCCATGCTCCGGTGCCACACCAATCTTTACCAGGATCGGTTTCTACTTCCTGGTATGGATATCCAGCAACAGTCAGATACACATCTGCTAAAATAGCTCTCACAACATTTTGTGTAACACGTCCATTTGTTGACTTTCCGGCAGGAACTGCATCTACAGCAAATTCCAGGTCTGGTATAATGACCTCGTCATATATAGTCTTAAGGCTTGTACGTGGTGCAGAGGCTTCGTCAACATTTGCCAAAGGCTCTGTGATCATTACAGCATCTCCCCAATAACGTACAATACAGAAGTAATAAAAAGCTCTTAAAGCTCTTACCTCACCCATGTACTGATCCCTTAAAGTCTCAGAAATATCAACAGATGGAAGCAGGCTCAAAGCAAGGTTTGCATCCTGAACACCTCTGTACCAGTTTGTCCATTGATTGTCGAAATTTCCCAGCAAACTACCTGTTACCTGGTTTGTTGCATACTTATCAAATTGTGCATGTGGCTCATCAGTATATGATCCACCTGTTGGGAACTCTAAAGTATTGGGTAGTCTATTTCCCCAATCTCTTGCATCTCCTGTCCATGTACGTAGTTGCCTGTATGCACCAAGTGTAATAGGTTCAGCAAATTCTCGTCCGGACAGATCTGCCTCAGCAGTATACGCATTTGTTGGAACTTCTTCCAAAAAATCCTCGCAACCCGTCNGTGTGATTAAGAACACTCCAACCAACACTACAGATCGTAACATGATATTATTAATTATATATTTCATTGTATAAAATCTTTATTGATTAGAAATTGACATTAACACCCAGGATGAAGTTGGTTGGGTTTGGATACTGGTACTTATCAATGTTTTGTGCATTGGGACGTGCCTTATCCAGTGAACTACCTTCCGGATCATAACCTTCCATTTCAATAGCAGTGAGCAGGAAGAAATTCTCCATGGCATAATAAACCCTTAATCTACTGATACCAAACAGGTCATATACTGAATATCCAATAGATGCATTCTGTCCTCTAATAAAGGCAGCATTGTACATCTGGTGGGTATCTGTGAATGAATCATATCGAGCACCAGCATTACCAGCACGAACCTGTGCAACAATCGCATCCTGATTATCAGGTCTCCATGCATCCAGTACTCTGTTTACCATACCAGACACAAATTGTCTGTCTTCTGCAGACTCATGAACGATTGCTTTGTCAACACCACCTACAAACTGAATAGTCATGTTAGCATCCCAGTTTTTATAAGTCAGGTTGTTGGTGAATCCTCCAAAGACTTTTGGATAAGAATTACCAATGATGTCACCATCAGTTAACAATTCAATCTTTCCATCCTGGTTTACATCTTCAAATTTCAAGTCACCAGGAACACGTCCATATCGTGCTGCTTCTGCTGCCTCCAGGGTGCTCCAGGTTCCCATACGATTTAGTCCGAAGAATGAACCGATTGGTTCTCCAACCCGATACACTGAAGTAGCATTACCAGCTCCAGTATCTACGTATACATCCGCTCCTGTTGGTCCAAGTTCCTTGATCTCATTCCTATTGGCTGTCAGTGTTAGACGTGACTCCCATGTGAAATCTGTCCGTTGAATATTGGTAGTTGATACCGCTAATTCAATACCCTGATTTTCCACCTTACCATAGTTTACGAAGGCACTACCAGGTGCTGTTGAACTTGGCAATGGCAGGTCGAATAACATATCAGAAGTAAGCTTATGATAATAATCAATGATCAGGTTTACTCTGTTATTAAACAATCCGATATCTAACCCAAGATCCCATTGTGTAGTGGTCTCCCATTTCAAGTCAGGGTTACCAGTTGATCCGGGATAAAATCCAGATGCAAGGCCGTCACCAAACCAGATATTGGCAGTACTGATGTATCGCTGGGTCACGAAACTACCGATCTCCTGGTTACCAGTCTGACCTAAACTACCACGAAGCTTCAGATTGGAGATAGTGCTATTTCCAGCAAGGAATCCCTCATCAGAAATTCTCCATCCACCACCAATTGATGGAAAGAATGCGTATTTATTGTTAGGTCCGAATTTGGAAGAACCATCAATCCTACCTGTTGCAGTCAACATATATTTTCCTGCAAAGTCATAATTCACTCTGGCAAAATAAGAGTTCAATGCACTTCTTCGATTGTGAGATAATGCTCTGGCGGGGTTTGTTCCTGCATCCAAATTATTATACAGATAAAAATTGGATGGGAATCTAGATGCCTGGGCTTCTACCCACTCATTGGTTGTTTCCTGCCATGAAAGACCTAAAATGGCTGAAACAGAATGATTACCCATGGATTTGATATAGTTCAGGTAATTTTCATTTTGCCAGTAGAACCATCTTTCATTACTTCCTCTGGCGTCAGAGTTTCTGGTGCCCTGGAAGTCTCCATTAAACCATCGGCTATCTTCACTTCTGTTGTCTACAGAGAGGTTTGATTTGAAGCTTAGATCTTCAGTGATCTGAGCATTAAGGACAATACCTCCAGTAACCTGATTGTTGAGATAGTAACCATCTCTCTGGTCAGAAGTATAAACAATATTTCTCCAGTTTTCACCAACAGGGAAATCACTACCTGTACTCCATTTACCTGCGTAGATACCGTAGATAGAAGGATCATCAGGATATTTGGTAGGCAGGATCGGCCAGGTCTCAGATACTGTTCTCAACTGATCATCTCCCCTGGTGTTTTTGGCTCTTGAGATCAACACATTGGCGCTTAACCCTAACCAGTCAGTCATCTCAATGTCGGTAGAGAACCTGAAGTTTGTTCTCTTATAGTAAGACTCCATCAACAAGCCTTCCTGATCGGTATGACCCATTCCAAGAGCATACTTAGCGTTCTCTGATCCACCAGTAATGTCTACATAGTGATCCTGTGACAAAGAATTGTCAAACGCTATATCTTCCCAGTTTGAGTAGAATCGAGGTCGGTAGTAATTTCCATCATTGCCTTGAAGGTCCATAAAATAACCTCCCTGAGGCACCTGCTCAAACAAGTGTGGCATTTCAGACCATGAAGCGCCTGTGCCTTCGCCTCCTCTATAATCTTTTGCTTTATTCAATGTACCATACTTAGGTGTATTAGTAAACGCCTGCTCATAGAGATAGAAGAACTGGTCAGTGGTAACAGTATAGTTGTGTCGCTGCATGGTTCCCAGCGTAACAGAACCATTGTAGTTAACCTTTACTTCACCTACTTCACCTTTTTTGGTGGTGATAATCACTACACCATTGGCACCTCTGGTACCATAGATAGCAGTTGCTGATGCATCTTTAAGGATATCGATACTCTGGATATCCTGAGGGTTGATGTTTTTCAGTGCGTTACTCACACCGATGATTCCATCTACAACAAATAGTGGATCACTATTGGAGTTGATAGAGTTCGTACCCCGGATACGGATAATTGGGTTTGAACCAGGGTAACCTGCTCCTTGTCTGATCACCTGAACACCAGATACTTTGTTTTGAAGGGCCTGGCCCATGTTTACTACCGGTCTGTCTACAAGCTCCTTGCTGGAAACACTGGAAACAGATCCTGTAACATCTCTTTTGTTCTGAGTTCCGTATCCAACTACAACAACTTCTTCAAGAGACTCGATATCTTCACTGAGTTGGACATCCACTACTGAGCGACCATTCACTGTCACTTCCATAGTTTCATAACCCACGAATGATACAGTAAGTGTAGCATTCTCGGCTACGCTCAGGGAATAATTACCCGATACATCAGATATCACACCATTGCTGGTGCCTTTTTCCTGAACGGTTGCTCCCGGAAGACCTTCTCCACTCTCATCGGTCACTTTTCCTCTAACAGTAATTTGCTCTTCAATGAGAATTTCCAATGGTCTTTTGATTTTACCGCTGGCCTTTTCATTCACACTGATGATGTTGTTTACCTGTCTGAATTCGAGGTTATACTTTTGAGAGAGGAAAAGCAATACTTCTTCTACAGAACCATTTTTTGTTTTGTATGAAATACGCTGATCTTGATTTACGGATGACTTATCATAGATAAATGAAAGCTCAGTAAGTCTTTCAATCTCATTAAAAGCTTCACCCAGAGAAGTATTATTCAACTGAATTGAAATCTTGATCTCCTTTACGCTAGTGTTTTGAGCCGCTCCATCCTTTGCAAAAAGTACTGTGGTCAGCACAACCTGCATAATGAATATCTTGACGGTCCAATTCATAAATTTTAAGAATTGAGGTACAAATAATTGCATATATTTACAAGGTTTAATGATGTGGTTATTAAACAATTATGATTGCCTTTCACGCCAATAAAAGGCTTTCATTGCAGGCTTTCGGCTTCCGGAAGCCTGTTCTTTTTTCCTATGTTTTTATGTTGGTCATTTGGGTTGTTTTTTTATTACTACTTCTTTGTTCTGAATTTCAAAGTCAAATTCTTCTGAGTGGCCAATCCCTATGAGCACCTCCTTCAGAGGTTCATTCTCAAACTGGCCACTAAACGACCACCTGCCCAGCTCATCTTTTACGTGGATGTCTACCCCGTACCATTTTTCTAATTTCTGGAAGACCTGACTGCTTGATGCATCCTGAAAGATCAAAATGTTGTCTATCCAGGCTATGTCAGCATAGTCAAATGCGTTGACGTTATCAAAAAAGCCATTATTCTCCTCCACCATCTCTCCGGGAGCGAGAATCACTGCTTCGTCAATCTTGGCAGAGGTAACGGATACTTTACCCGATGTGAGGAATACTTTGGTAGTGCCGGGCTCACTTTTGATGCTAAATGATGTGCCAAGAGCCTGTACCACCACGTTGCCAACAACCACCCGAAAAGGTTTGGTTGCATCTTCTGCTACCTCAAAATAGGCCTCACCAATCAGGGTGACCACTCTGCTGGAATCGGAAAAATATTTAGGGAATTCGATACTGCTCTCTGCATTGAGCTTCACCTTGCTGCCATCTCTCAGGTGAACCTGTAGTTTTTGTCCGGCTAATGTCTTTCGGGCCTCGGTAATCGGTGGAAGGTCAGAAATTACGTGCTCTTTTTTGTTGAATTCCGGGAACAGGTAAATCAATGCCACAAGAATTGAGACTGTGGCCGCAATAGAAATATACCGGAAGGTATTGCGCCTTGACTGTACAAACCTTCTATCTAACATCTCTTTTTTTTGAGAATCATCAATTTTGCGAAAGATGTCTTTATACACTTCCTCACTCTCGTTGGTGTACTTGTTCTTTGGGTCTTTCCAAAACAATTCGATCTTTCTTAAACCCTCTGAATCAATATTTTCCTGCCCCAGCAAGTTCTTCAGTCGATGTTGCTCCTCAAGATTGAGGTTGCCTCTAAGGTATTTATAGATTAACTCGTCTATATCCATTTAAAATAAGCGCTTACAATAAAGAGTGGATTTGGGTATAGACAGGTGGAGTGAGAATCAAATATTTGTAAATTATTTACGAAAAGAACTTATTTATTATGTATTCATCTAATCAAAACATATGATTATTACGAATTCAAAAATAAATTCAATAGGAATTCTGAATCAGGCATTCACTGCTGCAGGCAGCTTTTCATCACTGTATTTTTCTGTGATAAATACCCTGATATTGGCGATGGCCTTAATCATATGACTTTTTACAGTTGCATGGGCAATACCCAGCTCATCGGAGATCTGCTGATAGGTCATATTTTTATCTCTGGCGAGAGCAAACACCAATTGACATTGATCCGGTAACGATTTGACGGCAGCTTCCAGATCATTCAGTAATTCTTTTTCGATAAGCACATGCTCCGGATCACTCATATCTATCCGTCTCAAGGCATTTTCAATATCCATACTTCCAATACCATGAGGTGATTTTGAGAGCGCCTGCAGGGCTTGATTTTTTACAGCGATAAACAAATAAGCTTCGATATCTCTGATTTTGCTAAAATCAATTCTGGTATTCCATAGATTCACAAAAACATCGGAAATGACGTCCTTTGCAATCTCTTCGCATTTGATCAGTGATGAAGCAAAAGCATAAAGTCTGCCAAAATGCTCCCGGTAAACCTGATCAAATTCCAGTTTATATGAAATGATATTTTGGGGTTTCATGGCTAGGTTGGGTTAATCGCTGGTTCAATCTTTGGACTCCTAAAAGAAAGGATTTTTTTTCAATTCTAAAAATCTAAACCGAATACTCATCCACTTTTTAGATTATTTTTATTTAATCAAAATGTGAAGAGATCTTAAGACTAAAGATAATAAAATATTTAACCAAAAACGGTATTTATATTTTAGGAATGAAGTTAGTTAAATCGGTTTAGCTCTTCCATTAGTGATTTGGAACCCACATAAAACTCTGTCCTCTGATGAAACTCTTTAGGGTCGATATCCAGGATGCGATTGACCCCATCTGTAGCTACTCCGTTTGCCTGCTCGGCAATAAAAGCCAGGGCGTAGCATTCGTACAGCAATCTCAGTTTTCCATTGGGTTTGTCACTTGTTTTGGGATATAGATAGATCCCACCTTTTAGCATATTCCGATGAAAATCGGCAACCAATGATCCGATATACCTGGCGGACAGTCCCTGCTTTCTGCAACTCATTACAAACTTACTGATGTAGGGTTCCGAGTCTTCCAGCAGGCTTTCATTGATAGAATAATAAGCCACCTCTTTTGGGAATTTCATTTCGGGATGCGATAAGATAAATTCCCCAAGGGACAAATCCAGTGTGAAGCCATTTACACCAAACCCGGTGGTGTAGACAAACATCGTGGATGATCCATAGAGTATATAGCCGGCTGCCACCTGGGCACTGCCTTTTTGCAGGATATCTGACTTGGTTACTTTGGTTCCGGTTGGGGACTTTCTTCTGTATATAGAAAAGATAGTTCCGACAGACACATTCACATCAATATTGGATGATCCGTCCAATGGGTCGATGGCTACAATATAATGGTTGTCTTCATTGATGTGAATGATCTTTTCCTCCTCTTCCGATACCACAGCAGCTGTCATCCTGCCATTGGTGAGGGCTCGGGTAAAACGAATATGGGCTACGACATCCAGTTTTTGCTGATTTTCCCCCTGCACATTCACTTCACCCACCTGGCCATTCAGACCTGAAAGTCCTGCACTGATCACCTCTTTATTGACGATCTTTCCTGCAAGCGCTATATCCCTCAATAGCTGGCTTAGCTCACCAGTTGCATATTTGAATTCATCCTGCTTGCTTTTGATAAATCGGTCGAGTGTGGTACCAATGGGTGTACCCAGGTCTTTCTTTTCTGCCATCTTGTTCCATTAGGTTTAGCATTAAAATTAAACATTGATGGACTAATAACCGACCCGCTACAACCTGCTAAGCCAATAAAAGAAAAGCTAATCCGGGATTATAAAGCTATAGGTACCACTGTTTAATTGAAAAATTACCTGATCTCCATTGAGCGCACTGGTTAATTTATCTCCCTGATGCTTAGCCTTTTTATCCAGTGCCAGGCTGGCTGTGGTATTGGGTGGAACCACCACTTCATATTCAATTCGCTTTTTTACCCTTTTCCAGGAGGAAGATATCTCACCTTTTATACTTTGATGATTTACTTCAAAATGATCCAAACCTTTAACAAAATGTGGTTTGAGTTGAATATGTTTAAAACCTGGCTGCTGTTCGTCAGGATTGATACCGCCCAGGGCTTCATAAAACCAGGACCCCACCTCACCAAACATTATATGGTTCCTGGAAATATCAGTTTTCGCATTGATATCCCAGTTTTCCAGTAATGTAGTGGCTCCATTTACCATCCACCACCCCCAGGAAGGATAGGTTTCCTGCGAGGCTACTTTATAAGCAACCTCTGCAAAGCCATTTTCACTGAGTGCTCCTAAAATAGCCTTAGAACCCAGGAGCCCAACATCCAGATGGAAGTTATCCGCTTCTACTTGTTTGGCCAGGTTTGTTGCTACTTTGGATCTCAACTCATCCGGTACCAGATCCCAATACAATGGCACGCTTAGTTCCGTCTGATGGCCTTCCGCATAGATACCCGTCGCTTTGTTGAGAAACTTATCATTGAAGGCCTGCTTTATTTCTGCAGCCAGTCTTGCATATTTCTCCTGATCTGCTTTTTTCCCAAGCAAACCAGCGGCTTTGGATAAAATCATCACATCGGTGTAGTAGTAAGCTGTGGATGTGAGCTCAACAGGTGATTTGGACTTTACGGGAACCCAGTCTCCCAGTCCCCAGTAGCATATGCCAGTTGGGCTGATGCTGGTAATATAGTCTACATAGTTTCGGATGTTGTCATAGCTGCGCTCCAGCAACGTAGCGTCACCATAAAACAGGTAGATCTGCCAGGGCACCAATGCAATGGTACTGGTCCAGTCAGGACCGTTGGCCCATTGGTAGCCCCAACCACTGGTGGGAATGATGGCTGGCAATACCCCATTGGGCTGCTGCTCGTCGATGTGATCATCGATCCACTTTTCATAGATGGTGATGGCATCGTAATTATAGAGCCCTGTCTC
>JAHCMM010000272.1 GCA_019192515.1 Cyclobacteriaceae bacterium SS2
CTCCAGCTACTTAGAAACAGTCCTGATCCCAGAGTTATTAATGTGAGTAGTGGGATGGGTGCACTCTCTACCATGGGAGGAGGGAATCCGGCTTACAGGCTTTCAAAAGCAGCACTTAATGCGCTTACTGGAATATTTTCAGCGGAGGAATCTGGAATAAAATTTAATACCATGTGTCCGGGATGGGTGAAGACGACAATGGGGGGATCGGGTGCTACCAGAAGTGTGGAAAAAGGTGCTGAGACAGCAATCTGGCTAGCTACTGAAAAGGACATTCCTTCCGGAAAGTTTCTGAGAGACAAGCAAGTGATAGATTGGTGATCAATCGATCCGTTTTCTGAGTTTGATCGGTTTTCGGTTCTTTCGCATTCGCATATTGATCAGCTCCACCACAAGTGAGAAGAACACTGCAAAATAAATATAGCCTTTTGGTACATGGAAGTGGAGTGCTTCTACCATCAACATAAACCCGATCAGGATCAGGAAAGATAAAGCCAGAATTTCCAGGGTAGGATGTTGATTGATAAAATCACTGATTTTCTTAGCAAAGACCATCATAATACCAATGGAAATAATCACAGCGATGATCATTAGCACGATTTCGTCAGTGAGGCCGACTGCGGTCAGTATGGAATCAAAAGAAAAGATCATATCCAGGGCAATGATCTGTACAATCACACTTAAGAAAGAAGCAGACTTTTTCTGGCTTTCATGTTGAGTTTCTCCTTCCATTTTATGGTGGATCTCCATTGTACTTTTTCCAAGCAAAAACAATCCACCTATCAGCAGGATGAGATCTCTTCCGCTCACCTCTTGTTCCAGTATAGTGAAGAGCGGCTCTTTGAAGGAGATAATCCAGGTGATACCCAATAGCAAGACAATTCTCAGTATCAGTGCTAAAGTAAGCCCAAGGTTCCTGGCCTTTCCTTGCTGTTTTTCAGGAAGTTTGTTTGAGACAATTGAGATAAAGATGATGTTGTCGATCCCCAGTACAATTTCCAGAAAAGTGAGCGTCAATAACGCCACCCAATTTTCCGGTTGAAGAAAGATCTCCATCATTCAGCTTAAAGTTTAAAAGCTGCTTTGATCTTATCTACGTAATCTAGTTTTTCCCAGGTGAAGGTTTCTACCTCAACAGTTTTTTCATTGCCCTCACCATCTTTGAATGTTTTGGTGAGTTTTTGAGATTCCCTGCCCATGTGGCCGTAAGCTGCAGATTCGGAATAGATAGGTGTTCTTAGCTTCAGCCTGGTCTCGATTCCGTATGGAGTCATGTCAAAGATCTCACTGATCTTCTTGGCGATGGCTCCGTCTGTCATGTCCACCTTGGCAGAGCCATAAGTGTTCACGTAGATATTGGTAGGCTCCACCACACCAATGGCATAAGAAACCTGCACCAGTACTTCCTTGCAAATCCCAGCGGCTACCATGTTTTTGGCGATATGCCTTGTAGCATAAGCTGCAGAACGGTCTACCTTAGAAGGATCTTTTCCTGAGAAAGCACCTCCACCATGAGCACCTTTTCCACCATAAGTATCCACAATGATTTTTCTTCCGGTTAGGCCAGTATCGCCATGAGGTCCACCAATCACAAATTTGCCTGTTGGATTGATGTGATATTTAATGTCATCATTAAATAGTGCCTGGATTTCAGGGATCAATTTCTTTTTGACACGAGGGATCAAAATGTTGATAAGATCTTTTTTGATTTTATCAAGCATTTTGGCTTCTTCATCGAAGTCATCGTGTTGTGTAGAGATGACAATACTGTCGATCCTGATAGGTCGATTGTTGTCATCGTATTCTATTGTAACCTGAGACTTGGCATCAGGTCGTAGGTATTTGATGTCTGTATTTTCTCTTCGGATGGCAGCTAGTTCAAGCAATAGGTTGTGAGACAATGCCAATGCAAGCGGCATGTAGTTACCTGTCTCATCAGTTGCATAACCAAACATCATTCCCTGGTCACCTGCACCTTGTAGTTTGGGATCTGTCTTGTCCACCCCCTGGTTGATGTCCGGAGATTGTTCGTGTATCGCCGATAAAACTCCACATGAGTTGGCTTCGAACATATATTCAGACTTGGTATAGCCAATTTTCTTAATGATGTCGCGGGCTATTTGCTGCACATCCAGGTAAGATCTGGATTTTACCTCACCCGCAAGGATCACCTGACCTGTTGTTACAAGCGTTTCACAAGCTACTTTTGATTGAGGATCAAAAGCGAGGAAGTGATCTACCAAGGCGTCGGAGATCTGGTCAGAAATTTTATCAGGGTGCCCTTCGGATACGGATTCAGAGGTAAATAGATATGACATTGCTATTAGCTATTATTTTAAGGCTGCAAATATAGCATTTTTCGATACTTAAAGTTCAGGAAGGGTATTGTCCAATGCTGAATACTGCCGGTATCTTATGGAGATTAACTTTTTCTTTTTCCCAATCCTGAATTCTCAAGGTTTTGATCAGCTGACTTTCACCAAAAATATCAGCCGCTACAGAGAAAAGAGTGTGTTTGCCCAGAGTCTTAATGGCCTTATCAATCAGCTTCATGTTCCTGTAGGGAGTTTCCATAAAAATCTGTGTGTAGCCGGTCTTTTGGAGTGTATTTTCAGCATCTTTCAAAAACCTGATACAGTCAGCGTCCTGAATAGGGGCATACCCATGAAATGTAAATCGCTGACCGTCAAAACCGGAGCAAATCAAAGCTGTCTGAATGGCGGAGGCTCCTGGCAAAGGGATAACCTCCCGACCCATTTCATGAGCAAGACTAATGGCCACATTTCCCGGATCAGCAAGCCCAGGTAAGCCTGCCTCTGACATGATCCCAATGGAATTGTTTTGCCAGTTCTTCATCACAGAAGCAATCACTTGTCGGGATGCCTTTTTATCCATAACTTCAAACTGTAACTTTGAAATATCGATATCCAGGCTGAGGCTACTGATATATCGTCTGGCCGTTCGTACATTTTCTACGAGAAAATGACTGATGGTCTTGAGGGATGATTGTACAATCGGACTGATATCATCAGGTTGTGCTTCGGTAGTCAGGTAATTTGGAATTAGGTAGATTGCATTCTTCATAGCATGGGAAAATCACTCATCATAATTGGCGTCATCTTAATTATTCTTGGCCTGTTTATTACTTTCGGAGGGAAAATCAATTTTGGAAAATTACCAGGGGACATTATTGTCAAAAGAGAAAATTTCACTTTCTATTTTCCCATCACTACTATGATACTTCTAAGCCTAATCCTAAGTCTGGTTTTCTTTATAGTGAATAAACTAAGATAAGAAATCCTTCAATAGGGAAGTGATCTCGTTTGGCTTTTCCGCATGTACCCAGTGGCCCGCTCCTTCAATTGTTTCAAACCTGGCTTCTGGAAAATGACCTCGTATCAATTCATGATCGGCCTCACTGATGTAGTCTGATTTAGATCCATTAATGAATAGCGTTTTCCCACTATAGGACTTTTCTTTTTCCAATCCTTTACCTATGAGGTCTATATTTTCCTCGATCACCTGATAGTTCAATTTCCATTCAAATCCATCATCATCAGCTCTCCCAAGGTTTTTTAAGATAAACTGTCGGACCCCCGGATTGGAAAGTTTTGAACTAAGGGCATCATCTGCATCTTTTCTTGATTTCAGACTTTTCAGATACAGACTTTTGAAGCTATCCAGGATTTCCTGATGATGAGGTGGGTAATATTTTGGTGCTATGTCAACCACGACCAGGCTTTTCACTACTTCGGGAAATGAAGCAGCCAGCTCCATGGCAACTTTTCCGCCCATAGAGTGTCCGACTATATGAGCTCTTCCGAGTTTTTCATGGTCAATCAGTTCTTTGACATCCTGGGCCATCACCGGGTAATTCATTTGATCACTATGAGGAGAAAGTCCGTGATTTCTCAGGTCTACCAGGTATATCGCAAAATCTTCTGCCAGTGCTTTGCCTACTGTTTGCCAGTTGTCTGATGAGCCAAATACCCCGTGAAGGACTATGACCGGCTCTCCCTTACCAAGTACTCTAAAATTTAACTTCATTGGAGCTTTCGTTTATACATTTGGATGGTGTTTTCCAGCCCGAAGTAGAGGGCATCACAGATCAGCGCGTGCCCGATTGATACCTCATCCAGATAGGGAATAGATTCTTTTAGAAATTGTAGATTATGCAGGTCCAGATCATGTCCGGCATTGATACCCAGACCAATCTCCCTGGCTACTTTCGCTGATTCAATATAAGCTGCTACAGCTTTTTTGGGGTCATTAGGAAATTGTGAAGCATAAGGTTCAGTATACAACTCTATCCTGTCAGCTCCACAATTTTTAGCTCCTTCCACCATTTTTGGGTCAGGATCTACAAAAACCGAAACCCTGGCACCTGTCTTTTTGATCTCTGCAATAAGTTCTTTCAGCAGGCGCATGTTTTTGATTGTGTCCCATCCGGCATCAGACGTAATATTGTCAGGGGGGTCTGGCACCAAAGTGGCCTGTGCAGGCTTAGCCTTTTGGATGATTTCCACATATCTATCATCAGGATACCCCTCGATATTAAATTCAGTGGTGACCTGATCTTTCAAATGCATGACATCGCTATATCGGATGTGCCTTTCATCTGGTCGGGGATGTACAGTTATTCCCTCCGCGCCGAATCTTTCGCAATCCAGAGCTGTTTTTACAAGATCAGGATTGTTGCCGCCACGTGCATTTCTTAAGGTTGCAATTTTGTTAATGTTTACGCTAAGTTTGGTCATCGGTATTTGGCTTAACTTCGCGCAAAGTTCCATAAAATTTGAAACTGACATGTCATTAAAAGCACAAATTGAGGCAGAGATTAAACAATCGATGCTGAATAAAGACAAAGATCGACTGCGAGCACTGCGAGCAATCAAGTCCCAGATCTTATTGGCAGAAACTGAAAAAGGTGCCACTGCGGAGCTCTCACCCGATGCTGAGATGAAGCTTTTGACCAAAGCTGCCAAGCAGAGGAAAGATTCTTTGGAGATTTATGAGAAAGAAGGAAGAGCAGATTTAGCTGAAGTGGAAAAAGCTGAATTGAATGTGATTGAAAGCTTTTTGCCCAAGCAACTGGATGAAAGTGAAGTCAGAGAGGCGGTTAAGAAGATCATTGCCGATGTAGGAGCTTCAGGTCCTCAGGATATGGGTAAAGTGATGGGCGTAGCTACCAAGCAGCTGGCGGGCAAGGCAGATGGCAAGCTTATTTCTACTATCACAAAAGAAATCCTTAACAGCTGACAGTGAGCTGGCTCGATATTTTATTCATTGTAGTATTTGGCATTGGAGCGATCAAAGGCTACAACAAAGGATTTATCATTGAGATTTTCTCATTCATCGCTTTTTTTTTAGGATTGTTTCTGGCAATTGAACTAACACTTCCACTTGCCAATATCTATTTTGAAGGCAGTGATCACTTCTATTTGTTGACGGTCTTCGTTTTTATTGGAGTTTTCATTGGCGTGATTTTTGGTGTTAACCTATTAGCCAGGATCATCAAGAAGGCCGTTGATCTAACTTTTCTGGGCTTTTTTGATAATATATTGGGAGTGATTGCTTCCGTCATCAAATGGGCTTTCATTATCAGTGTATTTTTTTGGGTTTTGGATTCAATTGGTTTCAGGCTCTCGGAAAGTCAGATGAGTGACTCGGTTATCTTTCCATGGATCAAGGATATCGGACCAGCCATTTTTAGGTGGGTAGCGAATATTTTACCTTTTATCCGGGATATGATGGATTCGATGGATGATATAGGTAAAAAGCAACGGGAACTTTATACCTTTCTGCAATCTTTTAAGTATGTTTAATTATCATGGAAATTAAGAAGGACAGCGGTTTCGAATACATAGATGAAGGAAAAGGTGAAGTACTGCTTTTGCTTCATGGACTGTTTGGTGCCTTGAGCAACTGGGACGGCGTGGTCAATTATTTCTCTAAAAATTACCGGGTAGTCATTCCTCTACTACCTATTTATACGATGCCTGTGAGGCAAGCTGGTCTTGAAGCACTTAATCGGCATGTTGAAGAATTTGTAAAGCTAAAGGGGTTGAAAGACCTTCATCTTATTGGGAACTCTTTAGGGGGTCATATCGGGTTGATTTTTACACTCAGGAATCAGGAAAATGTGAAGTCCCTGATATTGACTGGAAGCTCCGGTCTTTTTGAAAACTCCATGGGTGCCTCTTTTCCTAAGCGAGGCAGCTATGAATTTGTGGCCGAAAGAGTAGCTCATACCTTTTATGATCCCAAGACTGCTTCGAAAGAGTTGATTGATGAGGTATTTGAGACAACAAAGAGTATCCCCAAGTGTTTAAATATTGTGGCTTTTGCCAAATCGGCTCAGCGAAACAATATGGCTTCAGAAATTACAAAGATTACCGTACCTACTTTATTGGTGTGGGGGCTTAATGATACAATCACCCCACCTATTGTAGGCCATGAGTTCAATCAATTGATCCCAAATTCTACCTTGAGATTTATTGATGAGTGCTGCCATGCCCCTATGATGGAAAAGCCTGAAGAATTTAATAATCTTGTAGAGGAATTTCTAAAAAAAAAGGAGTTGGTATGATAGCCAAGGATTTAATCAATTACATGGTGCCGCCATTGAAGCTGACCGATAAAATCGCGAAAGCTAAATTGTGGATGGATGAGCTTCGCCTCTCAGAGCTGCCAGTGGTTGATGACAATCAGTTTTTGGGTTTTCTTGATGAGGAAATGTTGCTCAACGATGAGCTGCAATACGATACAGTAAAAGAGTATCCGCTTGTGGGTAAGAACTGTGTTGTCTTTGAAGATCAGCATTACTATGAGGTTCTCAAGATTTCCAATATTGAGGGCTTCAGGCTTGTTACTGTTGTGGATGCTTTGAATCATTACCTGGGAGTAATCACTACTGAGGACGTGGTGGAAGTATTTGCTAAATCCTCCTCAGTCAGTACACCAGGAGCTATCCTAATCCTAAAACTAAAAATACAGGATTATTCTCTTAGTGAGATTAGCCGGATAATTGAATCAAATGAAGCCAAAATTTTAAGTAGTTATCTCGCACCTAATGATGAAGATCCAGTCAAAGTATCTCTGACATTGAAAATAAATAAAGAAGAAGTTTCTCAAATTGTTTCCACGCTCGAAAACAGTGGCTACACGGTCATAAATGCTTTCAATACGGCAGCAGCCACGCTGGATGATAAAGAAAGAATTGACATTCTGATGCGCTACATCAAAATATAGTCATGTCTAAAGTAGCGATTCATGGTCACCAAATCACCGAGAATTCTATCGACTCGGTCAGGACCTTTCTGGAAAGGTTAAAGAAGGAAAACAAAGAAATTTATGTCTCTTCTATCCTCAAGGATAAAAATCAAACATTATCCTTTGAAGAGTTTCCTGAATACCAGCCGAGACAAGATATGGAGTCTTTTGAATTCATTGCCAGCCTGGGTGGTGATGGTACTTTGCTGGAAACCATCACACATGTGGGTAAGTCAGAGCTTCCGATCATGGGAATCAACACTGGCAGATTGGGATTTTTGGCAACGATTTCAAAAGATAACTTGCATGAAGCATTGGATCTTTATTTTCAGGATGAGTATGATTTTGATGTTCGGACTTTGCTACAATTCCATTCAGATGACCAACTTTTTGCTGGTAAAAACTTCGCATTGAATGAATTTTCAATCATTCGAAAGGACACTTCAAGCATGATAGTAGTAAAATGTTACCTGGATGGTGAATATTTAAATACTTACTGGGCGGATGGGTTGATGGTAGCAACACCTACCGGATCCACCGGATACTCCCTGAGTTGCGGGGGTCCTATCATCATGCCCCACACAAAAAATTTCATTATCACCCCGGTAAGCCCACATAATTTAAATGTGCGCCCTTTGATCATTTCGGAGGATAGCAAGCTGACTTTCAAGATAGAAAGTCGGAATCAATCTTTCCTGGTTTCGCTGGATTCCAGGTCTGAAAGTATTGATCATTCGAAGACTTTATCAGTATCCAAAGCTGATTTTTCAGCGAAATTGATTAGAATTAAGGGAATTTCATTTTTGGATACATTAAGGACGAAATTGTCTTGGGGTTTTGATAAGAGGAATTAAATTTGTGTTTGGACTAACCAGTCATGAGTACATTTACACGAAATTTGGTTAATAGATGCTCAAAANAGTCCATTTACTCGCCTTTATACTTCTAATATGTGCATCTACTATCGTAGAGGCTCAAAGTAGAAAGTATAAAATCAGAAGAGAAACAAACAGGGTTATCTCCCACTATAAGGGGTTTGCACAAGNTAAATTCAGACCACATTACTTTGCTTCCTTCAATATAAATGCACTAAACTACTTTGGTGACCTGGCACCATTGAATCACGCTGCCAGTACAGACATCAGTTTTACCAGACCGGGTTTTGGAGGAGCACTAGGATACAGGTTTAGCCCGACCATGTCCTTCAGAGGAGGACTCAGCTGGGGGCGTGTCAAGGGAGATGACTTTACATCCGACCCGCTGGATGAGGCTTCTGCTCCGAGGTACGCAAGGAATCTTAGCTTCAGGAACGATATCAAAGAACTTCATGCGGGGTTTGAGTATTACATCATGCCTGCCACCGGAGGAATTACTGCAAGAAACCGGATGAATGCATATGTTTTCCTTGGGGTGGCAGTATTTCATCATGAACCAAAAGGAAAAGTACCGCAATATGACTATCAGGCAAATAATACCAGCAGTGAGTTGTCACAAAGTGGAGAATGGGTAAAACTTCGTCCATTGGGAACGGAAGGACAATTCCTGGATGGAAGTAGCGTTAAACCATACAGTCAGTTTCAATTTTCTATCCCAATAGCTGTTGGTTTAAGAATGGCCCTACCCGGGCCATTTGATGCAGGAATTGAATTTGGGTACAGGTTTTTGTTCACTGACTACATAGATGATGTGAGTGGAACTTACGTTGATCTGGATAGGTTTGACGATCCAATAGCCAGAATCATGTCTGACAGGTCTTCTGAGGCAGTTGCTGTCTGGTCAGAAGAGCAGAGATCGGATAACTTAAACATAATCAACTATACCTATGGTAGTGGAGATACCTACAGGATCAATGGTAGCAATGGAACCGGAGTTGATGGCTCTATTCGCGGAAATCCTGACAGGAATGATATGATCTTCATGACTACCATCAAGATTACCTACCTCATTTATCCTAAGACTGCTTTGTCTCAGAAAATGCGATAAACTTGAAAAGAGCTTTTTCCTATTTTATTACGCTATTCCTGGTTTTCCAGGTCTCAGCTCAATTCATTGAATTTGGAGCAGGGTTGGGCACGTTTAACTACCTGGGAGATCTAAATTCTTACCCCAGGCTTGGTCAATCTGGATTTGGCGGTCAGGCTCTATACAAATTGAACTTTACGGAGTACGCTACTGTAAGATTTTCTTTAGCATATGGCCAGGTACGGGGAAATGATGAGAATCCGGTGGATGCATTGGCTCAGGAAAGGGTACATTCTTTTAACCAGGACTTTTTCGAGCTAGGCACTATTGCAGAATACCATTTTCTGGATTTTCGGGGCCCTGACACCTATTTGGATTGGTCTCCTTACGTCTTTATGGGGTTTGGTATATTGAAATTGGGTAATCCTGACATGACCAAAGCACAATTTAGTGAGCTACAACCGGTAATACCTATGGGATTGGGGCTGAAGAAGATGATTGGCAAACAGTTTTGCCTGGGTCTGGAAACAGGCGCGAGAAAGACATTTTTTGATTACCTGGATGGCATTTGCGATAGCGAGCAGATCATCAAGGATTATCAGTATGGTGATCCTGTCACCAATGACTGGTATTTTTTTACCAGTATCAGCCTCACTTATGTTATGTACGAAATACCGTGCCCCTTTTCTTACAGACCTAACAAGTCCCTTTTTTCACGTTAAAATCAGTTAAATTCTTTAATTAATCAGGGTAAAACCAAAAAATAACACACCTTTGTAAACTGGAATTTTTAGGCCTGTATGGGATTGAAGGAGCAAATTGATTTAGGCAATCTACCAAAGCACGTTGCCGTTATTATGGACGGTAATGGGAGATGGGCAAAGAAAAAAGGTGCTGCCAGGATTTTTGGTCACAGAAATGCAATAAAAGCAGTACGTGAAGCGAGTGAGGGTTGTGCTGAGTTGGGTGTGGAGTGTCTTACGCTATATGCTTTTTCTACCGAAAATTGGGCACGTCCTAAGATTGAGGTGGATGGATTGATGTCGTTGCTTGTATCTACAATCAATGATGAATATAGTACCCTGATGGAAAACAACATCAGGCTGCATTCTATTGGAGAGATCAATCAATTGCCCGCTAATGCCAGGGAAAAGCTACTGGATACACAGGAAAAGACGAGTGGAAACACAGGGTTGAACCTGATTCTGGCTTTGAATTATAGTGGCAGATGGGATATCCTTAATGCCACCAAAAAAATAGGAGAGAAAGTGAGGAAGGGTGAAATAATACCGGAGGAGATGACAAATGAGATTTTTCAATCGCATCTGTCTACTGCTTCTTTTCCGGATCCTGAATTACTTATTCGAACCAGTGGAGAGAAAAGAATTAGCAACTTTCTGTTGTGGCAAATGGCCTACACAGAACTGTTTTTTACGGATGTTTTATGGCCAGACTTTAGGAAGAAAGACCTTCATGAAGCCATCATTTCATATCAACAAAGAGAACGAAGATTCGGACTGATTAGTGAACAAATCAATATTTAAGGGATGAAGGGGAGTCTGCTCACCATTATAGTTATTTTGTTTTCCATGCTTGAGGTCTCAGCACAGATCAATTTTGGGAGAAGACCAGCTGGGGAATCTACAAGCCAGGATGGACTTTCTATCAATTATTCCAATCCGAGAGAATATGAAATTGCCGAGATCACTGTATCAGGGGTTCAATTTCTTGACGACAATGCTCTGATATCCATATCCGGTTTGAAAGTTGGGGACAAGATCAAGATTCCAGGTGACGATATCTCACTGGCAATCAAAAAACTTTGGAAGCAGGGGATCATTGGGAACGTAAATATTACAGCAAGTAAAGTAGAAGGAAGCAGAATCTGGTTAAAGATTGAGCTTACAGAAAGACCACGACTTGTAAAGTATGAGTTTGAAGGAGTAAACAGGAGTCAGGAAAGTGAACTGAAGGATAAGGTGGACCTGGCTAAAGGTCGCATCCTGACAGATGTGACGATGAAAAATACGGAACTTACCGTAAAAAAATATTTTGAAAGTAAGGGATACCTGAATGCTCAGGTGAAAGTGGTCCCATCACAAGACACTGTTATAAATAATGGTGCTGGAATACGGATCATTGTTGACAAGAACAAAAAGGTTAAGATTAAAAACATCACCTTTGAAGGAGATACCATCTTTCCATCAGCCAAGCTCAGAAGCAAGCTCAAGAAAACAGGGGAGCTACCAAAAGTGACCTTACCAACTGACCTGCTGGCAAAAACCTTAAGCTTGCTGAATCCTGTAAACCTGGTTCATTTTATTACACATAGAAAAGAAACTGATGAGAATGAGATCAGTGAGTATATTGCTGAGCACCTCAACGTGAATTTTTTCAAATCATCGAAGTATATCCTTTCTGAATACAATGAGGATAAAAAGAAGCTGATTGCGTTCTATCAATCTAAGGGATATCGAGATGCTGAGATCGTCTCAGACACAGTTTACAACATCAACAACAAGTTCCTCAACATTGATTTTGTAGTTGACCCGGGTAAGAAATATTACTTTGGAGATATCAGCTGGTCTGGTAACTACGTCTACAACGATGAGATACTTGGTCGGGTATTGGGTATTGACAAAGGAGATATTTATGATCTTGAGCTTGTAAACAAACGACTTCAATTCAATCCGACCGGCGCAGATATCAGTAGCCTTTATATGGATGATGGATACTTGTTTTTTCAGGTTGACCCAATCGAGGTTGGTTTTGATGGAGATTCTGTAAACCTGGAGATGAGAATTAGAGAAGGTGCACAGGCCACCATCGATAAAGTGACCATCTCCGGAAATGACAAAACCAATGATCACGTGATCTATCGTGAGCTGAGAACAATCCCTGGTCAGAAATTTAATCGGTCTGAGCTGATCAGGACCCAGCGTGAGCTTTCTCAGCTTGGATATTTCGATCCGGAACAAATCAACCCGGACGTAAGACCGAACCCGGTAAAAGAGACAGTGGATATTGAGTGGCAATTGGTTGAAAGACCAAATGACCAGATAGAACTATCCGGTGGATGGGGAGGTATCTATGGATTTGTAGGTACACTCGGACTGAGTTTCAACAACTTCTCCATGCGTAACATCCCGCATTTTGATAAATGGAGACCACTTCCGATGGGAGACGGACAAAAGCTTTCTATCAGATTGCAAGCTAATGGTAAAAGCTTCCAGAGCTACTCCATATCATTTAACGAGCCATGGCTGGGTGGTAAAAAGCGAAACAATTTCGGTGTGAGTTTCAGTCACTCTATCTCCAGGCTACGACAGAGCTACTTCAACGTAAGTGACTTTGTGGGATCGTTGAAAGTTTCCAGTGTGACTGTGTCATTAGGAAGAAACGTAAGATGGCCGGATGACTACTTTACAGTAAGTAATTATCTACAGTATCAGAAATATGACCTGTTTAACTATGGAAACTCTTTAGGATTCTCAACAGGTGTTTCAAACAGTGTGATATTTAATACGACAATTGCCAGAAACTCATTCGATAGCCCAATGTATCCAAGGACTGGTTCGGCTGTATCATTGAGTGCTTCCTTCACACCTCCATTATCATTGTTTAGTGATATTGATTATGATAATGCTTCTAACGAGGACAAATACAGATGGCTGGAGTACCATAAATGGAACTTTGATGCCAAGTATTATCTGAAGCTTATCGGCGATCTTGTTTTGGCACCGAGGGCTCACTTTGGATATATCGGATCATATAGTGATAAAGTTGGCGTAGGTCCATTTGAGCGATTCCAGCTGGGTGGTGACGGTCTGACCGGTCAAAACTTCCTGTTGGGTACGGACGTAATCGGGCTAAGAGGATATGAAAATAATAGTATTACACCAGTTGACTCTGAGGGTATTCGGGGAGGTACGATCTTCTCCAAGTATGTGATGGAGCTGAGATATCCTGTTTCTTTGAATCCATCAGCGACAATCTATGTGCAGGGCTTCTTTGAAGCTGGAAATAACTGGCAGGGATTTGATGAATTTAACCCGTATGATCTGAGAAGATCTGCTGGTTTAGGGGTAAGGATCTTTATGCCTGCCTTTGGATTGCTGGGATTGGATTGGGGTTATGGTTTAGACCCTGCTCCTGGTCAACTTGATATAAGTGGGTCGCAATTCCACTTCTCATTAGGTCAGCAGATCAGATAAGACAATGAAAAGAATACTGCCATTTTTTCTTTTTCTTTTTCTTTTGGGGATAAATGATATTTTTGCCCAAAAATTCGGATATGTTGATACTCAGTATATATTGAGTAGAATGTCTGAATACAAGGCTGCTCAGGCGGAGATTGCCACACTGGCCAAAGGTTGGGAGGGTGAGATCCAGCAGAAGCTGAAGGAAGTGGAGGAAATGGAAATTGCCCTGAAGGCAGAAGAGGTGTTGTTGACAGCCGAGCTAAAAGCAGAAAGGAAGCAGGAGATTGATCGTAAGTGGAGAGAGGTTAAAGATTTTCAGCGTCAAATTTTTGGGTCTGATGGTCTTTATTTTCTGAAAAAGAAGGAGCTCATTAAGCCTGTTCAGGATCGTGTATTTGAAGCGGTAGAGCGGGTAGCTAAGAATAACAGACTGGAAATCGTGTTTGACAAATCCGGTGAACTGGTGATGATTTATACCAATCCGGTGCATGATTATACGGATTATGTCATAGAAGATTTAGGTATAGGAGAAAATAAAGAAACAGAAAATAATTAAGAAGAAAAGTAGTTTCGGAACGATTTTGGGAAGGAGCTAGATTAAATGAACATTTTACAATTATGAAAACGAGATCATTATTGATAGCAATAGCCTTGACTGCAATTACATTTGGAGCTGCAGCACAGGGTGATTTAAAGATTGGTTATACTACCCCTGATTATATATTGAATCAGCTTCCTGAGGCAAAGCAGATTGAAGCAGATTTGAAAAGCCGGGAAAAGGTTTTGCAAAATCAGCTTCAGGCTAAGTATAAGGAATTTGAAACCAAAATGGCAGATTATCAAGCCAACGCAGCATCCTGGGATGAATTGATCCGAGCTGACAAGGAGCAAGAATTAAACTCCCTGAACCAAAATTTGCAGAAATTTCAACAAGAGGCTGAGCAAGCCATCAGAAAGAAGCAAGAGGAGCTGTTGAAGCCTGCTTACGAAAAAATCGGGAAAGCAATTGAGGATGTAGCTAAAGAAAACGGATATTCACACATATTCAACCTGGGTGCTCCTGGTCTTGATATCCTTCTTTATGCAAGAGAGCAGGATGATGTGACAAATCTGATCCTTAAAAAATTAGGAGTTACACCTCCTACAGAACAATAAGATTTTTAAACAATTAAAAATAAAGCCCGGCCTGAAATGAGCCGGGTTTTTTATTGTCTAGCTGAAGATAATTCCCGTTATGAGGCCGATGATGACGATGAAAGGCGTAGGGATTTTTGTGAAAAACATCAGGCAGATCGTACTTAAGATTATTGCATAGTTTAAAGTAGTTTGAGAAATAGGTTCAAGAAGTAGGAACGTAGCAGCAATTACAAGCCCTGAGCTTACAGCGTTGATTCCCTCAAGAGATGCTTTCACCACTCGGTATTTTTTGAGCTCCTCCCAGAATCGACTCACAAAGAAGATAAAGAATGTCCCCGGTAAGAAGATTCCTGCAGTCGCCATAAGCCCACCCAGTATTTGCTGTCCAATAGAGGCATCTCTCATACTGAGTGTCCCTACATATGCACTAAAAGAAAAGACTGGTCCTGGTAGAGCCTGCACAAATCCGTAGCCTGATAGGAATTCCTGAGAAGTCAGATACCTCTTAAATTCAACGAACTCCGTATACAAGAGTGGGACGAGGACCTGACCACCACCAAAGATCAGTGATCCGTTTCGATAGAAATTCTCAAAAAGCCTGATAGGGAGATATTTCGTAATACCTCCCAGGATCGCAGCAAATATTAATACTGAGATCCAGAGGATGAAATTTGACCAGTTGATCTTGATCTTATCTTTTTCCTCAATGGGTTGTTGCTTGAATTTAAAGGCTGTGACAAACCCGCCAAAAAGCATAATGATCGGGAAGGTCCATGGAGATCTGAAGATGTATGCCACGAATGCCGAGATAAACATCAGGAAGAAACCCGTCCTGGTAGAAACCACACTACTGCTGATGCGGTAAGAAGAATAGGCTACAATACCGACTGCAATGGGCTGAATAAACTTGAGGAAATCAAGGGAGATATTCATTTCCTGGAAATAGGTCATGAAGATCCCCATTGTGATCATAATGCTCACGGCAGGAAACATCCAGGTGAGAAGGGTCAGATAAGCCAATCCCGGGCCTCCTATTTTGAATCCAAGTGCAGTTATGGTTTGCGTGGATGTAGGTCCAGGCAATACCTGGCAAAGGGCATAAAGTTCTATCAGGTCCTGCTCGCTCAGGTAACCACGCTTCTTGACCATCATGTCCAGAAACATAGCCAGGTGAGCTTGCGGTCCACCAAATGAGGTGACTGAAAGAATCAGAACGTCTCTAAGGAAAATGAAGTATCGTACGGTCCTAAAAGTCATTTATGCCTTTAGCCCAATTTCTCTTAGCCGTAAGTTAAGGAATTCGCCGGCAGTGATATCACTATATTGTTTAGGATTTTTTTCATCCACACAATTTTCCAGGCAGGTGAGATCCATCTCTGAAATTGGATGCATAAAAAAGGGTATGGAGAACCTGGATGTCTTCATCAGTTCTCTTGGAGGATTCACAACCCGATGGATGGTAGACTTTAGTTTGTTGTTTGTCAGACGTGAGAGCATATCGCCTACATTTACCACGATTTGGTCCGGAAGGGCTGTGATTGGGATCCATTGTCCGTCTCGTCGCAATACCTGAAGTCCGTCGGCGCTGGCTCCCATTAGCAAGGTGATCAGGTTGATATCACCATGCTCTGCTGCTCTCACAGCATCTGACGGGATAGCTTCAGGGTTCTCGATGGGGAAATAATGGATTTGCCTCAGAATACTGTTCCCTTGCTTCACCTTATCATCAAAATAGTGCTCATCTAAGTCTAGAAAAATGGCAATTGCTCTGAGCATTTCAATTCCTGCTTTTTCTAATGTTTGATAAGCACTGATTGTATATTCTTTGAATTCCGGTACCTCTTTCGGCCAGATATTTTCCGGATATTCGGGAAGTTTATTCTCAGTGGGCTGCCCCACATGATAAAATTCTTTCAGGTCTCCTGTATTTCTGTCTTTGGCTTTTTCTTTTCCCTTACTAATGTATCCCCGCTGCCCAAAAAGCTCGGGACGTTCATAATGTTTTTTCACATCATCATCCAAATAGAAAAATTTCTTCACGGAATCATAAAGCGACCGTGTGAGCTCATCGGATAGCCCATGATTTTTTATGGCAACAAAACCGATATTCTCATATGCCTGACCAAGGGCGTGAACAAAATCATTTTTCTTTTTAGGATCACCAGATGTAAAGTCAAGCAAATCGAGCGATGGAATTTCAGAGAATAACTTATCTGCCATATTTATGATGTTTCTTTTCAAAAATAAGTGAAAATATCACTAGCTGAATACCTGATGAAGCACTTTCAGAGATTTGATTTCACCCATTGGGGTTCCATGATGATTATAATACTGAAGGATCAGGTCAAGGGCTCGCAACCGCTCTGATCCTGAAGAAGAGATAGTGTCTTCAAGTCCGGAATGCACCAGGCTGGAAATGTACTTCATTGTGGATCTGTCCGGACTTTCTAGTTCCATTGACTCCAGAAAACTTTCTTCATCTGAAATTCCTATTCCAAGAAAGGGAGTAAAACGAATGAGAAAATGTAAGTGGAAGTTTTCAATGCCTTTTTCAATAGAATCGAGCAATATTGCCATATCATGTAGAAACTGGAAAAGTTCATGCTGGGTACCCTCTTCGTGATGAAGGACTTTTCCCAGTATTTCAGATAGGAACAGTACGATCGTAGACTTCTTGATATCAGCTGAGATCGAATGCGTGGTTTGGAGATATTTGTATTCGGACAACCGCTGGATTTCTCTTCCATCTTTAATGTATGCCACAAGATCCAATAATGAAAAAGGCTGAAAGTAGCCAATGCTTCGCTTTGATTTGCTACTTCTGATCCCATTTACCAGAAAGGGTACCAGGCCGAATTCTTCTGTAAAGATTTTTACGATGATAGATGTATCCTGGTATTTGATATAATGAATGACGATGCCCCTGGTCTTGCGGATCATTAGTTCACCACGGCTATTTTTCCAACATATTTTTCTCTGCCATCATTTGTCGCAGTAAAAATGACATAGATCCCGGAATTGACTTTCTGGTTGTTGTAGTCCAACAGGTCCCAGGAGGCTGTCCCACCATTTGTTTCCAGTTCACGAATGAGTTTGCCATCTATATTCGTAATCTTAACCAGAGTTTCATATCTCAGCCCGGTAATACCCACAAGACCTGTGTAACCTGGTCGGACAGGATTGGGAAAAATGCTGACTTCATTATAATTATTCTTTTCTGCCGATGAACTGCTACGAAATGAAATCAATCCATTGGCAGTCTGGATAAACATCTCGCCATTGTCTGAATTATACTCGAGATGGGAGATTTGATTAGAGGGCAAGGGGCTGTTTTCCGATGTGAAGAAATGATCCAAAGAGGTAAAAGAAGCATTGAAAACCCATAGCCCCTCTTTGGTCGCTATCCAGATTCGGTTACCACCGTCTATTTCAAGCGCGTAGATCTCATCGTTTTCGAACAAGAGATTGTTTTCGAAAGTAGCATTTACAGGTTGAGCAAACTCTGGGAGAAATGAAGCATCGGGGAAGGTGATGAGCCCCTGGTCAGTCCCTACCCAGGCTACATCTTCCAGGTCCACATTTAGGATGTGGATATTGTTGGATGGTAAGCCGTTCGTTGTCCCAAAGCGAGCTCGATCATTAGGGGGACTGAAGGTAAAGAATCCACCGCCTTTGCTGGGAGCATTCTGAATTAAAAGAGGCCCTTCAAGCGTATGAATAATTTTTTCAGGTTTATCTGTTCCAATAACAGATTCCGGATATATGGTAAGTTCACCAGCTTCATCCATTGCTACGATGGGAGTAGCATTGTCATAGGAAGCAATCCAAAGTGATTGTGCTGCCTCCAGATTCGTGATGATAGGGCCTGTGTTGGATTTACTATTGCTCAACGAGCTATTGAGGTGATTTAAAATCCTGTTTTCTTCCATAGAATAGATTCCAAATCCTATTGAAGAGATATAACCTCTATTGCTGTAAAAAGCGATATCCGATAAATTATAAAAGTCTTCAATTACTTGATAAGACCAGGTATTGCCATCAAAAACATTGTATCCAGATTCATCGCTTTCACCCTTATAGGATCCTGGCGAAGGGCCATAAAAAAGATAGACACTACCTTTTTCAGCTACTATGTTACTAGCATGATCACTTAGCGGGCCTACCGGGTAAATTGATTCTTCAGTCTCATTTCGTATCAGTCCCTTGCTTTCTGTTCCAACCCAATACTCTTCGGAGAATAAAAAGTCGGTTATTAGATCGGAAGGTAGGGATACTTCCAGGTTCAATTGACTTCCATCAAAGCTATATATATCACTTCTTGAACTAATGAGTAGCTCAGAATCACTTTGCATGGCAACAACCGCTGAAGGCATCACTACTCCGCTTTCTGCCCATGATCCATTATTAAAAGTCATGATAATTGTATCATTCTTGATAGTGTGGATGTTACCAGTGCTTTTTCCAAAGAATGAATTTTTTTGGTTGGTAGTCTCTCCAAATAATGTCCAGTTGTTAAAATCCAGGAGGTTGTCATTTAAGCTTCCAAGTTGAATTCCCTGATTTGTGATCGCCCATAGGTCATTCGCGTCAACAAAAAGGTGTGAAACTGAAACATCTGCGCCATTCAGCCCTATTGAACGGTAATTTTCTGTGATTTCCTTCTTTGGGATGGATATAACAATCACGCCCAATGAAGTAGCAATCAGGATATTATTCTCCCAAAACTTGATATCCTTAATTGCTTTGTCTGTTACAAGATCAGTGGTTTTAAAATCTGTGACCGTAGTGGTTTCCTCTTCCGAAATCAAATCTATCCCACCTGAGGTATATCCGATGACCAGTAATTTGGCTGCAGCATAATAAGCCATTGCTGAAATATTGGCATCAGACAGCCCATTGATCTTGGTAAGCTTATTTAGACTTTGATCCTGAAGATCGAAGTAGAAAAGCCCATTTTCAGCAGCACAGAAAATTTTATTACCGGCTTTTTCTACAAGTTTTACATTCTGATAACTGAAATGAGTTCTCCAGGTCCCCAGCGGGATATTTTGTGCTGTAACGACGAATAAGGTCAGGAAAAAGCAAAGGCTACTTAGTACTATTCTTAGCATAAAAGCATGATCTACATAAAGCCTCATAAATATCGTTTTCACCTAGCACGATGGTCTGCTTGGATTTTGTTCTCCTGTGTGAGAAAGAAGCAATATTTCCACATTCCATACAGATAGCGTGCACTTTTGTGATGAAATCTGAAATGGCCATCAGTTTATCCATCGGATGAAATGGTCTGCCCTTAAAATCCATATCAAGCCCTGCAATGATCACCCGCTTTCCCTGAAGTGTAAGTTTGTTTACCACATTCAAGATCTCATCATCAAAAAATTGTGCTTCATCAATTCCTACCACATCACATTTATCTACCCGGAGCAGAATGTCATTTGCGAAGCCAACTGGGGTGGAGTGAACATGATTTTGATTGTGGGAGATCACTTTGGTTTTGTGGTACCGGTTCTCGATCTTAGGTTTAAATATTTCCACACTCTGATTGGCTATGAGTGCCCTGTTGATTCGACGGATCAGCTCTTCGGTTTTGCCGGAAAACATGCACCCACAGATCACCTCGATCCAGCCGATCTGTCCAGATTTTTTATTTACTATTTGTGGTTCAACAAACATATGGAAATGCTAAACGTATCAAATTTAGTGGATATGGGTTAAGCCATGGTCATCAAACATTCATAATGGAAAATAATCAATTGATCTTTCGTTTTAGAGTCACAATAAATAGCTTTACTCTGTTTGATTGGACCTGCTCGGAGAGTGATATGTAAGTAAAATTGAGATGGCAAATAATATCAATTATCAGTTTATAAATAGTTATTCAAAGGATTTTGCAGATAAAATCGTTGCTAATCTTCCCTCACCTGAAGATTCCGTAAACGGCAAAGCCCTTTTGAATCTTACTCCATCTAAACAGGTTAACTTTTTTATCCTGAAATCATTGTACGGACAATGGCAGGATGAGATGAAAAAATTGGAGAGTCCCTACTTCAATTTCAAACATGAGGAGGTAAGAAAAGCCCTAACCACCTATATGAATGTACTTTCACAACATATTGAAGTGGCCCCAGAGGATTTGAAGCCTTTGCTAGAAGGCAGCGTTGTGGATACATTGAGTTGGCTTTTAGCTCCTGGAGAGTCCTTGAAAGCTGAGGTAGAAGAAAAGACAATCAAACAACTTTCAACCATCAAAGGGATATCCAAGTACTACAAAATTTACCAGGATGATCTTTCATACCTGATTTCCGAAAGATCTGAGTCGGAAATATCGGAATTTTTAGAGGAATGGGACCAGCTGATGGACCAGAAATCAAAAGATTCCACCATTGAAAAAGAGCTAGATGCATTATCTCAGGTTTTGGAGATCTCAATCAGTGACCTGGTAGAAATGGAGGATGCGCCTGATTCGGATGAAGAGGAACCAGAAGAGGAGATGGTGTTGGAGGTACGAGAGGAAGTTGAAGAAGATCATGTTGAGGAAGAAGATGAGCCTTTGGAAGATGAAATAGTGGAAGATGAAATAGTGGAGGATGAATTAAATGAAGTGGCTGATGATTCTGAACAGGAAGAGGAAACAACAGAAGATTCTTCTGTCACTGCTGAAAGCGAGGAATCACCTGAGGAAGAAGAGCCTGTTTCAAATGACTACGTCCATTCGGATTCGAGCGAGGAAGAGCGAGTCGAGATGGACGATTCGTTGAATCAGAAATTTGCTAAAACTGAGGAGACGCTCAATGATCAATTCAAAGAAGAACAGGTGTCTGTAGCTTCCAAACATCAGCAAAAGAAAATATCATCAATCCTGGAAGCAGTATCTTTAAACCAGGAGTATATGTTTACATCTGAGCTATTTGGTGGAGAGAAAGATTTATTTCTTGAAGCCGTGGAAAAGATAGAAACCTGTAACTCCTTTGATGAATCTGTTGAAATGCTAGTTTCCAGCTATTCCAAGGAGTACTCCTGGGATATGAACAGTGTTGAAGTAAAAGAGTTGCTTAAGGTAGTATTCAGACGATTTAGGTAGTCTCACATCCGCTGCAGGACCTGCATTCTGTGGGCATCCAGCTTGATAAATACAAAAAGCAGGAGTGTAAATCCCCAAAGACTGGAACCCCCATAGCTAAAGAATGGTAATGGTATACCGATCACGGGAAAGAGCCCAATGGTCATGGCGATATTTAAGGCAAAGTGTATGAATAGAATGGATGTGACTCCATAGCCATATATCCTGGCGAAAGCTGATTTTTGTCTATTGGCTAAGTAAATCAATCGAACAAGTAAAGTTGTAAAAGCTGCTATAAGCAAGACACTGCCTAACCAACCTTGTTCTTCCCCAATTGTTGAAAAGATAAAATCCGTAGTTTGTTTGGGCACAAAGTCAAACTTAGTCTGAGTTCCTTCCAGATAACCTTTGCCAAACCAGCCCCCCGATCCGATTGCAATTTTTGATTGGGTTACGTTCCATCCGATACCCAGGGGGTCTGCGTTAGGATTTACCAAAGACATTACCCTTTTTTGCTGGTGTGGTTTCAATACCTCGGTCAGGATAAAATCCACACTTAATACAAATGCTACTGCTACTACAGCTGTGGTTACCGTTACAATAATTTTATTTAGTGATTTGCTTACCAGTCCTACTATCAGTATGGCAATAGCCGCAATACAAATAAGCAATACCAACTGGTTGAGCAATAAAGTCAGGATAAACAATACGGCGATTCCAATGCCACCAATTAGGAAGATTGGATGCATCCCCTCTTTAAAAAGGACTATTACCAAAGAGGCAAATACTATGGCTGTACCCGCATCCCCTTGTAATACCACCAGGATCAACGGAACGAAAAATAGCAAAAATCCAATGATCTGAACGTTTAATTCGGATGTGTTCCGGGTGCTTTTGCTGAAGTAGCGAGCCATAGCGAGGCACACAGCAAACTTTGCAAATTCGGATGGCTGAAATTCAAAACTTCCAATCCCAAACCAGGACTTTGACCCTGCCACTTCTTTTCCAAAAAAGAGAACGGCAATGAGCAGCAAAAGTATTCCTCCATACACGAAATAGGATACAGCATCATAGATCCTAAAATCAAGGAGCATGATGAATGTGATTAGTCCAATAGAAGTGCTTATCCAGACAAATTGTCTGCCAGCACTGGTACTAAAGTTAAAAATACTGTTATTGACGTCCGGATTATATTCTGCTGCGTAAATACTCAACCAACCCCCAATGACCAACACAAAATAGGTTGCGACAGTGATCCAATCAAGTCGATATATCAGTTGATCTTCTCTCATTGCAATGTAGCAGCTACTTCTTTCAATGGTTTAAGCTGCAGGGTGTCTCTCTTCTCTACCTTCTCAACTTTTTTGTCAGCAAAATCACCCTTCAAAACATAATCTTCAAGCCAGGTACGTTTGATTTCACCCGTCAAATATTTTTCAATGATAAGACTTGCCGTTGCAGCTGCTGCCCTGGCTCCCCATCCGGCATTTTCTACATAAGCTGCCACAGCAATCTGCGGATTTTCTTTCGGAGCAAATCCCATAAAACCGGAGTGGTCTTCGCCATGAGGGTTTTCTACGGTACTTGTTTTACCACAAACGGAGATGTCTGGCATCCTGGCTCTTAACCCGGAGCCGTAGAGTACTACCTGTTCCATACCATCGATGACTGGGCCAAAATTTTCCTCCGAGATGCCTACTTCATTCCTGGCAAAATTTTGAACGGGCTCATTGTTCACACTTTTTACAATGTGAGGTGTGATATAATATCCTTTGTTAGCTACGATAGCGCACAGATTGGCCATTTGTATAGGTGTGACAAGCAATTCACCTTGCCCAATACTCAATGAGTAAATATTCGAGAATTTCCATCTGTTTTCCCCATACACCCGGTCGTAGTAGCTTAGTGATGGGGCGAATCCGGGGGATTCGTTAGGGATGTCCACTCCAAGTTTTCTACCCAGACCAAATTTGGTGATGTAATTGTGCCATTTTTCAAGACCAATTCTTGAATCAAGGAAAGCACTCTCATCATATCCTTGCTGGATCACACGTTTGAAGACCTTGAAATAGAAATTGTTAGATGATTTTTCAATAGCGCGTCTTACGTCGTATAAGCCCGGTGGTGCATGATCTCCGATCAGACCGCCTTCACACATGATCTTTTCATCTGGACCTAACTGACCTTCTTCCAATGCAATCAGGGATTGAACCACTTTAAACATAGATCCCGGAGGATATGTAGCCTGAAGAGGCCTGTTGAATAAAGGCTTGAGCGTATCACTCTGTATTTCGAGGAAATTTTTACCTCGGTCTCTTCCACTAAGATTCGCCGGATCATACGATGGGTATGAAGCAATAGTCAATATCTCACCAGTCGAAGGATTGAGTGCTACAATTCCTCCTACCTTTCCTTTCAGTAGCTTTTCAGCATATTCCTGTAGCTCCAGGTCTATAGTGAGCTGGATATTTTCACCTGGAATAGGGACTGTATCATATTCCCCATCTTTAAAGGCTCCTTTCACGACACCCTGTACATTCACCATTTGGTAGCGAGTCCCTCTTTTACCTCTCAGGTACTTTTCATATTCTTTTTCTACACCTGTGATGCCTATAAAGTCACCTGATTTGTAATAGTTAGTAGTGTCACTTCTGATGGTCCTTCGGTCTACTTCCCCCACATATCCAATGGTATTGGCCATCACCGGTGATGAATAATCACGCACGGTACGTGGTAAAGCGTAGAAGCCGGAATACGAGACCAATTGATCCTGGATGGAGGCAAATAAGTTGTTGGGTATTTGCTCCATGAATTTGGATGCAAGGATTGGAGAGAATGATCTGGCCTTGGCGTACTTATCCACGAATTCCTGATGCGTTATTTGCAGGAGCTTACATAGCTGAGTACTGTCTTGTAAGTCAACTTCTTTAGGTACAACCATCAGATCATATACGGGTGTATTGAAAACCAGCAAACTATTGTTTCGGTCATACACAAGTCCACGATATGGGTAGTCTATTATTTTCTGGATTACATTGTTTTCTGCAGCCAGCTTATAATCTTCGTTAAAGACCTGAATAGAGAGAAGCCTGATAGCGAAAACCAGCCCTATCGTGACAATAAAAAACTGAATGACTAAGCCTCGATTCATATCCTTTGTTTTCTGGGACTCAACAAAAATCCAATGGTCAGGATGATGATAAAACTGAGGATGGTACTATAAAAAACTTTTCCGGACAATAACCAGAAGTTATTCAATCCTCCGTTTTCGACTATAAAAATAATACAATGATGAACAAAAATTAAAGGCAATGCATACTTCGTGAATCCCCAAAAGCCCACAGCATTGACTGTGAGGTCCACGTCTTCATCTGAGTGCTCATTGGCCACATTGTACCAGGAATCTTTGATGAAGGTAATTAGGACACATGCTGAGGCATGTATACCCGGAGTACTGGAAAAAATATCGATTAGTAATCCGCTCAACATTCCAATGACCATCATCAGGCTTCTGTTGGTGCCATGTGGAAGAAACAGGATGTAACCTACGTAAAAGAAACCGAATGCCACGTCAAAGAATACCAACCTGTATAACAGGGGAATTTGGAGCAATAGAAATGCAGCCAGGTATTTTGCTTGTAATATGTGATTAATTCTGATCACTGTTCTAATAAATTTTCGAGGCTATCCTGTTCCGCTTTTAGATCATCAGAAATCACATACGCATATGTCAGGGAAGTGAAATCTGTTGTCAAATCAATTCTTGCACCATAGTACACGTCTTCCTCCTTTACCTCGATTTCAGAAACGATACCAATCATGATACCGGGAGGAAAAACAGAATTGTAATCCGAGGTGACTACTGAATCCCCTACCTGCAAGTCAATGTGTTTGGGGACGAATTTAACTTCTGCTTCAATTGGAGATAGCCCATCCCATGAGACAGTACAAATGGTGTTTGTCCGTTTAAGTGTACTGCTCACCATAAGATTTCTATGCAGCAGTGATATTACGGTAGAAAAATTCTGAGAAACA
>JAHCMM010000273.1 GCA_019192515.1 Cyclobacteriaceae bacterium SS2
AGATATTATCGATCCTTTTTCCGGATGTCTTGGCCAGGATAGTGTCACATTTACTGTACTGCCAGAAGCATCGATTACCTTAAATGCTATCACGCCATCATCTTGCGGGAATGCCGATGGCACAATCGACTTCAGCATCAATACATCAGGTTCATTTACCTACACGATCAATGGTCCTGTATCGCAGGGTCCGTTCGCTTTTGACGGTCCAGGTACACCACCCCTGCTTACGGGGCTTTCTTCAGGTAGCTATTCCCTGAACATTACAAATACAGTGACAGGGTGTAACTCCGT
This sequence comes from Cyclobacteriaceae bacterium SS2, assembly GCA_019192515.1. Taxonomy (GTDB): domain Bacteria; phylum Bacteroidota; class Bacteroidia; order Cytophagales; family Cyclobacteriaceae; genus UBA7330. The sequence goes on from JAHCMM010000273.1 coordinate 295, forward strand.
AAACATTGTGCAGGTAGAGGATGATGCGCCATTCGATATGGATGCCATCGCCATCAACAGATGTTCCAGCGATGCAGAGATCAGCATTGGATTTAGAAATGTAGTACCCAGTGCAGTCAATGTAAACGTGATCAATTCTTCCGGGATCAATGTCTTCAGCCGAAACAATGTATCCACCTCTACTAACATCTTTGTGACAGGTCTGGATACAGGAAGATACTTTGTAGAAGCCAGGGAGGTGAATGCTCCTTTCTGCTTGCAGACAGACACCGTATCACTGACCATATCAACTGAATGTCTGTTGACCATTTTTGCTCCTAATGCTTTTAGTCCCAATGGAAATGCGATGAACGAAGAGTTCTTTGTTTTCCCGAATGATTTTGTGGAAACATTCGAGATCTATATTTACAACCGCTGGGGACAGCTGATCTTCAGATCTGAGAATAAAGACTTCCGATGGAATGGGTATTTCGGGGATGCGCTTTCGCCACCCGGCACATATGCCTATATCATGAAATTCACCTCCTCGTTGGCTCCGGGTCAGGAGCAGGAACAGTACGGATCCATTACACTCATCCGTTAGCATGTCCTATTTTGACCAGGTATACAAACAACTGTTCGGAAAGTCCTCCGAAGGCCCTAAGATATTGGTGAATGAAGTCATTGACAGAAGCGAAAAATACCTGAAAGAATATGATGAGCGTACTCAATCAGCGGATTTCAAGTCTTTGGCTAAAGATGTATACAGTTCTTACCTGCTCAAGCAGCAAGCAATCGATAAGCTCCCGTCCGTCCATCTGCTTATTTCGCCTCATGCCAATGGATTTGCTATCTCCTACCACGAGGAAATTGAAGTTCCCGATTTTCAATTTCTATTCGATTGGTTAATGAAAAGAACCGGTTCTTTGAACTACAAGCTGGCAAACAGTGACTTGTTGGTAGTAGAAAAAAATGCTGTAATCGAGTCAAAAGAGAAACATTACCTCAAGCCACGCGTTGGTATTGGGAAAATCATTGATCAGCAATATGGGAATATTCTGATTGAACATATTGCCATCAATGATGTGCCCAGCTATATAAAATATACAGCAAATATTTATAGCGATAGAAAATATCGGGAGGCACAAGAATTTGACAATTTAGCCGAATATTTGTTTCAGGATTTAATTAATGAATAATATGAAAAAAATAACAACCCTTTTTGTAGGTCTGATCATCATCGGACTGACAATCTCTTCATTCCATGCTCAAGCTGAATTCCTGCCAACCAAGTTGCGAATTACCGTTGTAGATGAGCTAGGAAATATCGTGGAAGGTGCTACTATTACCCTGTATAAAAATGAAGCTGACTACAGGAGTAACAAGAACCCCGTTCAGAGCTTAACAACGGATAAAAAGGGCAGAGTAACTTTTACTGATCTTGAGCCAGTATCCTATTTTATCGATGCCCGTAAAGGCGATAAAAACAATGATGGAAAAGGAGCAGTCACTGCCCCGTTACTCGAAGGGAAGATCAATAAGCTCAATACGGTTATCGAATAAAATTGATCAGAAGCCTACTTGTCTTTCTTGTATTACTGATCATCATCCAGCCTACTTCCAGGCTGCCAGAATCATTCAATTATCGGCTTAAGCTGGACTTCAGAAAATCTGTTGGGTCCAGGGAAAACCCCATTGCCCGATTTGAATATGAGTACCAAAAGCTGGTAGATCCTCGAACCCTGGAGATTCCTCCGGGGATGAGAAAGCTTGAGCTGGAATTTCAAAAGCACATTCCTGAGCGCCGAAACTTATTTGTGAATGGAGCCAGGATTGAGGAAAGAGCGTACAGACTGTCGGGCCCCTTCAATGTAGGCGGAAGGACCCGTGCAGCCGTTCTTGACGTACGAAATGAAAATGTCATCATCGCCGGAGGAGTATCTGGAGGCGTCTGGAAGACAACCAATGGCGGTAATTCCTGGATACAAACCAATGACCCGAATTCATCGAGCAGTGTGACATGCATGACACAGGATGTTAGGCCAGGCAAGGAAGACATCCTATACTTTGGCACCGGTGAACTCGTGGGCAACTCGCCCAGGAGTCTCAGCGCACCCTTCAGAGGTGATGGGGTATTCAAATCTACTGATGGTGGAAATACCTGGTTTCAATTGGCCTCTACCAATGATTCGGAAGAGAGCAGGTTTGGAAGCCAGTTCCAGTACAACTGGGCTCTGGTCGCCAACCCATTCAGGTCGGATGTTGACGAGGTTTATCTGGCGTCTTTTGGCGGCATTCTAAGATCTCAGGATGGTGGAGATACCTGGAATGCAGTATTGGGTGAGGAACTTTTCAACCTTCCGGATACTGTTGACCTCAATACTGTCAATGCTCCATGTTATACCAATATCCATCAAACCAGCAACGGATATTACCTGGCCACTTTGAGTGAAAATAACTGTTCGGGTAATGACAAATACGGTGCAGCAGGCATCTACTTTTCTGTGGACGGAGACAACTGGGTGAACATCACTCCTTTACAAAAAGCAGCTTTCGCCGAGCGAACTGTAATAGGCTCCTCAGGCAACGTCATTTACTTTCTGGCACAAGGGACCAATGATAGCCAGGTAAGCATTCTGCGACTGACAATTACTGGAGTGAATGGTAATACCCCCACCGGCAACTGGGCAAACCTGAGTGATAATGTACCCATGCTTGGTGGACAGGTGGGAGACTACGACAGTCAATCGTCCTACAATATGGTGGTGAGTGTACATCCAACAGATCCTAATGTAGTCTATATAGGGGGTACAAACCTTTATCGTTCCACTGATGGTTTTACCTCTACCAGCAACACCAAATGGATAGGCGGTTATTCACCGGATAATGATGCCTCCAGATATCCCAATCATCACCCCGATCAACACCTGATCATCTACTATCCCTCAAACCATAACAGGATGCTTAGCTTCAATGATGGTGGTATCAGGCTTACGCAAAACAATCAGGCAGACTCCGTGCAGTGGAGCAGCCTGAACAATGGTTTTGTTACCAGTCAGTTTTACCAGGTAAGCCAGCAGCCGGATGAAGCTTCTCATGTGGTCGTTGGGGGCATGCAGGACAATGGTGTATATGTCAAAAATGCACCTATTGAAAATTCACCCTGGACCCGAATACTAGGTGGAGATGGTGCTTTTTCCTATGTCAGCAGTGGTCGAAATTTTTATTATGCTTCCATCCAGAATAGCCAGATCTACCGGATGACCCTGAATGGTGAAAACAACCTCACCTCATATGCCAGGGTAGATCCGGCAGGCGGCGGTGAAGAAGAAGGCCAGGAATACCTGTTTATCAATCCTTATGTACTGGATCCGATGAACAACAACCGGATGTTTCTAGCCGGTGGCAATGTAATTTGGAGAAACAATAACCTGGTGCAGATCCCGAGTGGAAAGCAGGATGCCACCTCTATCAACTGGGAAACCATTGATGACAGTGAGCTGTCGGAAGGTGTCTATACTGCCATTGTGAAATCTACAGTGCCGGGCGTAGATAGGGTTTATGCAGCAGGATGGTTTATTTCAGAAAACCCCGAAACGTATTTTGTAAGAATTGACCAGGCTTCCGAAAGATTTGAAGAACAGGTTGAGTTCCTTAATACCGACGCTTTTGTCCCGGGCTCACATATCAGCTGCATTGCGCTCGACCCTGAAGATCCTGATCATCTGATTGTTGCTATTACCAATTATCATGTGCCCTCACTTTTTGAAAGTTTTGATGGTGGTGAAAGCTTCGAAGATATCAGTGGAAACCTGGAGGAAGAACCCGACGGCGGCGGAGACGGCCCAAGTATAAGATGGGCGGAGATCGTCCCTACCCTGTCTGGCCAACTGGTATTTGTAGGGACCAGTGTAGGCCTGTTTAGTACCACAGCAATAGACGGATCAAACACCCAATGGGTAAAAGAAAGTCCGGAAGTCATAGGGCGTGCCATAGTCAACTCCCTGAATTACCGGCACCTTGACGGGCGTCTGGTCATTGGAACACATGGAACAGGGGTTTATGAGGTCCTGATTGATGATCATAAGGTTCTTGAAAGACCAACAACAGAAAACGGATTTAGCATCCTGAATGCGTACCCTAATCCCATGCAGGATCTTACCACCGTCAAATATCAGCTCCCTGCCAATGGTATTGTAAGAGCTGACATATTGAGTGGAACCGGTCAGCTTGTCAAAACTATTCTCTGGGGATCGCAATACGCAGGTGAAAACATCCTCACCTGGGATGCCACCAACTCAGCAGGGTCAAAAGTCAGAAATGGCATCTACTTCTGTAGAATTCTGTATCAAAACCGGTCTGAAGGGGTAAGGATCGCCGTATCAAGGTAATATATATATCCCCGATTCGTGGAATACCTGTTTCACTATGCTATACCTGACTGTTTGATTGAAATCAAACGTACAACTTTTCCTTCTTCAAATGTGTCATCTTCAAAAACTCAACAAATATGAAGTGGACAAAACTTTACCTTTTATCTTTCCTTTTCCTGCTAGGCTGCAACGAGTCCGAAATCACCTCCTGTGAATCAGACAATCCCATAAATGACCTGGAATGGTTAAGTGATGATATTGAGGGGCTGAAAGCCGACCAGGAGTCATTAAAATTCCAAATTATATCGAGAGCAGTCTTTGAAGGAAATACAGTATTCCTATTTGGCAATTGCTGCCCAAGTTGTAACACAGTCACATCAGTGAAAAATTGTCTTGGAGAGCAAATTGGAATTATAGGTAATCAGGATGGCGGTATTCCATACGATGCTTTGAAAGAAATTGAAACCGTATGGAAGTCTGAGGACTCAGCCTGTAATGGATAATCCATCCTGGTAGCTACGCATTGAGCCACCCAGACATTGTTCACTACGAACTCCTCATTTATGTAACAGAGTGAGCAATTTTTCCGTGTTCTTAAGAAAACCACTTAACCCGAACTCAAAAAAGTATGACCACATTAGTATTGGGTGCCAGTGGTGCCACCGGAAACAAACTTGTTGATCAGCTTTTACAGAATGGACACGAGGTAAAAGTTGCTGTCCGTTCACCTGATAAGCTTCCTGAATCCTGGGGCCAGAATAAACATGTCGAAATCATTCATGCAAACATTAGCGATCTCACCATAGACGAAATGGTGAGGCTTCTGTCCGATTGTGAATCCGTAGTTTCTTGCCTGGGGCATAACTTAAACCTGAAAGGCATCTATGGAAAACCCAGAAGACTTGTCACCGATGCCATCTCCTTAACGTGCCAGGCTATCAGGAAAATGGCTCCTCAAAAGCCAATCAAAGTCATTCTCATGAATACCTCCGGCAACCGAAACCGGGATCTAGATGAACCTATATCTCCGGGCGAGAGGCTTGTCATTTCTTTACTCAGGCTATTGGTTCCTCCACATTCAGACAACGAACAGGCAGCAGAATACCTAAGAGTCAACGTGGGGCAAAATGATCCTGCAATCAAATGGGTTGTTGTTCGGCCGGACACTTTGATTGACGATAGTCTGGTCACCGAATACCAGGCTTATGTATCTCCAATCAGAAGCCCGATATTCAATGCAGGCAAAACCAGCCGTATCAATGTAGGAAACTTTATGGCCCGATTGCTTTCAGACCCAGTATTATGGAATGAATGGGAATCTCAAATGCCCGTCTTATACAACACAACATCCTAAGTTCAGATTGACCTTAATAAGACGAGTGCGTTTTATTATATTTATTCATTGAATAATGCCAAATATTTTGTATATTGCGTAGAGGGCGAACCGCAAACCACCCAGAGAGACCTTTTGCCCGGTAACATTTAATCCAATTTATGAGTCCTATTATGCAAGTTCTGGGAGAATTCGTACATTTTTTTAATCAGCCAAAACCAATTCTAAAAGTAAAGTTTGATGAAGGTGATGTCACTGAGGATTCAATTGATGTTCTGATCAGAAATGGAGTCCGATTATCTGGTAAGCCAAAAGATCTATCGGGTATCAAGTGGTTGGATCAGCTTGATGATGCTAATGAACTAAAAGCATTCTATACCTGGATAAACGAAGCGAGGCTTTTCATCCCCAGACGTCCCTGGTCTTGTGAAAGCACTCCTTTGGTGCATTTCCTCAAGCCGGAAAGGATTGAAAAGATTACAGAGCTCTATCAACCAGGCGGAAAACTGGCTCATATCATAGACCTGCATAAATCAAGGAAGATCTACCGGTCANAAGACAAATGGATTGTTTTTGCTCTCATTTGTGGTAGTCGGCCCACTTGCCTCACCACTTTTCTGGATGGAGAGCATGCAGGATCCATTTTTTACCTTACCATGGATCCTTCAATGGACTTCCTGAAGCCCATCGCTAAAAGCTTCAATTCCCTGCTGGCTAAAATTCAGAAAGACCCTGTTAAGTTTTTGCAGCTGGTGGATGCACAGGTGCCAGTCTCCAGAAAGGATGGGTTCAGCTACACCTATCGTCCCATTGAATACATTCCTTCCAAAGAATTGATTCCAGAGCTGGCCTAAGGGCAAACCTTTGCCCCGCAAAAGATATTTTGCCAAAAAGCCCTTTAGCAGCCAAAAATTTTGGTTTAATGTCGGTTATGATATGATAAATCCTGACATTACAATCGCAGCTTTCATTCCTCTTACCATTTAAATTGAATAAATTGCGGGTCCAAAAGCAATTAAACCTCATCTATGAAAGCATTAACCAGAGACACCGTCAACAAACCGGCCACCCTACCCATTAAAGTTCTGCAATTTGGAGAGGGTAATTTCCTCAGGGCGTTTGTTGACTGGGCTATTGATATCCTGAATGAAAAAAAACAGTTTAATGCTGGTATAGCGGTAGTTCAGCCCATTGAACATGGAATGGTGGATATGATCGCAAAACAGGATGGTCTGTATCACCAGATGATCAGGGGAATCCAAAAAGGAAAACGAGTCAACGATATCCGTCTCAACTCAAGTATCCAGCAGCTCATCAATCCATTCAACGACCTTCAGTCTTATATGGAGCAAGCGCTGAATGAGGATCTTCAGTTTATCGTTTCAAATACAACAGAAGCTGGTATTACCTTCCAGGAAAACGATCTACCCGGAGAAAACGAACTGGCCAGGACTTTTCCCGGAAAGCTTACTCAGCTGGTGAAGGCGCGCTATGACCATTTTAGCGGATCACCGGGATCAGGGTTGATCTTTATACCATGTGAGCTCATTGAAAAGAATGGTGAAAATCTAAAAAAGGCCATGTTGGCCTATGCCGATTTATGGAAATTGGAATCGGGCTTCAAAGACTGGTTGGAAGACCATTGCTACTTTGCCAATACACTGGTGGATCGTATCGTACCAGGATATCCTAAGGATGAAATTGCTGAAATACAGGAGAAAATAGGCTTTTCAGACCAGCTGGTGGTGGCTTCAGAAGTCTTTCACCTTTGGGTGATTGAAGGACCGTCACAGATCAAGGCAGCTTTTCCGGACGGACTTGAAGAGATCGGGCTGAACATCAAATTTGTAAAAGATTTGACGCCTTACAGGACTCAGAAAGTGAGGATACTCAACGGCTCGCATACTGCCATGGTACCTGTCGGGTTACTCGCAGGCAATGAGACTGTTCGTGAGAATGTGGAGGATGATATAGTGGGTCCGTTTATCCTTCAAACAATGTATGATGAGATCGTCCAGACCATCGACCTTCCGGTAAACGAAGTAAAGCAATTTGCGGACGAGGTGCTCGAGCGATTCAAAAACCCTTTCATCCGACACGAGCTGAAAAGCATTGCCCTTAATTCCATTTCAAAGTATAAGGTGAGGATCCTTCCTACTGTAAAAGATTACCACCGCATCAATGGTGCATTGCCTAAGCGATTTATCTTTGCATTGGCTTGTCTCATAGAGCTTTATCTGTCAGATGATTTTAAGATCAATGACGACAAAGAGGTTGAGGAGTTCTTTGGCAAACTAAAATCAAACCGACCAGCTAATACTGATGTGGCCAAGCAGGTGCTTTCCAACAAATCCTTTTGGGGTGAAGACCTCACCAAACTAGGTGACTGCCAGGCAATGGTAACCAACTATATGAATGAAATTGAAGAAAAAGGTGTTTTAACATCAATCAAATCCCTCTAAAAAACATGATTCAGGCTATTACAATAAATGAAACTGACAACCTAGCTGTTGCGCTTACTGATTTGAAAGCAGGTACCGATGTGACCGTAAACGACATCCAGGTCAAGCTTGTGCACAACATACCTGCGAAACATAAGTTTGCATTATTCGACTTTGATAAGGGCGCAAGCCTGACCATGTACGGTCTGGTAGTAGGCACTGCCAATCAGCCCATTGGAAAAGGTGAAGCCATCACCACCTCCAATGTCACACACATGACTTCGGGATATGATATCAACAAGCAAACTAAATATGAGTGGCAGGCTCCAGACATTTCGCGCTTCGAGGGTCGTACATTCATGGGATACCACCGCTCAGACGGGCAGGTAGGGACAGAGAATATCTGGCTTGTTTTCCCTCTTGTATTCTGCGAAAACAGGAATGTGAATGTGCTGAAAAGTGCTTTCGAGAAGGCTTTGGGTTATGAAGATGACAACCCATATGAGAATATGGTAAACTCGCTGGTTAATCATTATCAGCAAAACTCATTAGATACTGCCCTTGACACGGTGACACTGGAAAGTGTAAAGCCGGGTACAAAAAAGGGTGTTTTTGAAAATGTGAAGATCCGGTTTATCACCCATCAGTCAGGTTGTGGTGGCACCCGGCAAGACTCTGAAACACTGTGTAAATTATTTGCTGGATATATCAATAATCCCAATGTAGCCGGAGCAACTGTATTGAGCCTGGGATGTCAGAACGCCGAGGTCAAGACACTCACCAGGGCCATCAAAGACATCAATCCTAACCAGGACAAACCGGTCATTATCCTGGACCAGCAGGGTACTGGTACTGAGGCTGAGCTGATTTCAAAAGCTATCAAACAAACCTTTAAAGGGATGACGGAAGCTGATAAGATTACCCGGAAGCCAGCACCACTCAGCAAGCTGACTATCGGGCTTGAGTGCGGGGGATCAGATGGGTTTTCAGGTATTTCTGCCAACCCGACTGTTGGCTACTGTGCTGACCTGGTATCCGCTTTGGGAGGAAAAGTGATGCTTTCCGAATTCCCTGAATTATGCGGTGTGGAGCAGGAGCTGATCAATCGTATGACCAGCAAAGACCTGGCAAAGAAATTTACCAGCCTGATGGAGGCTTATTCCAATGCAGCCGAAGCTGTTGGGTCCGGTTTTGACATGAACCCTTCACCAGGCAATATCAAGGACGGATTGATTACTGATGCCATGAAGTCTGCAGGAGCAGCTAAAAAAGGCGGTACCTCTCCTATCAATGACATCCTGGATTATACGGAGTATGCCAAACAGCCAGGATTAAGTTTGCTTTGTACACCTGGTAATGATGTGGAATCTACTACGGGACTTGTAGGATCTGGTGCTAACGTGGTGTTGTTCACTACTGGCCTTGGTACTCCGACAGGAAACCCTGTCGCTCCTATCCTGAAGGTTTCGTCCAACAGCAAGCTAGCGGAAAAGATGCCAGACCTGATTGATATCAATACGGGACCGGTGATCGAAGGAACAAAAACCATCCAGCAAATGGGTGAAGAAATGCTGGAGCAGGTGATCAAAATCGCCAGTGGCGAGGTCACTTCCAAAGCCGTGCAGATGAAGCAACATGACTTCATCCCGTGGAAACGGGGCGTTTCATTATAAAATCAAGAAGCCTGATGGATCACATCGGGCTTTTTTGTTGTAAATGGTCTGGTCTGTGAGGGCACTTGTTAGGGGGAAATATACAGGTACAGGCCGCTCCTACGGAGCTAACCATGTTGGATTGATAATGCTACAGACAGGTCGTCCCTACGGGACTCCCTCCTTAAAAATCTCCTTCTCTTAACCCGTGGCCTTTAAACTTGTGGCTCACAGGCCACCATAAACTGGAAGTTGATTATTAAAATGTCTGGTCTGTGAGACACAGACCAGGGAAATATTAGGACTCAAGCTTAATGTTGGTACTTTCACAATGTTGTCACCAACATAAGCGTAGATAAAATCTGATTGATTTATATTGGCTGGCCTGCTAATTACCCAAAATATGGACTGTCTGTGAGGGTACAGGCCTGGGATGGCAGCTGTAATTATATCACTCCTTCGGAGTTTGATCTTGATTAAGGATATTTTCTACAATCCTGTCATCCCTTCGGGATTATTATAAAAACACACCTCTTTGTGGTTGCTAAACCGTGGCCTATGGCCCACAGGCCACCGTAAAAACAGGGCGTCCCACTCAAGCTTAATGTTGGTGTTGTCACAGTGTTGTCACCAACATGAGCGCAGACTAAAATCCGATTGATTTTTTTATTGGTTGGTCTGCGAGTCACAGACCAGGGGAATATGAGTCACAGACCAGGGGGAATATGAGCCACAGACCTGGGGGAAATTGGGAATATTTGCTATCACGTATGCAAACCACACTCCGTCTTGCCGGAGTTGAGCCAGCGGCCCTCACGGTCATCGCCTTTGGCGGTGCAGTGGGTACATCCGATAGAGCCATAGCCCTGATAGATCAAAGAATGCTTGGGCAGGTCATATACATCCTGGTACAGCTGGACGTCCTCTTTGGACATGTCGATGATTGGATGGAATTTCAGTAGATCATCTTTGGGTTCGAAGATCCTTAGATTAGCCCTGTTTTGATTCTGATGTCTGAAAATACCCGAAACCCAAAACTGTTTACCCTCTTTGAGCTTTTGCATCGGCTCTACCTTGTTCACAAAGCAGCACAGGTCCTGGTTGGTTTTATAGGTCTCATTTTCAGTAGTGAATTCATGCTTCTGATCATTTGGTCCCACCTCCACAATATTCGTCAGACCAAACTTCTCCTGAATCCTGTTCTTATACTGGATGGTTTCTTCGAAAAGATACCCTGTATTGATAAAGTATACCGGGTGGTTTGGAGCAACTTTACTCACCTGATGTAATAAAACAGATGAGGTAGCACCAAAAGAAGATGAGATCAGGATCTTGTCATGATCAAACTCTGCGAACAGCTTGTCAAGCCTGTCCATAAAAGAGTACTTTTCATACTTTTGGTTGAGCGTATCAATATTTTTAACCAGGTTATCTATCATTTCTTTACGAGTGTAGAGGTTAATTCATTCAATTTTTTCACTTTATCCTGAAAGTCACCTTTCAGCTTATCCCGAAACAGCTTGAGCTTCTCGAGTAGCTGATCCGTCTCATCAGGAAGGCTCTCTTCCAGGATCTCCCTCAATCGTTTGGCGAAAGTCGGGGATTGCCCGTTGGTACTTATTCCTATTTTCAGGTTTCCCTTTTTAACGGTAGAGCCCAAATAAAAGTCACATAAATGTGGCGTATCTGCCACATTTAAAAGCAAGTGTCGCTCCTTTGACCATTCCCTGATTTCCTTATGCAATTCAGGGTTGTCGGTAGCCAATATCGCGATACCAGCATCTTCAAGATCCTGATATTCAAACTTCCTTTCAATCAATTCAATGTTTGGAGAAAGGTCAGCCAGTTTTTTAATCTCATCCCTTATTTCAGGAGCAACCAATCTCACCCGTGCATTGGGGTCATTCTTCAACAACGCCTCCAGCTTTTCCAACCCAACATTTCCGCCACCTACGACGACTGTGAGGATCTCATCCAGTTTCAAAAAAACCGGGAAAAGCGGATTGCCGGATGAAGCAGGTTGACTCACACCAATAAGCCCTCCTCGGCCAACTCACAGTTTACAGCCTCAAGCTCCTTATTCAAATCAGCACATTCTCCGATGACCAGCAATGCCGGTGCATTTGGTTTTTCTTGTTTGATAATTCCCTCAATCGTGCTTATGTTTCCATAAATCACACCACCGGTATCCAAAGAACCTCTGCTTACAATGGCAACCGGAAGATCAGATCGGTTAAACTTTTTATAGGCTTTTACAATCTGATCAATCTTTCCTAATCCCATAAAAAACAGGGTGGTCGGTGAATGCTCAGCTGCTATATAGACATCATCGCTCAGTGTGCCCTGTGCTGTGGTAGCTGTCACCACCGTAAAACTATGGTTCACTCCACGGCAGGTAAGCGGGATGCCGTAAAGTCCGGGCAACATGATGCTGCTGATCCCTACCACGACATCAGTCCTGATCCCGTGCTTTTTGGCATATTCCAACTCCTCGAATCCCCTGGCAAAGACAAAGGGGTCGCCTCCTTTGAGCCGGACCACGTGACCATGTTCAAATGCACTTTCCCTGATAAGCTGCAGGATAGTATCCTGAGATACACTTTCTTTTCCTGCTCGCTTTCCAACAGGAATATGCACAGCATTTGGTGCATAATCCAGCAGATCAGGATGAACCAAGGCATCGTACAACACCACGTCCGCCTTCTGAAGCGCTTTCATCCCTTTCACCGAAATCAGATCCGGATCGCCGGGGCCAGCGCCTACAAGAGTCAGCTTTGGTTCCTTCTTAGACATATTTACGCTTTGTAAAATTCGTTGATCACTAACTTGTCTACTGCAGAAGATGAAGCTCTCAATAACTCAATACCTTTCAGGAATTCTTCAGCCTGCTTCAGGTAAACAGTAGCAAAACCTTCTGATGGTTCGTGCTTATTGATCTGAAGGACAATCTCTTCAAATGAAGTAGGCAGATTGATCAAACCTTCATCAACAATATGCTTCTGGAAATCGTCGATGATCCCTTTGTGCGTATTGCATTGAACATCATTGTCGAGCAACGAAGCTTTAGCTCCAATCACAAAGGCATTGTAAGCATAGTAGATGGTATCTGCCCATCTGCCTATCTCCAACGTTTCTTTTCCGGATTGAAGCCTGTCTTTCGCATCATTGATGATGGTACCTACCAGATCCAGCATCACACCGGCACACTCTCCGACTCCAATCTCAGGCACAAAATCATCTGTATAACCCCAATCCTGGAATCCTTCAGCAGTCAGTGTAGAAGGGTCTCCCAGATGCTTCAGCAAATCGTAGAAGTAGATCTTGCCTTGTCTTCTGAAATATTCATTGAAATATTCTGTTTCCTCAGCATTGGCCTCATAATCCAACAATAAAGTCCTTACGGTTTCGGGGATACGCTTGGTAGGGATCTTGATCACTTTTTCAGCGATATAACCCGCTCCACCAGGCTCTACACCACCGCCGATCACCACTTGCTGGGCCGGAGCTACCTTGCCGTCATACTTGATACTACTACCATGGAATCCAATGTTGGCTACCATGTGCTGACCGCAGCTGTTCATACAGCCACTGATCTTGATCTTGATATTAGACTCATCCACCAGGTGGGGGAATTCATCCCTGATCATATCTTCCAAAACCAGGGCCAGACTCGTACTGTTTGTCACACCGAGGTTACACGTATCAGTACCGGGGCAAGCGGTAACATCTGCTAATGTATCAAAACCGGGATTTACAAGATCCAGTGCTTTCAGGTCTTCATAGATTGCAGAAAGGTGTTCCGGCTTAACGAATTTCAGGATCACGCCCTGGTTCAGGGTTACCCTAAAGTCCGGTGATGCCCATCGACGGATCACATCAGCAAGCTTTCTGGCTTTCTCGGCATGAATGTTACCAAGTGGAATTCGAACTTTAACCGTATAATATCCTTTTTGCTTCTGCTCCTCTACATTGGTATTTCTCCATGTTTTGTAAGCATCGTCTTCTACATAATTTTCTAATCCGGGATGATCAATCACAGGGATTTCCTGCTTCACCAGCTCATGATCTATCGGATATGATTTATTGGCAATGGCTTTTCTTTCTTCCTCAACCAATTTCATAAACCCATCCAGTCCAAGACCTTTCTTAGGCTCAACCAGGTATTTCAACCGTGCTTTGTGTCTTCTCTCGCGCTCTCCGTAGCGATCAAATACCCTGAGGCCAGCCTCAATTAATGGGATCACCTGGTCTTCAGGAAGAAATTCATAAGCCACTAGTCCCATAAATGCCTGCGCTCCAAGTCCTCCGCCCACGATCACCTTAAAACCACGTTGGCCGTCTTTGATGCGGGGAATAAACCCAAAGTCATGGATAAATATGAAGGCCGAATCCTCTTCACTTGAAGAAAAAGCCATTTTGATCTTACGACCCATATCCTGGCAAATAGGATTTCTCAGGAAATACTCAAATACTCCCTGGGCATAAGGTGCCACATCAAACGGTTCATTGGGATCGATACCTGCGTTTGGTGAGGCTGTCACGTTTCTTACTGTGTTTCCACAAGCTTCTTTGGTGGTGACACCAACACGCTCAAGGGCTTCCCACATCTCAGGAGTATCCTCCAGCCTAACATGGTGGAGCTGGATATTCTGTCGGGTGGTAAGATGAATATTCCCGTTGGTATACTTCTCTGAAAGATTGGCAATAGTCTCCAATTGATCAGGGGTCAGCTTACCAAAAGGCAACTTCAAACGAAACATCTGTACGCCCTGCTGCCGCTGTCCGTATACTCCTCTCGCTAAACGGAAGGCTTTGAACCGCTCTTCGTCTATTTCATTGTTTTTAAACTGGGCAATCTTTGCTTTGAGTTCTGCCAGATCCTTTTCTACTACCTTGCTTAGTGTCTTAGTTTCGATCATTGTATGATTGTTTCTAGGTTCTTGTTCTCTTTAATATTTTAACTTCTTACTTTTTGAAGGGCTTGCTCAATGTCCTCCACGATATCATTGATATTTTCCAGCCCCACTGAAATTCTCACAGTGCCGGGAGCAATCCCCACAGCAGCTCGCTCTTCTTCGGTCAACTTGCTATGCGTAGTTGAAGCAGGGTGCGTCACTGTGGTTCGTGTATCTCCCAAATTGGGTGTGAGACTGATCATCTTCAGATTGTCCATAAACGCTGCACCACCTTCGATGCCTCCTTTTACTACGAACGTAACGATCCCCCCACCGAGTTTCATTTGCTTTTTCGCCAATTCGTACTGGGGATGACTTTTCAAGTGCGGATAGCGCACCTGCTCAAGCGCCTCATGGCTCTCAAGGTACTGGGACAGCTTGAATGCATTCTCGCAATGTCTGTCCATGCGTACCGCCAGTGTCTCCAGGCTTTTACTCAATACCCAGGCATTGAAAGGTGACATGCTCGGGCCCGTATGACGGGCGAAAAATCGTATTTCTTCAATCACTTCACTTTTACCCAGTATAGCTCCACCTAATGTCCTGCCCTGCCCGTCAATGAATTTGGTAGCTGAGTGCGTGACAATATCGGCGCCAAATGCTGCAGGTTGCTGTAGGTACGGTGTGGCAAAACAATTGTCAACATTGAAGATAATGCCACGCGCTTTGGCCAGTTTACCCAACAGCTCCAGGTCTACGATATCCAACCCTGGGTTGCTAGGGGTCTCTACGAAGATCATCCTGGTATTTTCCTGGATCATCGATTCCCACTTCTCCGGTCTGTGCAGGTTAAAGTAGCTATGCTCAATACCCCATTTCGGGAATATGG
>JAHCMM010000274.1 GCA_019192515.1 Cyclobacteriaceae bacterium SS2
AGATGACCTCGTTGAAGGCGATGAACAAGTAAGTATCACTTTAATCAGTACAGACAACCCTGAAGTAACAATTAGTTTGACTAACAGTGCAGTTATAACCATCACAGATGATGATCAGGCTACATTATCTATAGTTGCGACCACCCAGGCCTCAGAAGATGTATCGGATGGATTGTTCACGATCAGTACAGATAAGCAGTTCAGCAGTTCAGTAACTGTAGACTTTACCGTGAGTGGAACAGCGACCAGCGGCACGGATTATACTTCTTTGGGCACAAGCATAGTCTTCCCTGCAAACACCTCATCAATCACCTTGCCATTAACAGTAAGCACTGATGATCTGGTGGAAGGGGATGAGACCGTCATCGTGACATTGACAGGAACAGACAATGGCGATGTAAGCATCGGCACTACAGACGAAGCCACAATTACCATCACAGACGATGATCTGGCCACACTATCTATACTAGCGACCACCCAGGCATCAGAAGATGCAACAAATGGTTTGTTTACTATTAGCACAGATCAGGAACTTAGTCTAACAGTGTCAGTAGAAATTGTGGTGAGTGGAACCGCAATAAGTGGGACAGATTATTCGTCCTTGGGCACAAGTTTTGACTTTCCAGCCAATTCATTGATGACAACTATTCCAGTAACTGTAATCCCTGATGATCTGGCAGAAGAGGATGAAACGGTTATTGTAACGTTGGTTGGAACCAATAATAGCAATGTCATCATTGGTGAGCCTGATATAGCCACTATAACAATTATTAACGATGATGAGGCTCCTGTGATAACTCCCTCTCAGAGTTTTTCTGTAGATGAAAATGCTGTCAATTCAACAGTAATAGGGACAGTTGTAGCAACTGATGGTGATCCGGGTACAGTGTTTGGTAATTGGACCATCCTATCTGGAAACGATGGAAGTGTTTTTGCAATTGGTGCTAATAGTGGTCAGCTTATTGTTGANGATAATACAAACCTGGATTTTGAGACCAAAACCGATTATACACTTCAAATCCTGGTGAATGATGGTAATAATAATTCGACACCACAATCTGTTCAAATTGTTGTAAACGACCTAAATGATAATATTCCAGTTATTACTGAAAATCAAGTTTTTGAGGTAGCTGAAACTGCAGCTTCTGGTTTTAAAATTGGAGACATTGAAGCTCAGGATGCTGATGCAAATACAAGTTATGAAAACTGGACTATTATATCTGGAAATGCCGATAATGTATTTGCATTAGGGCAAAATAGCGGGGAATTAATTGTTAGCAACAACAATACCCTTAATTATGAAGATAGGAGTCAATATATTTTAGAAGTGGAAGTGAGTGATGGTATTAATAAATCAGCAATTGAAACTATCGTAATAGATGTTATAGATATCAATGATCCTCCTGTTGCAATCATCCTGGACAACCTGTCCTTTACAGCTTATGATGAAATTGGCACCATCATAGGTAACTTAATCACTCTGGATGAAGATGATGAAATACACACTTATTCGGTTATTGGTAACGATCATTTTACAATAAATGACAATTCACTTCAAAATAATGTTGTCTTTACAAATAAAGAAGATTCAGTAGTTACCTTAACTATTCGCACCGAGGATGCAAAAGGTGGACAGTATGAAACTCAATTTGATATCACGGTCTTTGCTTTTGTTGATAGAGAAGGACCGAATATAGCTGACGTTAGTAATCCCGGGACTTATAGAATTGGCACGGGCCCCCTGGTTCTTGAGGCTACCATTACGGATTTTGCACTTGACGAGGTCTCGTTTTATTACAGAAAATTGATTGATGAAAATTTCACCATAGTTTCCCTGACGAGTTCAAATCAACTGTATAGTACAGAGGTAAATGATAGAATGGTTGAACCATCAGGTATTGAGTATTATTTTGAGGCCAGAGATACATCGAGAAATGTGTCTAAATCAAAGAAATTCAGATTAGCGATTACTTATCCGAATGATGGTGAAAATTCTGTGAAAGTTGTATTGGACAATAATCGTTTTGGACAAGACATTAGCAACTATCAGGTAATCTCGATACCATACATCCTTAATGATAATGACAGCCGTGTAGACGTGCTTTTTGATGAGTATGGTGGTAAACCAGATAATTTAACCTGGAGAATGATTAGATTCAATAATACTACACAGAAAATCCAGGATATTGATGGATCTTATCAAGTCCAATTAGGGGAAGGATACTTCTTTATTGCTAAAGAGCAAAAAGAAATAGTTATTGATAATGCTATTTCCAATACACAAGATTCCATGATTATCTCCTTGAAAAAGGATTGGAATTTAATAGGTAATCCTTATAATATAGATATTAGTTGGCCTTCAGTGCTTGCAGGAAATGATACGGAAGATGTAGGCCCGATCAGGGTAATTGATCCTTCTGATCCTGCTGCCTGGCCAGAGAGCACAACACTCAAAGCTTTTGAAGGTGCTTTTGTTTTTGCGTTAGAAGATGTTGATGTAATGCTGGACTTTAAGAATTCAGATAAAAGAATTATTGATGAATATGT
>JAHCMM010000275.1 GCA_019192515.1 Cyclobacteriaceae bacterium SS2
CTTCAGCTCTGCCTCTTTTGCTCCATCCAAAATTTCAGGCAGTAAACCCCGACTGTCATGCGACCAGAAGGTATGTGCATGAAGTACCCCTTTGACCGACCTAAGTGGAATAATTTGTTTGGGCTTTTTGTATTGCTCCCAGAGCGCTAGTCTTTCTTTTTCAAGCTGTGGATAAACGGTCCAATGATTCCACAGTGCTGGTGATATTTTGAAGATAATCAGGAGGATCAGAAGGGTTAAAATTCCCCCGAGGAAATATAAAAGTATTCTGAGCGCCTTGATAAATACCTTCATAACTAATGAGAATTCAGACCTTTTAAAAGTTGAATCAATTCCTCCGGCTGATCTGTCTGTATACCATCTGCCTTCCAATCCAACATTGTTTTCCATTCCCGCATCAGTGCCTGAGGATCATCCTCACTGTCATCTACAAAAACCATGGTTCCTTTAGCGTGAGCAGTTTCTCCAAAAGATTTAGAATAGTTCCTCATCCCGCTTCCAATTACATCCAATTGAAAGGTATCTAATAGTTTATTCAGATTTTTCTCCTCACCAGGATCTGGCATCGGAATGCACTCCGGACATTCACTTTGAATTTGCTGAATGTTCTTCCTATCCATTCCATAGAGAAACCAAACCACCTGCTCAGCCATTTCATACTTTCTCAGCATAGGAATGATTACACTCGGATCGGCATCTTTCAGGTCCAGGTAAATACCGATTTTGCCCTGACACAACTCCAATATTTCTTCCAATGTAGGGATTCTGGTGTTCTTCCAATTATCCCCAACTTTAACACCAATATCCAACGCCTTCAATTCAGCCAGGGTCAGGTCTTTGACCTTTCCTGATCGCCCTTCAACATATGCATCAATGGTATTGTTGTGCACGCTCACCAAATGACCATCCTTAGTAGTTCTCACATCAATCTCTACAAAATCACAACCGATATCAATTGCTTTCTGATAGGCCGGAAGTGAGTTTTCAGGAATTCCATTATGGACTCCCCTGTGAGCGATTACATATACATTGCCATTTTTGGGAACCGGTAATATTCGCTGTGATAAGCCAACTAAGGGCAGGAGCATCAGACCAAATACAATAATGATCGCTCCTTTCATCTTGCAAGGTATTTCTTAAACCACTTCACCCCATCCGGATACGCTTTCTCGATGGGTAGGTCCCTGTGCCTGGAAGGATACCAAATGATCTCTTTCGGTTCGTCGGCAGCCTGGTACAGCATTTTGCTTGTCAACGGGTCAATCACCTCGTCATTTTCCGCATTGATCATCAAAAGGGGTCTGGGAGCAATCAGCTCTACGAAGTTGATGGGATCAATGATGCTGAAAAATTCCTGTGTCTCATCAGACAGGGCGTCAAGGCCAAACATCAGGGAAAGATTACCTCCGGCAAGGGCAATAACTGGAGCTTTCACCCGATCATCGACACCACAGAAGATCGTACCAATGACCCCACCAAGGCTTATCCCATAATACCCAATGCGGGAACTGTCTATCTCAGGTCTTGTTTCCAAAAAGTCGATGGACCTTCGAAGGTCAAATACTGTTTGGGCGATGAGGTTCCGGGTCCAGTAACGATAGCCATCTGTCAGGTCAAAATCGTAATCATACTTTTTTCGGTCACCATGATTATCGATATCAATCCTGAACACTGCATACCCGGCCTCAATAAAATACTGATGTCCTGCCTCTATGTAGTCAACGGTCTTTCGATCCCCTAATCCATGAAGCAACAAGACTACCGGAAGAGGCTTTGAAACTCCTGAAGGTATCGACAATAATCCTGTTACTCTTTTATCATGAACGCTGGTAAATGATACTGAGTACAGATCAAAACCTTCTGCATCAACTTTAGTGATAGAATCATTCAGCGGCAAGGAATGGTCATACTCATAGTATCTTGAAACAGGAAACTCCTGTTTTGAAACACAGGAGATTATCATTGAAATCAATACAACTGATATGAACCCTGCATTTCNCATGGACTATCTGCTCATTTTATAAAACATGCGTACTATCAGCCACAAACATCCTTGTGCTTACCACATACTCCTCCCCGATTGGATCCACATATTTCAGGTCGATATAAAAGGCACGGTATCCGGATTCAGGAAAGGAAACTGTTGTATCAATTTTTCTAAGCTGCTTCGCATTCAATGACTTACTTCCAAACTCTTCATCCCTAAAGTCTCTGTCCTCTGAATCAGCTGACCAAATCAGGGCGTCTATTAACTTATCAGAACTGGTTGTGGTAGAAATCATTACTTCTTTCCCATTCTCTTCNATTTTCCAGTCACAGATTGGATATTCCTTTCCATTCAATGTCATAGCAAGGAATGAGCTCAACGCTTGCAAAGCCTGTACACCGTCACCCAAACCATGGCCTGCATTCGGTACGTATTCAATTAGGTTTTTCCCTGGAATATCATCCAGGTAATTCTTAATGGCGTCAACTGGCCAGTACTCGTCATTAGTCCCAATAAAGATCATCTTCGGCATGGTGAGTTTCTGCCTGTATGAATACGGATCGACCATCGTGGTGATGGCAGCTCCTTTTTCTGTCCGCGAGGTTTGGGGAATTTCAAGATTTACATAATCCTGGATCTGGACGCTATAGTCTTTCCATACTTCAATCTGGTAGTCCAGGCTCACAGGCATATTCAGCACATCAATCACCATTGGAGCAATGGCCATTACCCGTGGATCCATCGCTCCAGTCAGCCAGGTGGTCCATCCTCGCTTGGAAGCCCCGGATACCACAAACTGATCAACTTTTACATCGAGGTCACTTTTAGCAAACTCCTGTACCGCATCCATGGCTCTCACAGCCGTTTTGACCATGGGAAATAACAATGGCCAGGTATAATCACCATCGTTTTTAAAGTTGTGAAGTGTGAAGGAGATCAATTCATCCTCAACCAAATCGTCGTATAAAGGTTGATTGGGAGTCTGCCTGATGATACTTACAATTGCCTGGTTCTTTTCAGCGATCATCGCCATGCCCAGGGTTGTGTCATCGTCTTTCTTCTTGAAATTAGGTTCGGTGTTTTTATTGCTACCTCCGGTGATGAACAACAAACTACCATTTTTAGTCAGGTTCTCCGGCACGAGTATGGTCAGCTGGTGTTTCCAGGTATGTTCCCTCCACTGCTGGGAGGTCAGGATAAGGTCATAAGCGGTGACGGGTTTTCCCTCCACTGCGTACTTTTCCTTCATCACCCAGTGATAATTGTCATCGCCGTTATCAAGATATTTCTGAAGGGCCGTTTCGGGAGACAGAGGTAGCTCCTTGTTTGTTTGACAAGAAAACAGGAGCAGGATAAGGATTCCAAAAAGTGATTTTCGCATATGTGTGTATTGTGATGTAATTAAAAACTATCTGAGGCCGGGTTTTCCTCCACCATTTCCAGTGCTTCCCTGATATAGATCTCGCCAGTCATTTCACCAAGACTGGTCCGACTGACATATTCGTATCTTTTGAAGCTGTTGTAATCTACTTTGGTGAGTATGTATCCAAAAGCATCGTTGGTCAACCCAAATAGAAACGGATGATCCGTTTTCATATTTCTTTTCAGGTAATAGCCAATGTTGGGTAGTGCCTCTCCGGGTATGGTCAGGATCTGGGCTGATCCAATGTTGACAAGATTCACCTGCGTACTCAGTAAATAATCATCTGTTACCAGTGGTTTCAACCCGGAATTGTCGATGATCATCCTCATGAGCTCTGAATCCACGGGAAACTGTACCCTTTTGGAAGTACAAAACAGGGATGGGTCTGCCTGCATTGGAGCAGATTCTATGATGGACAAAGCCTGATCGGCCAGCAACTCCCCTATCCGAATGCATTCTTCCCAATCATTGGCTTCTTTGCCTTCGGGTCTTCGGTTGTCTGCTGTGACCATGCCTCCCTGGGCACCATTCATAAAGATGGCTACACCTCCGGCTTTTTCTTCGATGCGATCATAAAGTGGGCCACATAAGTCAGGTGATAAAATCTCTCTTCCATTGCCAATCACTTCCGGATGAACAGCGTAATTAACCAGGGTGGCGATAACCTTTCCTTTGTTTTTACCTTTTTGGCCAATGGCCTGGATCACCCCACACCTGGGATCATACAATTGAGGTGCGTAGTAATTGTAAGCGATTTGTCCTTTGGCCTCGCCTACCGCTATTTTGAGATGGGCTGGCTCCAGCTTGTCCACAGCTTCATTGACGGCATCTGCTACCTGCTGAACACACCATTCCAGGTATTCGAAGTCTGCGAGGATTTCCCCTTTTTCATTGGGAAAGCCATAGGCATCGGGACCACTGTGGGTATGCGTAGCACCGATCATCACGTTTTCAGGAGGAATTCCTTTGATCAGCTTCCTGGATTGATCGCCTAGCAAAGCCGGCCATCCAAGATTGTCTATGCCGACAAAGGCCACCCGGGTGTCTCCTTTTTCCACTACCATCGCCCTGACAAACAGGTCTCCTTTGTTTTCTTTGACAGGTCTGGGAGTACCAACTCCTCCGGAAACGGGCAATAAGGGGTCTGGAGTGATCTTTCTGACAGCAGCTCCTACCTTGACTTGTGCAGACGCTTCTAATACAAAGCAGAAGCATAGCACCAGGTAAATAATTCTTTTCATGGGTGATCGATGCGGGTTTTAGTATGCATGCATACTATATATACTTAACAAATGCAGTTAAGTACTATGAATCATAATAAATTAATTTTGATCAAATAAAGGTAATCAATTAGCCAATTCTTCCAGCGCAAGAAACGCCATGAGACCAGCCCCAATTTTCAGTGCATCCTCATCCATGTCAAAGGTTGGGGTATGGAGTCCGGAATTGATACCCTTTTCGAGGTTTTGAATACCTAACATATAAAAACAAGAAGGGACCTGGTGGGAATAATAGGCAAAGTCTTCGGCAGCCATCCAGATGTCCTGTTCCACAACATTTTCAGCACCAACATAGGATGATATGCCTTGCCTCAATCGGCCGGCTAATTCCATATCATTGTTTAAGAAAGGGTATCCCCTGGCTACTTCAACCTCGCATTTGCCTCCCATGCTTTTAGCCAGGTTGACCGCAAGCGTTTCAATTCGTTGCAAACAGGCTTCCCGCCATGATTCATCTAGTGTCCTCAATGTACCCTCGATGGTCACCTCATTGGGAATGACATTGGTAGCCCCTTCTCCGATGATCTTTCCAAAAGAAAGCACTGTCGGGATCTTTGGGCTGGCGTTTCTGCTCACCAGCTGCTGCGCTGCCACAATAAAATGGCTGGCAATCAGCACGGAATCAATACAATTTTCCGGCATAGCAGCATGTCCGCCCTTTCCAATGAACCTGATGAAGATCTCATCTGAAGAGGCCATAAACTTACCAGGCTTAATTCCTACTTTACCCGTTTGTAGCCATGGGAATACATGTTGCCCAACCATGCTTCGGGGTTTCGTATCTGAAAAGAGACCCCCATCCAACATCAGCTTAGCTCCTCCTGGTATTTTTTCTTCTGCTGGCTGAAATATCAGTTTGATGTTACCCTTCCATTGATCTTTCAGGTCACAAAGGATCTTTCCTGCCGTGATGAGCATCGAGGTATGGCCATCGTGACCACAGGCATGCATGACCCCTTTGTTTTGAGATACGAAATCGTGGGTATTGGCTTCCAGGATTGGTAAAGCATCCATGTCTGCCCGGAGCATGATGGTCTTTCCCCCTTCCTTGCCATTGATCGTAGCCAACAAACCATTTTTGTCTATACGCTTAAGTCCATCGAATGGTAGCTGCTGAAGCTGACTCTCCACAAACTGTGCCGTCCGATCCTCGTGAAAGGATAGCTCCGGATGCTTGTGCAGATGTCTTCTGATCTCCACACATGCTTTCCAGTATTGCTCTGACAGGCCCTTTATCTTCTCTATCATAAACTTAAATCTATCATTCTTTCAACATTCAGGAACTGAAACGGCGATATTGGCTGCCAACCCACCCAGTGAAGTCTCTTTGTACCTCACATCCATATCACAAGCTGTCTTCCACATGGTTCGGATCACGTCATCCAGTGAAACTTTGGCGAGTGAAGGATTACTTTCCAGCGCAATTTCCGCTGCGGTAATGGCTTTGATGGCTCCCATGGAATTGCGCTCGATGCAAGGAATTTGAACCAGCCCCTGAACCGGGTCACAGGTGAGCCCCAGGTGATGCTCCATTGCGATCTCGGCAGCCATGAGTGACTGGTCCACCGTTCCACCGAGGCCTGAAGCCAAAGCTGCCGCGGCCATAGCCGAGGAAACACCTATTTCTGCCTGACAGCCCCCCATGGCGGCTGATATGGTAGCGCCTTTCTTAAATAAGCTCCCGATGACACCGGCTACGCACAGAAAATTGATGATATCGCGATCCGTGACCGCTTTTTGGGTATTGAAACAGATAAAATACATCAATACAGCAGGTATCACGCCAGCGGCTCCGTTGGTAGGTGCTGTAACTACCCTACCGAAATTGGCATTTTCTTCATTGGTGGCGATGGCGAAGCATGAGACAAACTTGATCACTTTGTCAAAAGCAGGTTGATAACCTTTCAAAGCGGTTAACCACTCACTTTTAGAATTCCCATAATCAATTGAGCTCATCAAACGCGAATGGATCCCTTGGGCTCTTCGCGATACCTTGAGGACTCCTGGCAAATAACCTTCCGTATGACAACCCTGATAGATGGTAGCAGTCATCACCTCCCACAGGTTTAGGATTTCCCGATCAAGTGTATCTCTATCACGCAGCGTCAGTTCGTTCCGATAGACCAAATCAGCAATACTCAATGCGTCCTGATCACAGCATTTCTTCAGGTCGCTGGCTCTGTCAATAGGAAAAGGAAACGGCTTTTCGTTAAAAACGAGTTCCTCCCCTTCTTCCACCACGAATCCACCACCAACAGAGAAGTAGGTTTTACTCAGCAGACAATTTTGATTGTTGTTGAAAGCCTGAAATCGCAATCCATTGGGATGGAACTCCAGTGACTCATTGGGATGAAATACAATGGACTGCTTTGGATGAAAAGCCACCTGATACCTGCCATCCAGTGTGATTTGGTTACTTTTCTCTACATCCTCCAAAATCGCTGGCAATGCTTCCACCGATACCGTTCCCGGATCGCACCCCGTGAGTCCCCAGACAATCGCTTTGTCTGTCCCATGCCCCTTTCCCGTCAGGGCCAGGGATCCAAAAAGATCTACCTGAATGTGATTAACAGTATCCGGGCTTTTAGTGGATGCCAAAGCATTAGCAAAGCTTGAGGCAGCCTTCCAGGGACCCATGGTATGAGAGCTGCTGGGTCCAATTCCTATCTTGAAAATTTCAAGGATACTAATGTTTTGTGAAGCGGAGTCCATTAATACAAGCTAACGATTAAAACTAAAATGATTTATTTGAGTGGTCCGATATATTCTGTGGACACAACAAGTTCGTCAAACAGTACCTTATCAACAGCACCCGCTTCTCCTTTGGTCATGTAATAATTTAACCAGAAAAAGGTGAGCTTCAGCTGATCACAATTTCTCCATTGAAAGCCTTCAAATAGTTCGCCTTCCGCATTTTCTTTATTGAAACCACCTCTCCTGTCCATCAATGGAAAGCCTTCTCCCAAATGCAGGATCTTTTTGCCATCGATCCAAAAGGCCATTTCCCCGTTCTTCTCTTCCACCGGATCATTGAGTTTTAGCATAAACTCAACACAGATCCATTGATCCAGCGCCACCTCTTTGGGTTCTTCCGGGTAAAACACATTGCCCCAGTAGGCTTCCGGACTCCCGTTCATGTGCATCCAATAGGTATAAAAACCCCAATCCCAATTACTAGCAGAAGGTGACTCGATCCCTGAAATAAAGAAGTCGTCACCAGCTGGCTTCATCCCGGCAAATCCCTGTGGCCACCCGACAGACGGATTGTATCCACCCAGCTTGACGAAGTGGTGAAGGCTGGTCTCGCGCGTCAGAAATTTGACATAAAACCGGGCAAACAATGAGTCATAGCCTTCCGGAAACTCCTTAAACAGATGTCCGCCTTCATTTTCACCCGCTACATAGGTCATCAACAGGGATTGTTTTCCCTTGCTCTTTTCCGGCACATCATCACTGAAAGACATCCCTTTGGTGTTTTTCCGGTCATTCCAGTTTTCGAGCATGGCTTCGATGCTTTCATGCTCAAAGGTTTCTGCGAAGATGGGATTTGAAAGTGGTTGCTTATCTTCTTTATCTCCCGGTTGGCAATTTTTATTGGTTTCCCCATCCTTCAATTCAGCTTTGTTACTATCTGAATCTATTTCACTTGAGGCGTTGCAGGAGAATGTGACTAACAGAACTATTAAACATTTATCTAACCAGTGCGTCATAACTTAACATTTAACACAATGCAAGTTATTAATAATTATTTGTAACTTATTTTCTTTCGTATACTTATTATAATGGGAAAATTAAACTCTGAATGTTATTACTCGAATATAAATATTCCGAAGTTCTTGTAGTCATGAAAGTTGGTTTCAAATGGAGACCACGACCAATATTTCTCTACCTGGTTATCATAGTCCACTCTGTACAGATTTGCCCGCCAACGGGAATCGGAATGAGGTGGAGTGTTGGCGAAATGAGCTAATAACTTAAATGGAATAAAAATCTCAGCTGTCCATTTTGTGATCTTTTCTCCACTACTCCATTCACCCCCATAGATAGATGTTTCATGATCGATTTTTCTTTCCTGATATTGCCACGGCACCCACCCCCAGTTTTCATGTGATCCGTTCATTCTGGAAATCAAAAGAGGCAGTTCATAATTCAGAGGAGACAATTCGTACTCAAAGTAAACAGGGTATTGCTCATCAGGCCACAGAAAAACCTCCACAACATCTTCAGTCCACAACTTCTCATAGTCTTTTTCAAAAGTTGCAGTGATCTTTTCATCCTCACATAAAAAAAGGAAGTAAATGCCACTATCAGAGTATGCGACTTTGAATTCTGTTTTCCACCCACTCTCTCCTTCTCTCTCTTGTAGCTGGCTCCAATCAATCGCATTCCATGTTTCGTTAGTTCCTTCTCCTGAGATAACAAAATCCTGAACTCTTGGTACGTAAATCTGCGGTAAAGACTGTGCATAAATATCCATAAAGGAAAGGCCTGTCAGTAAAAAAATAATAGAAATCAGTTTAATAGTCTTTTCCATTTTTCGTTCACTTTTTCTCCTGATCCCTTATATGAATCGAATATTTTCAGTGCATTTTTATGGTAAATTTTTTCCAATATTTCATCTGGAAGAAAAACTCCATATATCATCCACCTTCCCTGTAAATGATGTCCGGCCGCAGGATTGATATATTCATTATCAGTCTCTAAAAATTCCCAATAAATGCTATATGCTTTAGCACTTGGTTTGGTATCTGAACCAAAAAGTATCCTGTCCTGATATTTAGTGAAAAATCTTCTTGCTGAATATGGTTGCCTACCCAACTCACTTATCCGGGCATCGATATCCACATAGAAATTTGGAAAGGCATCTAACCATTGACCCACTCTGTGAAGCTCTTCAGGTAGATTACCTACATGTGCACCAATAAAAATGGTATTTGGATGCTTTTGGATTACCCTGTTTCTTTGGTCAAGTATTTCATTTTTTTCAGGATATTCATCACCAAAAAAAGCCCATTGAGGATGTGTACCCAATTCGTCATAGCGTTCATTAAACTTATCAATCGGAGTAAAAAAGGCTTTTGGGTCTGATACGTGGATCATTACAGGAATACCTAATTCACCGCACTTGGCCCAGATAGGGTCTATTCTTGGGTCATCTACCGGAACTACTTTACCTGTAGAATCCTTGATTGTGAGTCCAAGACTTTTGAATATCTTCATTCCCCTTGCCCCCAGCGTAACAGCTTCCTCTAACAACCTGGCCTGATTTGCCCCAAAACCATCCTCATCAATCCTGGTAAAATCAGGAGTAAAAAAGGGAATTAATCTGTCTGGGTTTTCTTTACTAATTGTCGCGATAAACTCCTTATAATACTCATCCTTTGCATGACCATCTAATAAGATGACCATTTGGACACCAGCTTTATCCATCTCTGGTATATATTCCTTAATATCTTTCAAATCCAATAAATGATTATGGATATCGATGGATGGGAATTTACTCTTTACCACCTCAGTTTTTGTTGTAACCATCATGCTTTGGGGATCCCAATCCAGCAGACGTAGGTCTCCTACTTTATCTGTGTGATGGTCACTATTTTCAGTAGACTTATCCTGACATTGCATCAGCACAATTGAGAGGAAAAATAAAATCAGAGGTAAACAATTGCTCTTCAATATGGTTAATTTCATTTGATTATTGATAAAGTATTAATAGTTGGGCAAATAAGGATTCCCTGTTATTGGACCCATTTTTATTTATTTTTGGATTGCTAGTATTCCAATTTGAAAGCTTCTATGTATTGTCTTAATTTTTCCAGATAACCCTCCAGATCAAGCAATTGCTCATCCAAAATAAGATAACTCATATCTGCGGTTCTGTTAGCAAAATGACGGGAACGATCCATTTTGTGGAAAAACTTTTTCTCAGGCAAAGACAGACCTTTAGGTAGTCTTGTCTCTTCCCATGTTTTGACCAGTTCACTGTATACTTGCTCACGCCTTTCTAAACTGCTGTCTATAATTTGTTCTGCACTCTTCAGGTAACTTAGTGCTTCACTTCGATTGGTAAACGCTTGTTTATGCGCTGCCGTGATCGTATGCTCTAGCTGAGAAAGATCCTGATACAATAAACAAGTATGTGAAATCAAATCAACGATTGACTTGTATATATCAAAATCATACTTGTTTTCAAGGTTTTGTTGTCTATTGATGGCAATGATCTGACTGGCTCTCAGCATTTTCTGTTGCATTTTTTCAGACCTTTTTACAACCTCCAAATATTCCCTGTTCCAGAAAGGGTCATATTCGATATACTGACCTCTTGGCAAATCGGGCAGATGGGTTTTCCCAATATCTCCAGCATGCCAAACATGGCGCTCCAGGGTAGCATAATAGTAATAAGCACCCTCGTTCAATAGTTGATAAAGCTCCTTCATGTCTTTGGATTCAGTGCCATAATAATTTGCAAAAAAAGTATTTTCAAATTCATCAAGACTGGGGGCACCTCCATTCCATGAGTATTGTGCGGAGGTCACAAAGCTTAGCATCCACATTTGATTGTGCAGCCCTGAGTCATCCCAAGAGGTATTGATCATACCGTCAAATTCAGGTGCCCCTGCTCTTACCGAAAGAAAATCATAGGAATCCTTAAGGCTACCATTTTTAATCTCTCCCTTTTTTTCTTTATAATGATATGGCAAGAACAATGGCTCAATTCCTGGATTGGGATCATACATAAAAACCTCAAAACCCTTTGATTTTGCCAATGCCGCATGATTATTCTCAGGAGAGTAATCATAACTCTCCGTAAGCACCAGTCCTTTATGGGGCTTCATGTTTTTTATCGGAGATTTGCTCAACTCCCACCCCATTGGTCTCTCCCAAACCATTACCTTTCTAGACTTTCCTATATGCTTAGCTGCTTTATCAATAAATAAATGATAGAGGCCACTATTGCCTATTTCAAGTGCTTTTGCTTTGCATTTATCACATACTCCCAATTCATAGGTCTCATCAGACCCTATATGAATATATTCAGATGTTGGTGTGGCCTTGATGGCTTCATCCCATAAGTCAAACAATAAATCATATGTCCCCTCTTCCAATGGGCAGAACTCCCAGTCTGAATCTTCTATTTCTCTTAGATGTCTGTATTGTGGCCATTTTAGTATGTAACTCACATGACCGAGACCCTGAACAAGTGGAACTAACTCAATATGATATTCCTTAGCATAGCTTGTAAACTCTTGCATTTCCTGAATCGTGAATGCACCGGGAGCTCCAATTTCCGAATGGGTCTCATAAGCCAACTTATCTTCCCATTCCCATACAAGCATATTGATCTTGTATTTTGCCATGTCCCTAATAAAGCTTTTAACATAGCTAGCCTTGTCCTGATGGTGTTTAGTATCGTAGTGAACGGCTCTGATCTTCACATCGGGCCAATCCTCTATATGCATAGCAGGAACATAAATCTTATTCCGGGATTTCTTAATGACCTGAAGAAGGGTCTGTATACCATAGAATAGCCCATCTTCATCTTTTGAAGTAATCGTTAAATCATCTTCACTCGTTTTTAATTGGTATCCCTGCTCTCGGATTTTGTTTGATTTAGCTAAGCTGGTCAGGATGATATTAGAGTTCCCTTTTGTATGCGTAACAATGGCTTCAATCCCCCACTTTTCTTCAAGATTTTGCTTTAAAAGACCAGCTGTCTTTCGATCTACTTCCGAGGATCCATTATCCAAAACAATATTAACTGTACTGTGTAAAACAAAGGCTTCCCCTCCCAACGATACCTTTTGTGGGTAAGGAATCACATGCAATCCCAGGGAAGAAAGTTCTGAAGCATTACAGCTATCAATAAATACTTTACCCACTATTGCCAGACATATCCATAAAGTCCTGATATTCATTTTTTATCTAATTTTGATTTGCAAGAAAAATTAAGTTTTTGGCTGTGTAGAGATCACTACACGATGCTCCGGACCCGTAACATCTGCTTCGTTCACTACCCTGAATATGATATCATGCTCATCCTTCTCTAACACAAGCTCAATCCTGCTGCTCACATCCTTCCATTTTCCTCCATCTAGTTTCATTTGATAGCACTTTCGGTTTGGTGTAGTGGAAATCAACCGAATCTCTGCCTTAGTACCTTCAATAGATACTTTTGACTTAATGGTATTTGGTGTCCATTCAATGGCTTCCCGCTTTGGTTCTCTGATCATGAATTCAGGCTTACCGTAGGCCCAATGGGGCTTTTCACCCCATATCCAGGTATTATTTCTGAAAAATTCATCCTCATAAACGATAAGCTTTTCCTGATATTCAGGCCATACCGTAAACATGTTATTATCCATGTGCCATTCAATCCACGTATAGGTCCTGGCAAAACTTTTCTTGCTTCTCTGAAATTCCTGATCAAAATCTGTTGCCACCCTGTGCACACCTTTAATCATGAGAATATCCTTTGCTTCATTTTTCAGGTACTCTTCTCTTACCTCGAGAGCAGAAAGAGGAATTCCATCCTTTTCAAAATAGTGGTTGTACTTGGCATCTATCAACACCCACTTTCCATAGGAATTGACCCAGGTTTCATTAATTCCATGGTGGCTATCAATTACTCCAGCTATACCTGGTCCTGCCCCAATGGTTCTTGTCACAAATCCAAAGGCATTCAACACTGCGTTCTGTACTCTCATAAAATGCCCACAATGAAACCCAGTACCATCCAAAGCTGCATCCAATATTCTTTGCACATAACCATCACCGGGATAAGGATCTCCATTGTTGTCAATAGGCATCACGGTATGAATCCATTCTTTTAATAAAAGAATTCTTTGAAATTCATCCTCTTCTCCCTTAAAGACAGTATCTAGCTGATATTTGGAAATGAGTTGGCTAAACCCTGGCGAGTTTAAATCCTCGTAATAGTTGAAAGCTGTATTCGCTCTATACTCAGGATTCTCCACTGCGATCACATGGTACTCCCTGCCATTGCAGCCACTCAATTGGATTGCACATATTAAACAGAGACCATAAAAACTGATATTTGACAGGTTCTGAATTCTCATCATTCGTTTATTATTTTTATTTCGCCTAAATCATACCACCCATCCTCAGTCAAACCTTCAATGGCCAACTTAATTTTACCTTCAACAGGGACAGTCATTTCTGAGGAGTTGTTCGCTAAAGCGATCTGTACCCGATACTTTCCGGAATCAATACTTTTTGGTAGATGAATTTTGTCATTAAAAACAACATCACCAGGCAACCACGTCCGAATATCAGCTACTGTAAGGAAGACATGGGAATCATTTTTATTCTGAAGCCGGACAGCTAAAGGATACCTTGTGTAACATGGGGCTACACCTTTGTTTTCCCACCAAGATTCAAAGGCTAAAAGGCCACCACCCCGTACCTCAGAAGGATATGAAAACTTCCGTAAAACAAACCGGTATCCCATTTTCTTCAACCATTCATCTACTAATGGTTGCCATTCCGGTGGTACTGGCGATGACTTGGCATTAAAAGAAGAGATATGCCATTTGAGTGTTTGATCAAAAATGTATTTAACCTGCTCCTCATTGTACCCATGTACCTCTTTCCAGGTAAGGAATGTTCCACAAATCTCAAGGCTAACAGGAGACTTCCTCCAGTCTTCACTCACTCCATAGTTTATGATAGATTGAGGGTAGAAATCATACATATGTGTCCAGCCATTTTGTTCATCGGCCCAAAAACCCAGATCGCCAATACAGTCTACCCTCCATCCAACATCTCTCTGTGATCTGGCATATTTATTCGTTTTTTCATCCATCAGTAGAACGATTAGCGGTGTCTTCTTAAAACTATCCGTGTAAGCCTTAATTAACTCCTGACTAGTTCGTTCACTAAGTAATTCGGAGCCAGCACCCTCACCCCATGCACCAACAATTGACAGGTCTACCGCCTCTAATCCAGGGTGCCCATCATAGCGCTTTCCGATTTCCTTTATCAATCCACCAAAATGTCCTACATACCTGGGGTCTTCCGGATCAACCAACCACATGTTTACAGGGTTATTGTATTCCCAATCGGTATTATCCCCGACTATCTTTCTATACCAGTCAGGCACATCTTTCTCTTTAACCACTCCGTTTCCATATGGAGCCACCCTAAGCATCATGCGTTGGCCTCTTGACATGGCCGAATCAATGGCCTGATCAATGAGATCCCATCTATAGTTGCCTTGTTCAGGTTCAAGGTATCGCCAATAAACCCTCCAATAGGCTATGGAAGTTTGGGGATGATCTTTGTTTTCTAAACTTCCATCAAACTCCTGATATGCAATTGGAAATCCCTCGGTCCAACCTCTTCCTGAATTCAGGTCATCACCATTAAATCGTTGAAAAGTTGTAAAGCCTATTCCCGGATTAACAAGGACATCCGAGATCTCTTTCGGTCGGACTACCGTTATATTTTCGGCTATTTGCGAATATGATAACAAGGGAAAAAAGGTTAAAAATAGCAGTATGGATATATATAAAGGACTATTCATCTTTCTCTATTTATTGTTTTGATTCATAAGGTCATTGACCTTTCTAAGTGAAGAATCTGATAAGTACATTTCTGGTTTCTAATTTGGTATAGCGTTGTTTCTAAGCAATTGAACATTCACTTTGCCTTCAGTCCACTTTTCCATGATCTCATTATGTGCTCTATTTATCCTCATAGTATGTGAACCAAGCATGATATCGATATCTCCATCATTATCAATATCTCCTTTATCCATCACCAGCCATCGGCCATTTAATGATTCTTCATATCCGAAGGGTTGAAATATGTAATTGGCAGGATCTACATTTTCCAGGAATACAAATCCCTCAAGCGGTGCAGCGGAATAATCCGGGAAAAAAGCCATTACTGCGAAATCTATATCACCATCCAAGTCATAATCATCGGGTAATACCCTGGTGGCTCCATACACTGGATAAAACCACTTCTCTCTAAATTGATTTAACCCATTGTTGAGAAATAGCCTGACTCCATGATAAGGTTTTGGAAAAACAGTCAGATCAGCATTATCTCCACAAACCAGGACAATATCCATATTGGTGTCATTGTCATAATCCAGCAACTCAAACCATGTCATCCCATATTCCGGTGACATACTGATCACCTGTTCTGTGCGAAAGCTTAGGTTACCACTGTTGTAAAGTATATGTATCCCTTCTATTCCCTGAGAGGACAACACAACGATATCCATTAACCCATCCTTATTCATATCACTGATTGCAACTTTTACAATACCTGGCAAATTCAGCAATGATCTTTTTTCAGTTTCAGACCCTTGTCGGGTAAGCATAGACAATTGTCCCTCACGTTTACCAAATTCACATATAATGATTTCATTCACTCCATCATTATCCAGGTCTTTTACTTCAAGGTATGTAGGTCTGTATAGTTGATTAATGACTGTATCTATAGCACCCTCTATGACCTTATATAAGATTCCATTGGCAATATCACTGGGGAGAAATTCTCCAATTTCACACACATAGCCAGACTTATCGGACCCATAATAAGAGACTACAGGAGAGTAAAAGGTAAAAGGGTAATTTTCATCCATTAGGGATAAACCTTCGGGCCATTTAATCACATCCCCGGAAAAAGCATCACCTACAATGAACTGTTGTTTCCTGGTATCGAATTTCACCATGGAGACAAAGGAGAAGCCATCATTCCCTTTCAAAGTAATGGATTCAGGAGTAAATTGCTTAAGCTGTGAGAGCCTGTCTGACCGGGATATATCAACTAGTATTGAGTCAGGTGAACATGACAATATGTATTGATAGAGTTTGTTCCATATCACACTATCAAGTTGTGGAGCAGCTTTATGCTTCAAATCATCTGAAAAAATATCCTCCGTGACATGAAAATCAAATTTCTGATTAGGTGATTCAAATTCATATCCCAGCCGCTCTGCCATATTAGGCAAGACATCGTCCTGCCAGACTTTTTTAGGGATATTGGCAGGATTTGGAGCTAAATGACAACCACCGCAATATGTTAAATATGCCTCCTCCCCCGATAGAACGTTGTTAGTATGGCAAGCCGACATGATCAATGAAAAAATCAAAATATACAGACCAGGAACAATGAACTTCTCCTTAAATAGCAAAGTGAATATTCTATTACAGCTTTTATTTTGAAAATCGATCACGTCGTCAAAAAGTTAAACAGATTAATTACTGGACTTTAAACGGTTGATGCCATCTACTCCACTCAGACCAATTGCCAAATGAGTTTTGCTGTCTTACCCTGCTATAGTATATCTGTCCTGAACTTAGAGATTCTTTTCCTTCAAGAGTGCCTGTGAAATTTCCATTATTTACATCTATAATAAGATTTTCCTCCAACCCCATTTTTGAAGATTGGAACACAACATCATCACCTTTAAAATCTGAGGCTAACTCGACCTCCCAGGCAGCCAGTTCCCCTTCTCCTTGAAAAGAATTTTTATAAAGTGTTGGATTCTTTGGCGAAACTATTGGTCCTATGGGTTCTGTAGAAATAACAAAGTTGTCGAACCAACGTCCTTCGGTCTTCACAGCCCCAGAGTTCCAGTAAGACTCGAGAAATACCGCATTGATACCATGCTCAGTATAGCTGCCTCTAAAATTCAACTCAGTTCGTTCTGCCTCTAGCCTTCCGTCAATCCAAAGCTGGTTTAATCCGTCAGCCACACCTGGAGTATTTAACTTTGCTCTGGCCTCTACCAGTACCCAATATCCTGATTCCTCCCCAGAAGTAATTTGGAAATCAGATGTTGGTTTGTTGCCAAGCCAGGTCAAATTGTCAAAATCATTATATCGTGTAGTGACAATTTGATCGGTCTGACCCGCTACACCGCTTGCAGGATCAAGCGTCAACGTATTATCTGCGCCACTCCAGACATGTGAGATCATGGCCTGCTGCCAGTTTTCAGAAACAATACTCGTTGCCCTTGACATTTTATCAGGAGTGCCCCGCCACCCGGATTCATGTTTCACATAGATTCTCCAGTAAATATCATTGAATTTCTCCCCTGATCTCACTACAGGTTCCCCACCTGGAA
>JAHCMM010000276.1 GCA_019192515.1 Cyclobacteriaceae bacterium SS2
GTTGTTAGAAAAGTTAACCCAACATAACTCAGCTTACCTTTTCGGGTTCGTTTAAATATTGCAAGCACGAGAAAGATTAAAATTCCCAATACTCCAATAAGTCCAATGAAAAGTTTCAGTAATCCTGTTGCGAATAACATCATAAGGAGCGAGTATGGGCTGTAACACACAGGTATGATGAGTGGCCATCCCCGTGCCATAAAAAACTAAACTAGCTAAAACCTCGGTGAGATGCAACGGGTAAAATGCTACTGAGTTCAGCAGATGAAAGCTCCTGATTGCTCCAAAGGCCAAGAGAAATTGAAAGATCCCAGAGAGGTTTTAGCGGTGAGGTTCCTCATGAAATGCTTAAGGCCATTCATCATAGTATCCATGTAATAATCTAAAGGGGATTAACTTATTGAAACCAAACAAAAGTCAAACCCCTAAAGATTAAATTAATGGAGAAGAAAGTTACATCATTTGCGTCGCTAACCCTATATATCGGTATTGATGTTCACAAAAAACAATGGTCCGTTTCCGTCTATTCCGGACAGATCCATCACCGTACTTTTAGCCAACCACCCAATCCTGAAGCATTGAAAGCTTATCTGGATAAGTACTTTCCTATGGCCAAAGTTGTTTGTGCTTATGAAGCAACAAGGTTTGGTTTCTGGATAGCTCGTAAACTACAGAGTTATGGATATGATTGCCTGGTTGTAAACCCAGCTGATATACCGACCACGCATCAGGAGAATCAGAATAAAACGGATCCTGTCGATAGCAGGAAGATAGCCAGAACACTGCAATCCGGGTTACTTACAGGTAGCCATATACCTTCAGAAATTACGGAGGGAGACAGACAATTATTCAGGTATAGAAAGCGGCTCTGGAGTGATCTGATCAGAGTAAAAAATAGAATCAAAGGAACCTTAATGTTCTCTGGTATTGAGCTTCCTGCTCAATATGATAACGCTTACTGGAGCAAGGCTTTTCTCAGATGGCTGACCGAAGTAGAGTTACCCTCAGCTTCAGGAAAGGACACCATGAATTTGCTTCTCATACAGTATCATCTGATCTACCGTCACTTCCTTGACACTTCAATCAAAGTGAGAAAATTGCTGAGATCAACTCGATATAAAGATCAAGGTAGACTATTGAGAACTATACCAGGAATTGGGCCTCTTACCTCTGTGCAAATACTTACTGAACTTGAAGATGTAAAGCGCTTTTCCTCTTTCAAGAAACTCAACAGCTTTGTGGGCTTGAAGCCTACCACCCACAGTAGTGGGGAGCACGACCGGAAAGGTCACCTTACTATCCGTAGGCACAAGGCCCTACGCAGTGCGCTGGTAGAATGTGCCTGGCAGACCGTGCAAAATGACCCGGCCATGCTGGTGAAATACGAAGAGCTTATTCAAAGAATGACTAAAAAGAGGGCTGTGGTAGTAATTGCCAAAAAGCTCTTGTCAAGAATATATTATGTACTCAAAAACAACCAGCCTTATGAATTAGGAATAGTCAAATAGACCTTGAGAATTACCAGGTAAGGATCATGAAAGTCATATATCCGTAAAAGATAATCTACTACCTCTCAACATGCGGTGAAGAGCTCATGCTACTTCTTCCTCATAGTCTGTGGAGTGGGTTTATTATATCTGTCAGATCAATACTTGTGATCCCGATTGATATCAGGAATCACTAATGGAAGCTTGACTTCTTTTCTTCTCAAAAGGTAATCCAAAAGCTGCTTTCCGGTCAAGGACCGGGAAATATAAACGTTGAAATTGATTGTACAGGCCGGTAGATAATACACAGCTAAGAAAAACTATGTGCCTCCCTTGCCGGAAACCCTCTTTTGGCTTTGTCTGGCATTTGAAGAAAAGAAGCTGAAAAGAATAAATTATGATGTGTTTTTACTAACTTGAAATCAATCCTCCCCCCAATAGATTATTCATGGAACCGCATGTTAGAGGGATTTATATACTGCTCAAAAAGCGACCTTTGTATTGGTAGTTATTGAATTTCCATACTACCATATAAAATGCTCCACCATCACTGTTATCTGACCTTATCATTAAAGTTCCAGTTAGTCGGTTTCGGTAAAATCTCCAAGTATTTTTACGAAAATTATACAGATCAAAGTAAGCTTCTTTAGGAAAATCCACTTGTTTTCCATTAATATTGAATATAATGTTTTTGATATTTTCTATTGGCAAATAACCATCGGTTCCCTGAGGATATTTTCCATCTATTGAGGTTATATAGCCCCGTTCATCATATATGATTTTGTGGTTTGTGCTGTCAAATTCCTGAAAGGTTACTTTGAAAAGAATTGTGTCATTTTTAAATGTTATTGTTTTTTGATCTTCTGATATTTCAGGTCTGACTGGTTCAGGCATTAAATCTAAATCTTGCACTCTACTTGCATGCATCCATCCGCGAAGTTGGTGTTCTGAAGTATATCCAGATCCAACAAATCTCCAGTCAGGAATTGTGTCATAGTCAAAATCAGCAATAAGAAATATTTCATCACTGTAGAATTGCCCTTTAATTTCACTTTTTATCGTTGGCTCAGTTCTGACATTTGTATATCCATCAGGATCTTTAATTGTTCCCAAAACCTGCGCATTGAGTTGAAATGCAACTATACAAATAAAGGTCAAAGTTGAAATTCTAATCATTTTGATAATGGCTGACAATTCCCTCTAACGCCAAGCTAAAATGAGTATGCGCCCCAGTGGCTAGAAGCAATGAGGTTTCTAATTTGCAATGTCCTTTCAAATAGCTCAGTTCGCATATTCATTTTTAGTGCCTGTTATCGGGATTTAATATTTGATGACTCTTTTAACAACTCTCTCATCAAATGTTCCAAGCATTAAAAAGTAAACGCCTGTTTTCAAATCTGAAATGTCTAACGATAGTTCAGACTGATGTGGAGTAAGTGTTAAAACTGTTTTTCCATTTCCATCTATTATTTCTAGATATAATATTATATCATCAACCTTTATTTTTAGTTCTTTTGAAGATGGGTTGGGAAAAATTTTACTGAACAGCTTCTCGTCATTAATCCCTGTAACAGAATTGATTAATAGAACATCGGTGGCAGTTCCATAATAGTTGGCTTCTTCAATTTTAACAATTACAATGTATTCTCCAATCTCTACGGGCTTATCGGTGCTACCATCGTAAAGAATTATAAAATCTAGTCCAGAGGGAGTAGTGTTCACCGAAACAGACTTTGCTGTGCCGTCATACACCTGTTCAAGGTCAGTGATTTCAATAAGCCCCTCTGCTTTTTCGATAATGAGTTGAACGGTATCCGCACCCTCATAATTCTGTTCGTCAATGGTCACAATGACTTGATAGATTCCGGCATTCGTAGGTGGAGAAGCTGATCCATCATAAGTGATCGAGGTGTTCAAGTCAGAGGGTGTAGTACTCACTGAAATGGATTTAGCAGTTCCGTCATACACCTGTTCAAGGTCAGTGATTTCAATAAGCCCTCCTGCTTTTTCGATAATGAGTTTAACGGTATCTGCACCCTCATAATTCTGCTCATCAATGGTCACAATGACTTGATAAGTTCCGGCATTCGTAGGTTGAGAAGCTGATCCATCATAAGTGATCGAACTGTTCAAGTCAGATGGAGTAGTATTCACCGAAACAGACTTTGCTGTTCCGTCATACACCTGTTCAAGGTCTGTGACTTCAATAAGCCCCTCTGCTTTTTCGATAATGAGTTGGGCAGTATCTGCGCCATAATAGTCTATTTCGTTTATGAATGCGATTATGGAATATGTTCCTGCATCTGTAGGAAGAGAAGACTGATCATTATAATAAATGACAATATTTAGATCGTTTAGGTTAGCTTGAGCACTTACTTCTTTTGGTGTATTATCAAATGTTTGTACCGTATCTGATATATTAACATTTACAATCTCAATATTATTACCAAACTCAAATGCGCCCATATCCACAATGTTGGTATTTTTAAATGTGCTAATACGAGGATTTAAGTAGAGGTCATAGGGTAGAATTTCAGTGGAATCTCCGTTATTGTTAAAATCATATTTATCCAAGGATACAAACGAATTAGAGCCGTTATCTACCGCCGGTGAAAAACCTCCAATTCGGTAGTCATCATCCGTGGATCCAATCACAGAATCACTTCCATACACATTTACAAATAGTGGATCAGTATCAAGATTATTTCCCCCGTCCGTACCAAAAACTGAATTCCAATTTGTGCTGCCACCCGACCCTTTTATAATACTATTTGCAACATATATCTCACCAAAAAAAGTAAATGAAAATTGGTTATTAGGATCAATTTGATATCCATATACAATAGAGTTTTTGAGATTTACGTCCGCACCAAACGAAGAAATGGATTGATCATTTTCTACGAACGTACAATTTCCAATTTCGATAGGATTAGGGCTGCCATCATTGCCTAGCGAAATCGAAATGTCATGTGACGAAAAAATAGTATTATGAATGGATGATTCGAAAAAATTCTGATTCGAGAAATTGAGACCTGTTTGATTATTGATGAGCTTAGAATTGTAGATATCTAAATGCAATCTAGCAATGTTGTTTAAGTAGATGCCTGTTTGATTATTTACAATTTCCAAATAATTGAAAAGCAGTTTTGTATAACCATCTGCATCAATATTAACCGCCCTTTGGTTATTAATAAAACTTGAATTTTGCAGATAAAAGGTGCGGTTATCATAAATAGTATTTTCTAAGTCTAAGTGCAGGGCGTTTCCAGAGTTATCTAGAAATTTCAAATTATTCAGTTCGGGTACAAATTCACTGTAATAGCCGGTTAACCTTACAATTGAATGTGAACTGGCATTACTCTGAAAGTTACAGCTATCAATGACAAAAGAAGCTTCACCTTCGCCATTATATATATACATAGAGGCTCCATAATTGCCATAATTCCCTATAAAATTTAAATTCTTTAGAATGACTTCTGTTTTGCCTCCATTTGCCCTCCACGAATTTGATAAACCACCTCCTGTTTCTGTCCCTTCTATAGATTCTTCACTGAAATCACCGTCAGCAAAACCTCCCGTAAATACGAAACCATCAATGGTCATTTGAGGTGTTGATCCTCCGTACCAGTAGAAAATATTGTATGAGTTCCTCCCAACCACGCTTGATGTGTCGGGGGTAATGCCATTGGAGTCTGTAACATCATTTTGCTCAATATCACCACTTAGAATGGTTAAGTTTTCTGTTTCATTTCTCTGATTTAATTGTGTTTCATTCCCAGAAAAACCACCGAAGATTTTTAATTGTTTGCTGAAAAAAGAGAAATACGATGTAGGATCATTATCTGTGGCATAGTTTAATTCGGATTCGTCCGGATAATATATGCCTTTGGCAACCCATATCGTATCAAAATTACCTGACTCCTTTAATCCATCTATCAAGTACTTATAGGCCGTTTCCCATGATTCTCCATTGCCTCCTAAAGAGGCCTCTTTATTTACATAAACCTTCTGAGCAAAGACTTCATTGGACAAGAATTGAAGCAGTAGAATCAGGATTGTTGCTTTAGTCGATATACTTTGATATTTCATTATCATGCTTGACTTTTATAAAGTACCCCAATTCCCGATAACGCCCGTGTATGGCGCGTGTGCCTACACTGGCAATGAAATGTAAAATAGTGAATCTGCCGGTGCTTCCAAAGTTTCTACAGGGTGCAGCATTCTGCAGATTAAAAAAATTCCTGCGTACTGAAGTCAAAAAAGAAAACAAGCCGTTCTCAGCGGCAGATGAACGGTGAAGCTCCACAAGCATGGCTAGTGGCACTTAGCACATGCGGCCATACACAATGTTAGGAGGCTGTTATTTACTCTTTTTCCAGTCCTTCAGTCCGACTACATCCTTCCGAACTTCCTTAAACCATCGTTTCCCGTACTGTTCAGTGAGATGTTCAAAAATTACATTGTTGTATGCAATTATGAAATCATGTTCAGGCCCTGTACAGCCATAATCATAAAAGTAGATTCCATACTTCTGTTCAAATTTCGGATCTGTTGCAATCACAACAGGAGATATTCCACCAGCCAAGAGAAGAAATGGAATTCCCTTAGTGATATCTTCATTGGCTAGTTGTTGAGCTTCATTCCTATCGTTCGCAAATGTTAATTTGATTGCACCGCTGTTATTCAGCTGTTCGTCTGAGAGTTCACCAATGAGGCTATATATAACTCCAGTCGAATCTTCTGTCGATTGACCGTAAGCCAAGACTGTTGTTGCGATGAGTAATATGTTAAGCAATTTTTTCGTCATGCAGTCAATGCCTCCTAACATTTGGTTATCCGCAGGTTTATTGCGGATAACTACCATATGTCATGTCAAATCTAGCGGATTTTTTATCTTTTCAAAATGAGTGGTACTTACGTGGGTGTAGACTTCG
Organism: Cyclobacteriaceae bacterium SS2; assembly: GCA_019192515.1. Lineage (GTDB taxonomy): Bacteria > Bacteroidota > Bacteroidia > Cytophagales > Cyclobacteriaceae > UBA7330. The sequence continues at coordinate 6,422 of JAHCMM010000276.1, forward strand.
GTTGTCCGGGTGGTAGAATGTCCTAGTAATGCCTGAATATGTCGTAAATCCGTTCCAGATTCCAGTAAATGCGTTGCAAAACTATGTCTAAGCATGTGTGGGGTTACTCTCTGCTTTACTCCTGCATGCTTACTAGCTCGATGAACAATCTGCCTGACACTGGATCCACTATATTTGTTTCCGGCACTACTTTCAAAAAGATATATTTTCGGTCGGTATGACTTATAATATGTCCTGAGAAGATCTAGCAAAAATCGACTCAGGATAGTAATCCTGTCCTTTTTGCCCTTACCTTCTCGTACGGTAATAGTCATCCGCTTACTATCCACATCCGCTATTTTCATATCAAGCAGTTCTTGTCGGCGAATGCCTGAAGAATACAATAGACTGATTATGCATTTGTGCTTGATGTTGCGTGTTACATCAATCATTTTTATAATATCTTCTTTAGCCAGCACCTTGGGTAATGACTCCTTTTTGTCGGTTTGCTTGATCGAATAGAACCGGTTAGGCATCTCAATGACGACCTCATAGTAGAATTTGATGGCATTAATAGACATTTTGATGTAGGCATAAGAATGCTTCTTTTTGGTCAGATAGCTGATGTACTGATTAATTTCATGCTCACCTAGTTCTAGTAGATTGTCCACATGGCTATGGTGATTCATAAAAACCTCAAAATGATGGATATATGATTTGGCAGTGCTAAGGGAATATTTCCTTATTTCGAGTTTCTGTAAAAAATCCTCCGGCACCAGCCGCTTTCCCTTTTCCGGTTTTCTTTGACGATAAAAATTGATGTCCGGAGTTTCGTTGTATGTGCTTACAGGCCGATTGATGTAAAAGTATTTACAGTTGATCCAGCAGAGCCCTTTGAATTTTTCAAAAATGGCTTTGGTATTGTCAGGAGTATTCCTGATGTATACCATACCGTATTTCTCGCTCCATTTGGGCTCTGGTAATTGCTTGATTATTGCCTGTATCAGTTTATCAGGATAAAACTGGATACCAATCATTTTCTGATCATTGATATAAAGGTGCTTCAGCGTGATCTGACGCTCCCTTGTGTGTCTATTTGGGTCCATACCCGATCCATTTGATAACATAATAACATCGGTTTCCGCTTGCAATTAACGCTGATCATCTTTTCATCAATCGATTTTTACCCGGATATATCCGATTAATAAACGGATAATTTCGTTTGAAATCGAGAATAAATGTATATTAACGGTAGTATCTGCTGAATGGAAAATATCAATAGAAAATATTGTTTGCATTGTGGAAGTGTACTCACAGGCCGATCTGACAAAAGATTCTGCAGTGACCAATGCCGTGCCACTCACAACAATCGCCACAAAGCACCTCACGAACAAAGAATGCAGGAAATAAATGCACAATTGCGACGCAATCGGACCATACTCAAATCACTCTGCCCAATTGGAAAAGCCACTGTCCGCAAGGAGGTGCTCGACGAAATGGGTTTTGATTTCGGCCACCATACGTCTTTCTTTGGTAGGCCAGGAAAACTCTACTTTTTCTGCTATGATTATGGCTATATGCCACTCGTGGAGCGATCGCTCACCGAACAACACCCCGTCAAAAAGGTGATGATCATTCAAAAACAAAATTTTGCTGATCGTGCTGACCCCTGGCTATTGTAGCACCTCTTACCTCCTGTTATCCTCATCCTCCAGCATGGAAAGGTAGCTGATATAGCGTTCGTAGTGGATCTCTCCTGCCTCCAGGGCATCTTTCACAGCGCAGCCAGGCTCTTCCATATGCAAGCAGTTGTTGAACTTGCACTTACCCAGTAGGGCCCGCATCTCAGGGAAGTAGTGGCCCAGCTCCTCTGGCTCAATCTCGGCAAGACCCAGCTCTTTTATGCCTGGGGTATCGATTAGTGACATATCCTGTCCAAAAAACATCTCGGCAAAGGTGGTGGTATGCACCCCCTTGTTGGCAAAATTGGAGACCTCGGAGACTTTTTGATCGGTCCCGGGTACTAAAGCATTGATCAGGGAAGATTTGCCAGAACCGGAATGCCCGGAAAGCAGGGTAACCTTGCCTTTCAGCAGTTTTTCAATATCACCCAGCTGGTTGTTTTTCACCGAACCAAAGGTGCATTCATATCCTATGTCTGCGTAGCGAGAGGTAATGTCGATCAACACCTCCTTATCCTTTTCCTTCAGCAGGTCGGTCTTGTTGAAAAAGATGATTCCCGGGATCCGAAAGGCTTCCAGCGTCACCAGGAAGCGGTCAATAAAACCGAGTGAGGTCCTGGGCATCTTCAGCGTGGCAATCATCAGCGCCTGGTCCACATTCGTTGCTATCAAATGATCGTGTCCCTTCTTGCGGGGAGACTTCCGGATGATGTAGTTTTTCCTGGGCAGGATATCTTTGATCAGCCACTCATTGGTGCCCCCGGGATTGGCTTCCAGCACCACCTCATCCCCTACGGCGATAGGGTTTGTAATTTTCTTGTCCTCCAGCTTAAATTTTCCTATCAGCCGGGCGTCGATGATCTCATCCTCTTTTTTTACCCGATACCACGAGCCTGTCGATTTGATCACCAGGCCTTTCATAGATATTTTTTGACTTTTTGGGTGATCAGGGCTGTTGCCCCCGTACCTCCTTTTACAAATTCTCCAGCTGCAGTTGCTGCCCTTTTATAGTTGGATTCGTCTTGATGGAGAGAGTCAAACATCTCAGAGAGCTCTTTAGCATCCGCGAATGAAAATCCTCCCCCTGACTGTATCAGCCCTTTGGCTTCCAGGAACTTCCGGTTATTTTCATGCTGCCCGAAAAACACAGGAATACCATATACTGCTGCCTCCAGCACATTGTGCAATGTCCCATTGAACGCACCCCCCACCAGGGCAAACCGGGCATATCGGTACAGCCGCGAAAGCACCCCGATGTTGTCTATTATCAATATCCTATACCCGGAATGATCTCCCTTGGTCAGCTGTGAGTAGCGTATGCTGTTTGGCAGCCTGTCAAATGGCTCCAAATGATGTTCTTCGATATTATGGGGAGCAATGATAAATTTCAGCTCGCCTGCTTGCTTAAGAATAAATGGCTTGATCACTTCCAGGTCAGACCCCCAGGCACTCCCAATCACCATGATTTCTTCTCCATTGATAAATGACTCGACAAGTGGCACTGCCCCGGCATTTTGTGCAATCTCCATCACCCTGTCGAACCGTGTGTCTCCGCTTACGGTAAACTGGTCGATACCGATACCTGCGAGTTGTTTGCCGGTAAGCTCGTCCTGCACATAATAATGATCAATTCCCTTCAGTAGTTTCTGGTAAAACCGACCAAAGGGCCCAAAAAGAAAATGTTTTTCTCTCAGTATACAGGAGATAAATATGGTGGGTATCTTTTTCTCCTGGAGGGCATTCATATAGAAATACCAAAACTCATATTTGATGAAAACCACCAGCTTTGGATTAGCAATTGAAATCAATCTTCTTGCATTACCGGGGGAATCCATTGGTAAATACGACACATGGTCTACCTGGTCGTAGTTTTTTCGCAGCTGATATCCTGATGGGGAATAAAAGGTCAGCAGTATAAAACAATCGATCTTCTCCTTTCTGATTGACTCAATCAGTGGTCTCCCTTGCTCAAACTCCCCAACAGAGGCGGCATGGATCCAGATGACTTTTTTGTTGGTCTTAATCGAATGTTCGAGCTGCTCAAATACACCATGCCTTCCTTCGAGAAAGAGTTTAGCTTTTGTATTGAAGAAAGAAAAAATCCAAACAATTAATTGATAACCAGCTAAACTTACTCGATATAGAAACAGCATAAATTATTTTAGGGACAGTCTACTTATCTCCTGAGCCCTCCGAATCCTCATCGGTTTCTTCCTCCTCTATAGCCTGACCTTCAGGTAATTTGTTCAAATCCAT
>JAHCMM010000277.1 GCA_019192515.1 Cyclobacteriaceae bacterium SS2
GGACTTTTTTCAAATTTTAGCAAAACGACAGAATCGTGAAATGGGCTTGATCGAGAAACACCAACCGGGATGAATAAACCATCAGAGAAAAGCATGCATGGTGTTAATCTCAACCATGCGAATTCCATGTGACCACTAAAAACTAATAATATTCACATGAAATCATGTTGTAAAGTAGAAGATCAAACTAAGCCATCAAAGAGCCAAAAGATACTGAAGTGGGTCTTTTGGACAGTTATATTTAGCCTTATTGCCTGGGTTGTCCTGCTCGATTGGCTCTCAAAATGAGCAGTATAACATTCATATTATCTATTGATAAGGAAATACCATGAAGTCTCCATTAAGGATTAATACTTATGGTATGGGTTTTACTTCGCTGGTTGTAGGGCTGGTTTTTATGCTCTATGTCTATTTAATGCAGTTCGTAGACCATACCTCGCGATGGATACCGGTTCTAGTAGTGTTTTTATCACTGTCAAAAGTCGTATTCTTCACATTATATTCCTTTGGTCAAATAAAGGAATGGATTGATCACAACCATTCCGTATCCTCTTTAGTGAGGATATTCGGATTGGCCATCTTCCTTATGATTTTTTCGTTTGCCAGCGACTATGTCTGTCTTGCAGGGTTCGACAAGAGTGCTTTCATATTTGGGAAGGAACCAAGCATCTGGATACAACTGTATGAGGCTTTCTATTTCAGCATGGTAACATTCGCTTCCATAGGATATGGAGATACTGTACCTGTCACTATACTGGCAAAAGCACTTGTAATGATTGAGATCACTCAAAGCTTTCTCTTAATCGTGTTTGGCCTGTCAAATATAAACAACATCCGGCTCCAAAAGGGCCCGGGCAAAAAATCATAAAAAGTTATTACCGGGTGATAAAAACAAACTTTTATGCTTTCGTTGACTCTTCTAGAATAAATAATTGAAAGCCATGAAACGTAGGACATCAATGCTTGAATACTGCAAAATCATACTTGTGAAAGTAAGTTTTAGCCAGGAGTTATTTCAAAAGGAGTTGCACAAGTCCTCCTGCCTGTTGCAGGAGGATGAAATGGATCAATTATATGACTGGTGTAAGAAACGTTTTGGAATGACTATAATATCATAAATAAATACACAAATTCAATCAAAACGTGACTCATTAGGAACGTAATAATTTTTATATGATGAACTAAAAAATTATGATCATGAAAACAGTAAGAAATATAATGATGGCAGCTACAATTCTTTTTGTGTTTGTTAGCTGCTCAGTTGTAAAGCCTGGGATGCAGGCAATGAAGTGGAATCCCTATGGAAAGGGTCTGAAAACGGAAACCGTTTATAAAGACGGAGTTGTATGGCATTGGCCGTGGAATGGAGTCGTTAGTTATAGTGTGCAGTGGCAAACATTTACAGAGGATGTAGCAGTGTTAACAAAAGATGAACTTCATATTCCCATCTCTGTTTCGGTCACATTAAGACCAGTTGAATCAGAATTGGCGCAACTCGAACTGGAAGTAGGNCAGGACTACTACAGAAGTGTTGTCAAACCTGAATTTGTAAGTCTGGCAAGAAACATATTCGCAGATTATGAATACAAGGTTGTTTCGCCCAAAAGTCCTGAGATTGAAGCGGCAATCTTCAGGCAGCTTGTCACAAAAATTGAAGGGAAGCACCTTGAGGTAGACAATGTAACCATTAATCATATTAAGTATCCTCAGGTAGTTACTTCTGCTGTTGATCGCAAGCTGGCCGTGGAACAGGATATTCAGCAAAAAGACTATGAGATGAAAATTGCCGAAAAGCAGGCAGAGATCCAACGGATCCTTGCAGCCGGGCAGCGGGATGCTCAGCAGATCATCGATGCTGGGCTTACCCAAAAATATTTGCAGTACAAGGCACTGGAAGTTCAGGACAAACTAACAACAAGTCCCAATACCAAATTTTATTTTGTTCCCATGGGCAAGGATGGGTTACCAGTTATAGTTGATACGGGAGCCGATAATTAATGTAAATAAAAATCAGAAATGAAAAAACAAATGATAACAATGGTAATGGCCCTGGCTGTAGCAGCCGGGGCTTATGCCCAACACGAACATCATGCAATGCCCGACAAGGATTCGGGTAAAATGCAAATGGCCCCAATGTTTGAAAACAAGGAGGTAGGAATGGCTTATGCCAGTTACATCGTGTTGAAAGATGCCCTGGCAGCCTCCAGCGTGACAAAAGCCAGGGAAGCAGCCTCGGAGCTTGAAAAATCGATGGTAAACATTGAAAATGGAGCTGCCTCCATAATTCAGGTCGCCAATATCACAGCCAGCACTTCATTGGACGAACAACGCACAGCTTTTGGGGCATTAAGTGACCAGATGGCGGTCCTGGTTAAAGGGAACAAGCTGTCAATGGGAACGATCTACCTGGACTATTGCCCAATGGCAAAGTATTCCTGGTTAAGTAATTCTAAAGAGATAAAGAACCCCTATTACGGGGAAAAGATGCTTTCCTGTGGTAGTGTGACGGAGACCATCGAATAAAGACTTTTATTAAAATAAAATGAAAAAGTTCATTTTTTTCAGCGTCGCGTTCCTGGTGGGAATGCTGCTGGCAGCACCGGTTTTGTTGGCTCAGCCAAGTAACAAAACCGAGCGTCAACTTCACATAAATAAGTCGGGTGAAGTGCTTGACAACACAGGTACCAAACTAGGGTACATTAGCAAAGAAGATATCGTATTCAATAACCAGGGAAAAAAACTGGGATTCATTGAGAAAGGTTTCGTCTATGATGCAGATGGTAATAAACTTGGAAAAGCCAAAAAGGGAGGGAAATACTATAACAATAACGGTACCCTGGTTTTAACCACCAGGTCTATCGGAGACAAATGTGAAATTCTGGATCCGGAAGGACATAAGCGAGGCACGGTACATAAAAACCACAAAATGCACGCTTGCGTAACCCATTGCTTTTTTCTCGAAAAACAGCAAGGTGGCGACTCTCCTGAGGAAGAGTAAACAGCTTATATGTAATGTTGATACAGATCCTGTATCGGGCTGAGGTAGCAGAAGAAGGGTATTGGAACAGTCCGATGCAGAATCTAAAATTCAAAAGCCATGAGGAGAAAGTCGTTAAGAAAAAAAGGAGTCAAGGCTAAAATGGATAAGCAATCTTTAATAATTATCGCATCTATTGGTCTGGTGATCCTCGGAGTCGTTTGCTATAACTTTTATATGAGTCTCCATCCGGCAACCTGGGTTTCCCCGACGGAGCAACTACCTGCTAATAAAGTATGTATGGTAAATAACACCTACATGGGAGTTCAGCAAATTGAAGTTCCAATAGAAGATAATATTTACTATGGTTGTTGTGAAACCTGTGTCACGACACTCAATCAAAAGCCAGAATCAAGATATGCCATTGACCCTTACAGTGGTGAACGGGTAGATAAGGCACACGCATTCATCTACCTCAATCCAAACTCAAAATATGGAGGAGTGCTTTATTTTAAGTCTGCTGAAAATTTCCGGACTTTTGACCAATCCAGGGAATAAAAGCATGAATTATTGCAGGATTAGTTAACAGAAGGTTTGAAAAGTCATTTTGTTAATTGACATAAATCAGTTTTTCATTAAATTTATTTATGGTACTTTGTAAGATGACCATGATGCGAAAATTGCACAAAATACGAATCCGGCTGTCCTTGAGTTTGCTTATAGCGCTTTCGTCAGTTTTCCTGTGCAATTACCTTTGTGATCTGGGGATTTTAGATATCAGGATCTACTCTGGAAACCAGGTTGGTTCTTTATACCACACTCATAGCAGTAAAAAAGGTCATGAAAACCATTTCTCAGGTGATCATCATGAACATCAAATATCAGGTATCCATCAGGATCACCACGACCATTCAGACTCTCATCATGAAGAAAAGGATGAATGTTGCAAGGAGGAAACCAGTAAGTTGTTGGCCAGCCTGGTAAATTATGAGTTACCGACATTTGAAACTGAAAAAGTCCCTGTATTACTTTACGCAGTCATTTTTGACGTTAATTATACAAATTTTCATTTCCACAAAAACACTGATCCCCATCAGCTGAATAGTTCACTCTCCCCGCCGGTAACCGGCAGTTTTATCCGTGTTCTGATTCAGTCCTTCCTTTGCTAAACGGCAATATTGATTACCCTGGAATTCTCATTCTCACAGGATTCCTGTTCCCTTTTATTATTCAAAATCAATATTGTCATGAAAACTATCACAATACAAATAAAAAACNTGGTGTGTCCCCGATGCATCCATGCAGTACAGCAGATCCTCAACGAAATGGAAATACCTTTCGCAGAAGTGGATTTGGGCTATGCAACACTGAAAACCAATGATTATCCGGACTTTGATACACTAAATAGAAGACTGGAACAGCTCGAACTGGGCTTGATTCGGGACCAAAATGAACTTCTGGTTACAGGCATCAATAAATTCATGCGACTCTATTTAGAGAACATCAGCACCCTGAACCGGCAAATGACTCTCTCCGGTTTTATTTCCAAAGAGCTGGCCAGAAACTATCATCAGCTCAGTAAAATATACCGGAAGTTTACCGGAACTACCATTGAGCAGCGCTTTATCGAGCTGAGGACAAATAAAGTCAAAGAGTTGATCAAGCAAGGTGATCTGAATATGAGCCAGATCGCTATTACTGTTGGATACAGTACCATTCACTACCTGTCGGGTCAATTCAGGAAGTATACTGGTATGTCCCTTACCGATTACCGCAAAAAATGGGAAGATGAAGTGAGGATGTCCTTTGAACGAATCACCAATAACCAAATTAAAAAAGAGGAATGCAACTGTGGTTGCGAAGACTGCCATTGCCTGGATGAGGAGTCCGAACAAAGCACTGGCTCCAATAGAACAGCCACAAGGAAAATACATTCAGGTGATATTGGATGGAGCAGTTTTAATCCAGTACCTCAACAGGTAAGGGAATTCAGGGCCTATTTAAGCCAGTGATTTGATATGAAGGCCGTGAAGCTTGGGTTGGAACCTTTTCAATCCGTACAGGGATATTTTATTGCCGACCACAGAACCCTGCATTANATCAAATTAAACAGGGACTTGTGGGACAAGGCAAGCGTGACATCAAAGTTCGGGGCACTGGGTCTTACTGGTCATATCCCCGATATGAAACTGAATGAAGTACAGGACCGGTTCCGCCTTGAAGATGTCAAACGAGGGATCCAACAGCAGGATATGAACCTGTTTGAAACTTTATGTTCAGACCTGGATTTTCTAAAAGAAGCAAAGTATGTGGTTTCTTACCTGCTATGTGCGCATGACCCCATTTTCTTCCCAATCTGGGACACTAGAAGAAAACGGATTTGTGAATGGGAAGCTCGGAGTGAACTTGCTACTTATACTGATCTTAAAACAAGAATAGATCGGTGTAAAGCAGAAAATGGATGTCAGGGTGTGGATTATTTTATGTTCAACAAGCTACTCTGGCTTTGTGAGTGAAAATTGAATTATGGGGTTTACTAAAATAAAGTATTGTATTTTCTGGATATCCGTATTAATAGGAACAGGTGCTTTCGGCCAGAAATACTATGTTGCTAATGAAGGGAATGCTATTGTGACTTTTCGTGATAATGGAGAAATGTTATTAGCGAAAAGCCAGAAAGCAGATATTATTTTTAACCGGAGAAAACTCATTTTATGGATAACCATAAGGGCTGATGACTTCGAATCAGGAAAACGGAAAAGAGATAAAACATTATTCAGGAAAAATAAAAATGAATTTGTTATTAAGGTAGATCTATCTCAAAAACAGGTTATTGAAAGTCATAATGACCATCTGAGTTTTGCCATGATTGCCAGGGTTTTCAATCAGAATGAAATAGGACCGGCAACCCTTGTGGGGTCCCTTGGTGATGGCGACCAAATTATTAAAAAGAGTTTATCGCTCTATTTGAATATGGGTCTGGAAAGCAGGTGGATGGGTGCCGGCTTTTCAGAATTGGTAAGTTGTCCGGTGATAGGCATATGGGTAAGCGCAGAACTGTTGCCCTATGATGATGACCGGTTAAAAATTACCAGAAATGACTGATCAGGATAAACAGGAATTCCTTAAATATTACCCAAAACTTCATAAAACAGGTGAAGTCCGCAGGTCGTTGACGTATTAAATAATGTTATACTCATCTCCGGTGATAACCGGTGAGCCTGTAAACCAACGTGTTGGGGCTAGCCGGTCGCCGGAGACCAACTATACTAATCATGGTAAAGCATCTGTTTATTCTCTTTGTGTTCATTACTGCATTATCGTCGTGTAATGTTTATCGGGATGTAGCGGTATTCCGGGATAAAGAGGCTGATTTTCAACGGTACAAGACATATGCCTGGTTACCCGAAGTAAAGCATTCGGGGGACTCTGTCTGCACTGATGACTTCATCAGAAAAGATATTCGAAGATATATTGCACATTGTCTTGTCCAGCGAAACATGAATCAAGACACAGTTGAAGCTCAACTACTGATTCACATAGAATGGTTGAGTCATGCCAGGGAAATGAAAATTCCTCCAGATTACGATATCCCAGAGTTATTTGATATAGGTTATTATTACGCTCCTGCAATCTACTTTAGAGATGGGAAACTAACGGGGAAACCAGGATGGCGTAATGGGTATTCAAGTACTGACAAGATCCGCTATATCCACGGCGGGGTAAAATTGACTGCGGTCGATAGTGAAACCAATGAACTTGTCTGGGAAGGTGTGGCTCAGGGAGATTTGTATGATCACAAGGAGATGTATGAAGACCTGCATCCGGTCATTCACAAGATGATGAAGAAGTTTCCAATTAAAATCACTGGCAAAGATGGAGTCAAGCATTAAAGACAGGTCAAAAGTAAAAAACTATATGGTCGCCCCTGGTGAACCTAATCCTTTAGGGGCTACTGTTTTGAAGTCGGGTGTGAATTTTAGCGTGTATTCAAAAGATGCATTGAACATTGATCTTTACCTCTTTGACAAGGTGGATGATCCGGAACCCTTTCAGGTAATATCCTTAAAGTCCTCAATCAATCATAGTTTCCACTACTGGCATGTTTTCGTAAAGGAACTGCCTGTAGGCACAATATATGGATACAAGGTTCATGGGCCTTTTGATCCCGAAAATGGACTTAGGTTTGACTACGAAAAATTGCTGCTGGATCCCTACTCCAGAGCTGTTGTTACACCGAAATCATACGATAGAAATAGTTTTTGCGAATTCGGAATAAAAGAACTGGGATATGAAAAGAGTATGAAATGTGTGGTGGTAGATCCTGAGACATATGACTGGAATGGTGATCAGCATATTCACCATCCTTATTCTAAATCTGTCATTTACGAACTACACCTGAGAGGATTTACCCGAAATCCAAATTCAGGAATCACAAAGTCAAGACTGGGTACCTATGCGGGTATCGCAAAGAAGATCCCATATTTAAAGAAGCTCGGCATAACCACTGTGGAACTGATGCCAGTAATCCAGTTTGATCCAGGGGATGTAGCCAATGGATCGATGATTAACTATTGGGGATATTCACCCCTGGCTTTTTTTGCTCCGCATAATGGTTACTGTTTCTGTGATGACCCGCACATGATAGCAGATGAATTCCGGAATATGGTGAAAGCTTTTCATAAAGCGAACATAGAGGTTATCCTGGATGTGGTTTTCAATCACACGACAGAAGGCAATGAGTCAGGACCTACTCTTTCCTTTAAGGGATTCAGAAATGATATATACTACATTCTGGCTCCGGAAGGACAATATTACATGAACTACTCCGGTTGTGGTAATACATTGAACACGAATCACTCTATCGTCCGTCGACTGATTATGGATGCCCTCAGGAGGTGGGTGATCGAAATGCATATTGATGGTTTCCGGTTTGACCTGGCCTCAATTATGTCAAGAGACGAGCATGGAAACCCCCTGGAAAATCCTCCTATCCTGTGGGAAATAGAATCTGATCCCGTGTTGGCCAATACCAAGATCATTGCAGAGGCATGGGATGCCGGAGGACTTTATCAGGTGGGGTCATTTGTCGGAGACAAGTGGGCAGAGTGGAACGGTCGGTTCCGCGATGACATCAGGCGATTCATAAGAGGAGATAACGGAGCGGTGAGTGATTTTGCATGCCGTATTGCCGGTAGCCCTGACTTATATCAGAGACCTTTCAGAGATCCGAATCGAAGTATCAATATGATCACCTGTCATGACGGATTTACCCTCAACGATTTGGTCAGCTATAACCACAAGCACAATGAGGCGAATGGAGAAAATAACCGCGATGGCTGTAATGAAAATTATTCGTGTAATTACGGGATAGAAGGTCCAACTGACGATACGGAGATAGAAACCATTCGACTCAGGCAGATTAAAAATTTCTTAGTGCTGTTGATTCTCTCGCAGGGTACTCCCATGCTATCCATGGGGGACGAAGTAAGACGGACTCAAAAAGGCAATAACAATACCTATTGTCAGGACAATATTTTGAGTTGGTTTGATTGGGACCTTGTAGAAAAGAATAAAGAGTTGTTTGCTTTTGTCCAGCAGCTGATCAAATTCAATCAATCACAGAAGATATTCAGAATGGAGCAATTCTGGAGTGAAATGCCCGAAAGAGGAGACAGATGCATTACCTGGCACGGCATAAAGCTGCTGGAACCAGACTGGAGCTACCATTCACATTCCCTGGCATACCAGTTGAAAGAACCATTTGGAGACTTTCAATACCACTTCATGATCAATGCATGGAACAAGTCACTGGAATTCCAAATCCCTCAAACAGATTACCAATGGTATGTCATAATTGACACTTGGCAGAGGTCTTCATTTTTTGCTTTTGGAGATCAACCAATTGATACTAACAGATATAAAGTGAGTGAAAGATCTATAGTGGTACTAATGTCTAAACTCTACTGATAAATTAAACTTTATAAAATACAAACCATTCCTTTTTGATATAAATAGAATTCGATGAAAACCACAACATTTCATAAACAGATTGGACAAAATACCATTAAAACATTCATTTTCTGATAGTGTTTAATTTGAAACACCAGGGATTGCTTGCAAAAGACCTTTACTCATAGGTATAAATACCAATTTGGTGCGGTGGTAGATTACTTAACAAGATTTCAAATATGTCAGATTATAAAGAAAATAGCTTAACCCTGTCAGGAGCAGTTGCTCTAGGAACAGGAGTGATGATTGGAGCTGGTATTTTCGCCCTACTAGGTCAGGTAGCAGAATGATCCGGTAGCTGGTTCCCATTTGTCTTCGTAGCAGGCGCAATCGTATCAGCATTCAGTGCGTATTCATACATTAAGGTTTCAAATGCCTACCCTTCAGCTGGAGGTATTGCCATGATCCTTAAAAAAGCGTACGGAAAGAGTACGATAACTGCCGGTGCTTCTTTGCTCATGGCTTTTTCCATGATCATCAACGAGAGTCTTGTAGCCAGGACCTTTGGCACCTACACACTTCAGCTTTTTGATGTAGGCAATAATTCATTTCTTGTGCCTCTTCTGGGAGTGGTACTGTTGGTCATTGCTTTTTTAGTAAATATTTCAGGTAATAATTTTATCGGCAAATCATCAATGGCCATGGCCATCATTAAGATAGGAGGAATCGCTGTTTTCGCAATAGGTGGTTTATGGGCAACTGGCTTTTCTTTTGACCAGGCCTTTTCATCTCAGCACTCACAACATTACTCCATAGTGAGTTATTTAGGAGCGCTGGCACTCTCGATCCTTGCATTTAAGGGGTTTACCACAATAACCAATAGCGGAGGTGAAGTGGTAAATCCGCATAAAAACGTAGGGAGAGCTATCATTATCTCACTGATCATATGTCTGGTCATTTATTTGCTTGTGGCATTTGCTGTATCTGCCAATCTGTCCATTCCAAAGATTATTGAATCCAAAGACTATGCGCTTGCCGAAGCTGCGCGACCGTCGTTCGGGCAGTACGGATTGTGGTTCACCGTTGGCATTGCTATCGTAGCTACGGTATCAGGCATCATTGCAAGTATTTTTGCAGTATCCCGCATGACAGCTATGCTTACCGATATGAACCTGGTTCCTCATAGCCACCTGGGCATGTCCGGAAGGATTCAGAAGCATATGCTGGTTTATATTGTCATAATTGCCATCATTCTTACCATCTTTTTTGATCTGGGCCGCATCGCTTCTCTTGGTGCCATTTTCTATTTGGTAATGGATATCACGATTCATTGGGGCGTACTTAAGCATCTCCGCAAAGACGTTAAGGCTAAAGCTTACATAGTCATTACGGCGATTGTTCTGGATACATTGGTTCTCGGTGCGTTTTTGTGGATAAAGTGTACCAGTGATCTGCTGGTCATCATGGTATCAGTAGGATTTATGGCACTGGTTTTCGGAGGAGAACACTGGTTTTTAAAAAGACAAGAAGCAGATTAACGAACACAAAATTTCATAAGAAATAGCGAAAATATCGTGAACCAGGAGCTGTGACATTAAGCGAAATTTGATGGATTAATTCTAAATCAAATTTAATGTATGAAACAGCTCTTACCTGATTGGGCACCTAATATACACCCGCTGATCATACATTTCCCCATTGCCTTATGGCTCCTGGCAACATTGTTTGATCTTTTGTCGGTAATCAAACCCAATGACTCGCTCAAAAAAACTGCCCTGTCAATATACTGCATTGCTGCTCTGAGCGCATTGGCAGCCTTTTTAAGTGGAAGTCAGGCTATCAATGAGGTGGCCATCCCTTTTCAGGGAGAAGTAACCGCCGGAAAGCATTCGGATTGGGGCCACTACACGCTTTATTTCTTTTTATTCTATGCAATCATCAGGCTGATTGCCTTTTGGAAACGATGGGACAAAATAAAGCTGGTGGCTATCCTGCTACTCTTACTTG